>DAIDHC010000072.1 GCA_027452065.1 Bryobacterales bacterium
GCGGCCACCATCCACCGCGCCCCGTTCCGCAGCTCCTGCCTCAGCCGGAATCCGATCCCGCCCCAGTCGCGCCCCACCAGCCGTTGGCCCCTCAGTCCGTTTTTTGAAACACGAATTCGTTGCAGCCCAGGCTCCCGCCCGCCGTCGCCAGCTTCTCCAGCCGGAACCCCCGCGCTTTGTAAAACTCGAAAATCTCCTCCGGCTTCGCCACTTCAAACGGCAGCCCGCCCACCCAGTCCACCATGTCGCGCCACGGATCCATGCCGCGCAGCGACGAGTAGCTCCGCCACATCGCCATCGGCCGGCCCTTCAGCAGATCTTTCACAAACGGCCGCCACCACAAGTGCGCCGCCACGGGCCAGAGCACCAGAAACCGCAGCCCGCCCGGGAGCCGGTTGTACGCCTTCTTCACCTTGAGCCACCGCCGGCTCGGCGTCCCCTGCTGGTTGTAAATCGCGATGAACAGCTTCCCGCCGCCGGCCACGCGCCCGCCCGCGTTCTCCAGCGCCTTCCACATCGCCCCCGTGTGATGCAGCACCCCCCACGAATACACCACGTCAAACTGCCCCAGTCCCTCCAGATACTCCTTATCGAGCACCGAGGCCTGCTCCACCATCCACGCCTCGTCATTCGGAAAATACCGCCGCTTCAGCTCCGCCGTGCAGGCGGCTGAGTTCGGATCGTAGTCGAAGGAATGCACGCGCGCCCCCAGCCTCCGCGCCGCCAGCGAGAACAGCCCGCTCCCCGAGCCCGCATCCAGAAAGCTCAGCCCCCGCAGATTTTCCACGCCCAGCATCTCGCGCAGCGATTCCTCCGCCCTCCGGATGCGGCTGTCGTCCAGCAGTTTGAGAAACCGCGCCCAGTTCTCCCCGAACCCAAACCGCTCCCCGGCCGCCACCTCGCGCCCGTGCCCGTCCGTTGCCACCCGATTCTCCATCCTCCGCGCTTTCTCCTGACCCAGCATACCCGCATTTCGTGGCCGGTCCGCCGTTTTCCTCTCCACTCCGGCCGCCCCATCCTCAATGCTATCGTTAGGTTTTACGCGCAGCGTGGAACGCGCCCGGCCGTCGCCGCCCGGCGCACCCCGTCTCCGGAGCCTCTCGCCTCATGTGCGGCATCGCCGGCTACTTTCTCCCCCAATCCGCCGCCAACCCGGCCACCGTGAAAGCGATGTGCGATCTCATCCGCCACCGCGGCCCGGATGACGAAGGATTCCACATCGACGGCGGCTGCGCAATCGGCATGCGCCGGCTCAGCATCATCGACCTCTCCACCGGTCACCAGCCGCTTTCGAATGAGGACCGCTCGATCTGGGTCGTCTTCAACGGCGAAATCTACAACTACCGGGAGCTTCGCGCCACCCTCCTGGCCCAAGGGCACCGCTTCGAGACCAACTCCGACACCGAGACCCTCGTCCATCTCTACGAACAGGAAGGCGAGGCCGGCCTGGCGCGGCTGCGCGGCATGTTCGCCTTCGCTCTCTGGGACTCGAACCGCCGCGCGCTCCTGCTCGCCCGCGACCGCTTCGGCAAGAAACCTCTTTACTACGCCGTCCTGCCCCACGGCATCTACTTCGCCAGCGAGCTCAAATGCCTCCGCGCCGCCGGCGTGCCGCTCGATATCGACGCCGACGCCCTCCGCCTCTACCTCCAGTTCAACTACATCCCCGACCCGCTGAGCCCCTTCCGCGCCATCCGCAAGCTCGCCCCCGGCGGCTGGCTGCGCTACCCGGCCAACGGCTCCGCCGCGCAGGGCCGCTACTGGACGCATCCCGTGCCCGCGTCGCAGGCCGATCCCGATCTCACGCCCGAGGCCGCCCGCAGCCGCCTGGTGGAAGTGTTCGACGAATCCGTGCGCCTGCGCATGATCGCCGACGTTCCGCTGGGCGCTTTCTTAAGCGGCGGCATCGACTCGAGCTCGGTCGTCGCTTCGATGGCGCTCCAGTCCCCGGCGCCGGTGAAAACCTTCTCCATCGGCTTCGAAGAAGCCAGCCACAACGAGCTCCCCTACGCCCGCATGGTCGCGCAGAAATACAAAACCGACCACCACGAAATCGTCCTCAACCCCGACTGCGTCTCGCTCGTCCCCCGCCTCGTCCATTTCTTCGACGAGCCTTTCGGCGACTCCTCCGCCATCCCCACCTTCCTGGTCAGCCAGTTCGCCGTGCAGCACGTCAAAGTCGCCCTCACCGGCGACGGCGGCGACGAGCTCTTCGCCGGTTACGACAGCATGGCCGGCCTCGAGCGTATCGCGCGCTTCGACCAGGTCCCACAGCCGCTCCGCCGCGTCCTGTCCTTCCTCGCCGACCGGCTCCCCTACTCGGCCTACGGAAAAAACTTCCTCCGCATGGCCAGCCGCCCCAACGCTCTCGAGCGCTACTTCGAGTTCAACTATTCGCCCTACTTCCTCCGCCGCCGCCTCCTCAATCCCGATTGGATGCTGCCCTCCGACTCGGCCTTCCTTCACCGAGCCTTCCCCGGCGCGCTGCTCCCCGATGAGCCCGACATTCTCGTACAGGCGCTTTACTTCGAAGCCGCCGCCAAGCTCACCGGCGACATGCTGGTCAAAGTGGACCGTATGTCGATGGCGAACTCGCTCGAAGTGCGCAGCCCGATGCTCGACCACGAACTGGCCGCCCTCGCCGCCCGCATCCCGTACTCCTGGAACCTCCGCAACGGCCGCGGCAAGCGCTTCCTCACCGACGCCCTCGGCTCCCGCCTTCCCGCGGAAATTCTCAGCCTCCCCAAGAAAGGCTTTGGCCTTCCGCTGGCCTCCTGGTTCCGCGGCTCGCTCCGCGGGTTCCTTCACGACCACCTCGAAAGCTCGTCGTTTCGCGCCCGCGGCATCGTGCGCCCGGAGTTTCTCGCCCACCTGCTGGCCGAGCACGCCTCCGCCCGCCGCGACAACAGCCACTGGCTGTACCCGCTGCTCATGATCGAGCTCTGGTTCCGCGAATTCTCCGCCCCCGCGGCTCCGTCCCCCGACCTCGCTTCCGCACTCCGCTCCTGAACCGCGCCGGAAGTTTCTCACTTACTCACCGCAACTTCATTTTTCCTTCATCGTCTCGTAACATCGCCCCGCCAGACTAACTAAGAGCCTTGGCTTCCGGACCACCCGAGTCGGTGGCGCCCAGCCGTTCGTGTACTTCCACAACATTCTGCTCGACCCTCAAGGGAGGACCGTGTGTCTCAGTTGCTGAACCTCTGCGCCGCGCTCGCCGCCGCCGCCACTCTCGCCGCCGCCGCCGATCAGGCCTCGATCTCCGGCCGCGTGCTCGACCCCGCCGGCGCCGCCGTCCCCGCGGCCCAAATCACCGTCGTCAACGCCGCCAATCACTCCGCCACCCGAGTCACCTCGGACGCCAACGGCGCCTACTCGGTCACCGGCCTCGCCCCGGGCGTCTACAATATCTCGGCCGTGGAGGCAGGCTTCGCGGCGTTCCACCTGGACAACGTCGGCCTCGCCGCCGGCCAGGCCCGCTCCACCGACATCCGTATGGACCTGTCCGCGGTTCAGCAATCCGTCGTTGTCAACGGCGGCGCACAGGCCGGCGCCACGGCGCCGCCCTCCGAAGAGGACGTCTTCGAGTCCGGCCAGACCCTCCGCGTGATTGACCGCACGCAGATGGACCTAATGGGCCCTGTCGCGGGAGCGGCACAAACCATCGGCCTCGCCCCGGGCGCTCACGTCACCGGCTACGGCAACACCGGCGCCACCAAGTACACCATCTCCATCAACGGCATCAACCAGGGCTGGGGCGGCTACAACGGCTACACCGGCGGCGCCAGCCTGGCCATCACCTTCGACGGCATCCCCATCGCCGACCCCGCCACCGGCCTCTGGCAATCCGCCACGGTTCCCGAGATGCAGCTTATCCAGGACACCGTCATCACTTACGGCCCCGGCGACCCGGTCAACCGCTGGTACACCAATGTCGGCGGCGCCGTCGAGTTCACTCCCCTCCAGCCCGGCGGCCAGTCACACGGCGACTTACTTTTGTCCTACGGCAGTTACAACCAGAAGAACCTGGAATTCGACTACGCCAGCCCCGTTTATAAAGGATGGTCGACCATTGTCGCCGGCGGCGGCGGAGTAGGCGACGATTTCCGCAACGGCCCCGACGGCTTCGGCAATCCCAGCAAAGACCTGGCGATCTACAGCAAGACCATCAAGACCTTCCAGCAAAACACCCTCGACTTCGGCGGCTACTACGTGCACAGCGGCGGCTACCGCTCCCAGGTCATCCCCACCAGCCCCGTGGCCGGCGTTACCATGGACGGCACACCCAACGGGCTCCTCTATAGCCAGCAATCCTCCGGCTTCTACAGCACCCTGCCCTACGCCAACTACAACAAGTACGACGTCAACTCCATGGGCATTCTGCACGCCCGGGAATATATTCATCTCGACGACAACACCCAGCTCCAGAACCTGACCTGGTACACCCACATTCACCGCCTCCATGACCGCCTCGACGATGTCTACAATCCCGGCCCGCAGGCCTACGAGTGGAACAACCCGCATACCGACACCTTCGGCGACCAGGTCAGCCTTACGCACAACTTCGCGATGAATCTGGTGACCGTCTCGGCATACTACCTGCACGCCAGTTACAACACCCGCAATAACTTCTACAATCCGCTCGACGGCGGTTCCTTCGACACGGCCAATATCGGCGGCAAGATCCGTTCCGGCTACTTCGGGCAGACCGACGGCGCGGTCGCCATTCAGGACACTTTCCATCCAACCTCCAAGCTCTACATCACCGCGGGCGGCCGCTACGCCCGGTTCGCCACCAGTTACTACAACAACTCACTGCAGGACTTTCATTTCGCTCCGGGCGTGATTCTCACCACCCAGTGCCCCTTCACTCTCACTTCCACCCCCGGCAACACCAAGGACCAGGGCGCCTCCTGCAACAACTACCAGGGGCGCTACGGCTTCGAACCCTCCGTCAATGTGAGCTATCGCCTCCTGCCGTGGTTCAGCCTTTACGGAGGCTACATGGAAGCGCTTCGCAGCCCCTCGCTCGGCGGCGGGGGCGGGCTGTTCCAGTCCGTCGACCCTTACAGCTACCATCTGTCCCGCGCCCGCTACGGCCAGTTCGGCTTCAAGATCCACACCGAAGGCAAAGGCCTGGCCAACAACCTGATTTATGGCGCCAATGTTTATCGCGTCGACTATAGCAGCCAGGAAATCGACATCGGCCTCGCCAACGGCGACACCATCGCCGCCAACGGCGCCGCACGCTACCAGGGTCTGAATTACTTCCTGGACGACGACCCGGCCCCCAATGTGCACGTCTTCATAAACGGCAACGTCGAAGGGGCCCACTACACCAGCTACGTCGTCGGCGGCCTGTCCTATAACGGCCTGCCGGTTTCCTATGTACCCGCGTCCACGTTCAACGCCGGGGTAACTTATAACTGGAAGCTTGGGCGAATCAGTATCATCCCGGTCGCTTCCTTCGCCTACCTCGGCCAACAAACCATTTTCGATAACACCGTCGGCGCCCCGAGCACGCATACGATGGCCGGCTACCCGACGCTCAATGCCGGCCTCACCGTGCCGTTCAAACATGTCGACTTACTCTTCAACGCGCAGAACATTCTGAATCGGCAGTACAACGAGTATCTGTACATCTCGTCGGGAGGCTACTTCGGAACTTCGTTCGGCGGCTACGATCTGGCTTACCCCGGCGCGCCGTTCACCGCTTACGGCAGCGTTCGCTTCCACTTCTGAAGCCGGTGCGCGGCGGCGTCACTCGGCCCGCAGCGCCGATGCCGGGTCTGCCAGGGTCGCCCTGCGCGCCGGCAGATAGCAGGCCAGCGCCGCGATGGCCAGCGCGAACAGCGCCACCAGGAAATAGGTGGCCGGATCCACCGGGCTTACTTCGTACAGCAGGCTCCGCAGCAGGCGGCTGAGCGCCAGCCCAGCCGCCATCCCCGCGCCCACGCCAACAGCGGCCAGCCTGAGCCCGTGCCCCAGCACCAGACGCATCACGTCCCACGGCCGCGCTCCCAGCGCCATCCGCATCCCGAACTCGGCCGCCCTCTGATTCACCGAGTAGGCGATCACGCTGTAGGCTCCGATCCCGGCCAGCGCGATGGCCAGCGCCGCGAAAAGCGCCACCAGAAACAAGGTGAAGCGCGGCGCCGCGATCCCCGCCTCCGCGATGTCGTCCATCGTCCGCACATCGGCCAGCGCCAGCGACGGATCTAAATCGCTCACCACGCGGCGAATCGCCCCGACCACCGGCGGCGGATCGTTGTCCGTCCGCACCGCGATCGTCATCTCCCGCAGGAAGCCCTGGGTCTGCTCCATCGGCCACCAGAACGCGGGCTCGGCCGCGGGCTTCTCCGGGCTGTCCTTCACGTCCCCGACGACGCCGACAATCCTGGTCCAGTCTTTCTCGCTCGGATGGTCGCCGTCGAAATTGACGCGCCGTCCAATCACGTTTTCGCCCGGCCAGTAGCGTTCCGCCATTGCCCGGTTGACGATCAGCACCTTGGGAGCCTCGGCGCTGTCGGCGCCGGTGAAGAAGCGTCCGGCCACAAGCGGAATGCCGAGGGCCTGAAAATAGCCCGGGCTGGCGACGTGATAGCGGGCGTGAAATTCGTCGTGCGGCGGCGGCTGCTTGCCCTCAATCTGCCATCCGCCCATGTTGTCGTCGTATCCGGTCCAGGGCAGGTCGCTGCCCAGCCCCGAGGCCCGCACGGGAGGCAGCGCCCGCAGCCGCGCTTCGAAGCGCGAATAAAAATCCATGACGGCCCGCCCGTTCGGATACGTCTCCCGCGGCAGGCTTACGCTCATCGTCACCACGTGGCCGGCGCGGAATCCGGGGTCCGTTCGGAGAAGATTCAAAAAACTGCGCAGCAGCAGCCCGGCGCCGGTGAGCAGCACGCACGCCAGGCTCACTTCGCTGATCACCAGCGCGCTGCGCAGCCGCAGATGGCGCGCGCTGCCTGTCGCGCCCCGCGCGCCTTCCCTCAGGCCCGCCTGAAGATCGGAGCGCGTGGACTGGATGGCCGGCGCCAGCCCGAACACAACGCCCGTGGCCAGCGACACCGCAATGGTGAATCCAAGCACCGCCAGGTTGAGATGAATGTCGCCGCCCCGCGGAAACCCCGCCGGCAGCAGCGCCACCAGCGCCTTCAGGCCCAGCACCGCGGTCAGCCCGCCGGCCGCTCCGCCGAGCACGGAAATCGCCACGCTCTCGGTCAGCATCTGGCGGATCAGACGGCCGCGCGCCGCACCCAGCGCCAGACGCACCGCGATCTCCCGCCGCCGGCCCGTGGCCCGCGCCAGCAGCAGGTTCGCCGCGTTGGCGCAGGCGATCAGCAGCACCAGCCCCACCGCCCCCACCAGCAGCATCAGCATGCGCCGGCTACCGCCGGTGATCTCGGTGAACAGCGGCACCACCAACACCCGCCAGCCGGCGTCAAAGTCCGGGTGCTCCCGCGCCAATTGCGCCATGATCGAGTTCATTTCGGCCGAGGCCGCCTCCGCCGTCACAGCCGGCTTCAGCCTGCCCACGCCTTCGATATAGTGCGACCCGCGCCGGCTCGGATTGCCCTCAAACGTGAACGGCCACCAGAAGTCCACCGTCTCGCCGTAGGACACCGGCCGGTAGGCGTTTCCCGGATGCCGCATCGCCTCCGGCATCACCGCGACGATGGTGAACGGCCGCCCGTCGAGCCGGATCTTCCGCCCCAGGATGTGCGGGTCGGAGTGGAACTGCGCCCGCCACAGGCGCGCGCTCAGGATCGCCTGCCGCTCGTTGCCCGGCCGCTCATCCTTCGTCTCGAACTCGCGCCCCAGCATCGGCGCCACGCCCAGCACGCCGAAGTAGCCCGCGCTCACGCGGAATCCCGACAGCCTCCGCGGCTCGCCCGCGCCCGAGAGCTGCATGTCGCTCCGGGTCATCACCGCCATCGAGGCGAACGACCGGTTGCGGGCGCGAAAATCGAGAAAGTCCCATGCGTTTACCGGAAATCGCGGATAAGATGCGTTCGAGAGGAAAAACCGCACGATCCGGTTCTGCTCCGCGTAGGGGAGCGGCCGCAGCAGCACGCCGTCGATGACGCCGAAGATCGCGCTGTTGGCCCCGATCCCCAGCGCGAGCGTCACAATCATCGCCGTTGCGAACCCCGGACTGTTTCTCAGCCCCCGAAAGCAGTACCGCAAGTCGGCTCCGAACGTTTCCACCCATGCCGTGCGGCGCATGTCGCGGCATTCCTCCTCGATCCTCGTCCGCCCGCCCATCTTGCTCAGCGCCGCCCGCCGCGCCTCCTCCGGCCCCATGCCGCCCGCGATGTTTTCCTGCGTCTCGCGGTCAAGATGAAAGCGCAGCTCGCGCTCCAGCTCGTCCTCCACCTTCTTCCGCCGCATCAGAGTGCGGAGCCGGAGACGCACAATTTCGAACAGCCGCTGCATTGTCTCCTCCTACACCATGCGCAACACCAGCCCCACCGCCCTCGACAGCCGCTCCCACTGCGCCAACTCCTTGTCGAACTGCGTCCGGCCCGCGCGCGTCAGCGAATAAAACTTCGCCTCCCGCCCCGTCTCGCTCATCTTCCACTCGGCCCGGATCCAGCCCTGTTGTTCCAGCCGGTGCAGCGCCGGGTACAGCGCTCCCTGGCTCACCTGCAACTCGTCGCGGCTCTCTTGTTCAATCCGTTTCCCGATCGCCCAGCCGTGCCGCGGCCCGAGCGACAGCGTCTTGAGGATTAATAGATCGAGAGTGCCTTGAATCAAATCGGATGATCTGCTCATGACGCCTAATTTATCTACAAGCGATACCTAAATAAGTTACAACCAAATTTGACGCCTGTCAAAGAATTTTTACGCTTCTGCGTCTTTTCGCTCAGATTTTTGAACCCTCGCGCATCCCTTCTGCATCGCGTTCTCGCGCGCCTCGCGGTCCGTATTCTGCGCCACATCGCGCAGCGTTCACTCCCATCTTCTTGACTCTCATTCTTCGCCACCTCCGGCGCTCAAACTGCATCTATCCGCATAGGAGGTGCTCGCGATGAGGTCGCCGGCCCGTTTGGTTCTCGTTCTTCTCGTGAGCGCCGCCGCCCTCGCCGCCACCGATCTGAAGCCCGCCACCCTCTCCGCCTGGAACGGTTACATCAAGACCGCAGCCGCCTCCAGCGACGGTCCTTTCCTGTGGTCGGTCCGCGATCCGGCGCGCCTGGAAAAAGTCCTCAACGGTGAGATCGTTACCGCCGAAATGCGCCCCTCGCGCGAGCCCATCCCCCACGGCCTCATCCACGACTGGATCGCCGCGGTCTACATTCCCGGCGCCACGCTGCCCGACGTCGTCAACCTCCTGCGCGACTATAACCATTACAGCGATTACTACGCCCCCACCATCACCCGCTCCCAGCTCGTCTGCCAGGACGATGCGGGCGACCAGTTCTCCATCCGCTACACCCACAAAGTGCTCATCGTCACCGCCACCCTCGACGCCTGCTACTCGGCCACCTACCAGCAACCCGATCCGGCGCACTGGCTCTCCATCGCGCATAGCACCCGGGTTCAGGAAATCCACAACTTCGGCGACAGCGAACAGGTGCTGCCTCCCGATGACGGCCACGGCTATCTGTGGCGCATCTTTTCCCTCACCCGCGTCCAGCAGACCTCCGGCGGCGTCATCGTCGAGCAGGAAGTCATCGGCCTCAGCCGCACCATTCCCGCCGCGCTCCGCTGGCTCATCGCCCCCGCCGTGGAACGCGCCTCGCGCGAGCTCATCGTCACCAGCCTCACCCGCACCCGCACGGCCGTCCTGGCACGCTGCAATTCCAACCCCGCCGCCGACAGCGCCACGGCCTCCAGCCGCCGCCCACCCTCGCCGCAGCCTTCGATCCCCGCCGCCAAAGCCTCCGTGCCGCCCCCGGTCAGTTCGTTCCGCGACCGCTGAGGCCAACTTCGCCCGCCGCGCAGCGTAGTCTTAAGGTGGTGCCCGCCTCCGTCTTCCTCCCGCGTTTCGCCCTTTCCCTGCTTCTGTGCGTCTCCGCCTCGGCCGCCCCCATCCCTCCCGCCGCGCTCACTGCTTTTGAAACCTACCTCCGCTCCGCCTTCGCCCCCACTCCGGGCCCGTTCCTGTGGGCCGCCCGCGATCCCGCCCGCCTCGCCTCCCTCCAATCCGGCGAGATCCCATCCGCCAGCCTCGCCCCCGATCCCCGCCCCTCGATCCCCCACGGCCTTCTTCACGACTGGATCGCCGCCGTCCTCATCCCCGGCGCCACGCTGCCCACCGTCCTGGCCGTGATTCAGGATTACGACCACTACCAGGACTTCTACGCGCCCACCATCGCCCAGTCCCGCCTCATCTCCCACTCCCCCACCGCCGACCGCTTCCGCCTCCTCTACGTCCATAAACTCCTTTTCGTCACTACCACCATCGACGTCACCTACCTCGCCTCCTACGCCGACGTCGATGCGTCCCGCCGCCTCTCCACCATCCACAGCGCCGCCGTCGCCGAAACCCACGACCTCGGCGGAGGCCCCAAAACCATCCCTCCCGCCGACGCCCGCAACTACCTCTGGAACATCGCCTCCACCATCAAGCTGGAGCAAACCCCGGCCGGCGTCGTCGTCGAACAACGCGACATCATCCTGAGCCGCGCCCTCGCCCCCGCCTTTCGCTGGCTCTTCGCCCCGGCCATCGAGCGCGCCTCCCGCGACCTGCTCACCGCCTCCCTCAACCGCACCCGCCGCGCCGCCCTCGCCCGCGCCACCCCTGCCCCGCGCTAACTCCGCGCGCCTACAGCGCCGGGTAGACCAGAAACTGGTCCAGCTTCCCGTCCGGCGTCAGAAACGCCGAGATCGTCAGCGTCTTGCTCGCCGTCTTCACCCGGTAAGACCGGTAGCTCATGCCCCCGCGCTCCGACGCGCTCATTTCCTCGATGGCCGCCGCCCCCAGCGGCTTCAGCGACGCCCCGTAATCGGCCACCGCCTGCCCGGTAAAATAAGCGTTCGCGTCGCTGGTCAACAGAGCCCGGTCCAGTTTCCCCTCGCTCAGTTGCCCGTAAACGCTCCGGATCAATTCCAGGCTCCGCGCCGAGCGGGAGTCCGGCGCCTTCTCCCGCAACATCCGCTCCAGCTCACGCGCAATCTCGTGCGCCGCCGGATCGTCCTGGTTGGTGAACACCGTGATCGCCATACGCTCGTCCGGATACGTCGTATTCTGGCTGATGAAGCCGGACGTGCCCCCGCCATGACTCCACACGCGGCGCCCGTTCCAGCTCGCAATGCCCAATCCCAGCCCATACCCGGTGCCCGCGCCGTTCTTCAAATGAATCTCGGTGGTCAGCTCATCGAGCAGCCGCGGCTTGAGAATCGTTCCGTCCATCAGCGAAATATCCCAGCGCGCCATATCGGCCGGCGTCATTGCCAGCTCGCCGGCGGCAAAAATCCAGTTCTTCCCCTCCGGCGTCGCCACCCGCGGCGGCCCCAGCGCAAACCGCGTGTATCCGGTGGGATCTTCCGCGCTCCAGGCCCGCCCATCCACGTCGATCGGGGTGCGCATTCCCAGCGGCCCAAAAATATGCGCCCGCAGAAATTCGATCAGCGGCCCGCCGGTAACTTTCTCGATGATCGCCCCGGCGATCGTGTAATTCGTGTTGCTGTACTGCCACTGGGTCCCCGGGTCGAAGTTCAGCGGTTTGTTTCCCCAGCCGTCCATGATCGCCGC
>DAIDHC010000073.1 GCA_027452065.1 Bryobacterales bacterium
AAAGTCGCGTCCAGTCGCCGGTAAAGCAGGGCATCAAAATCATCCGCTCCTTGTCCGGCCTGTTCTTGTTGCAAGCTGCGAATGTATTCAAGCCGGTCTTCCAGGCGCACGGCAACGGGCGGATACGCGCCCCGAATCAGGACGAGGTTCATCAAAAGCCGCCCTGTGCGTCCGTTGCCGTCATTGAACGGATGAATATCGACAAGGCGGCGGTGCGCCGTAAATGCCGTGTCCGGGGTGCTCGGCGCGGCGGCGAGCCATGCCGCGAAATCTCCCATAAGCGCCGGAACCTCTGCCGGCGAGGGGAAAGTGTACCGGCCCCCTTCGGTGCGGACGTAGCGGGGCAGGTCGGCATACTGTCCGGCAATCTCCGGCGCTGACCGCTGCATCACCAGCTTGTGCAGATTCCGAACGTCGCTTTCGGTGATCGGTGTTTGCTGCCGGGCCAGCTCGCGCACGTAGCGTATGGCGTCGTAATGGTCGAGCGCCTCAAGGTGGTCCTTGAGCGGCTTGCCGCTGACGGTGATCCCCTTTTCGATGACAAGCGTGGTTTCGACGGGGCTGAGCGTATTGCCCTCTATCGCATTCGACGTATAGGTAAGCTCGATGTCGTAATAACGTTCAAGGTTGGCGAGTGCCCGCGGCGGCAAGGGCCGCAATTCATCGAGCCGCTTTTTCTGGGCGGCGATAGAGGTCAGAACCTCGTCCATGATGTTCAACACATAGCACACCCCCGGCGCAACGCTGGCCGCCGGGACGCACGATTCGCCGCATGAGATAAGGAAAACGGGGCACTGGACACTGGGTGCTGGCGGGCGGCCCTCCAAGGAAGCCGGAATCAACCGCGGCGCGCGAGCGGCCGCTCACGCGATCTGCGCCGGTATTCCGCCGCGGTTGCCCGCGTCTTCTAAAAATTCACGGCGCCAGGAGCCGCTGCCGGAGCACAAGGCGGCAGGGCGGGATGTCGAGCCGGCGCAAGAACGCTGGCTCGCCTGCCGCGGGGTTATGAACGCCGGAGATCCGCCCCAGCCGTCCCGCCCCTCTTCTAACCCTTCTTCCACGCATACGGCCCCGGCACCAGCGCCCACCCCCCGGACGCCTTCCCCTTCCACTCGTACCACTGGGGATTCCGCAGGTCCAGGTCCAGCACCTCGTGCGAGATCTTCAGCTCCTTTTGCCCTTTCAGCCTCTTATCGATCTGGCTGTTATAGCTCTCAAAGTTCCGGCTGCCTTCCAGATTAAATTCCACATAATGGCTCACGTCGCCGTGAATATCGAATAATTGCTTTACATTCGCCGGCGGCTCCTGGGAAATCTCATCCGCATAACGCGCCGGAACGCAGAAAATACAGCCCTGGTCCGACGTCCGGTTAATCCGCAGCTTGCTCGACGCCACGATCGCCGAAAACGCCGTCGTAAAATGCAGCACCCGCTCCCCGCCGATCTGCCGCTCGACCGGCACCGTCGTCGCCGCCGACGCCATCGCCACTTCGCCCTGCTTGTCCGCGGCCCGCTTCAGCGCCCGCGTCTGAAACTTCCCCAGCACAGTCTGGGCGTGCTGCTCCAGTCCCGTCACCAGCGCCTGCAGCGCCGTTCTCCGGCCCTGCGCGTTGCCCGCCGCCAGAACCAAAGCCTGGGCGCAAGTGTCCCTCAACTGTCTCGGCGTGTCGTAATCCTTGTCCTTCAGGTCGTTGATATAGCCGTCCTGATTCTCCTGAATCAGGTACGCGTCGAACGCCTCATAGACCTCCTCTGCGTCGGTAAATGTCTTGCGGTAGGTTCTCAAAAACGCCACAAAAGTCATTCGCGCTTACCCTCCCCTCCGGCCTGTCAATACCGTCCAGGATACACCGATGCCCGCCGCCGCGGCTTCGGCCGAACCCGCAAACCGTGCCTTCCCCGTTTATTTCCCCAACAATTCCCCCCTCCGCCGAAATTCAGATTCTTTCCCCTTAACTTGCGTATAATCTGGGCATACGCCGTCGGCTCGTTCCGCCGCGGCGATGGGTCGCGCTGGGTGGTCGGCCCGGCGCAACGGTTTGTTAGAGTCATCGTAATGAGCCAGCCCACGGACCTGACTCTCCGGGTTCTTATCGTGGCGCCTCCCCGTCCGGAGGATTCCGGGCTTGCCGAGATGCTTGCCTTCGCTCGCGGCTGGCGCTTCCAGGTCGACTCTGTCTCCTCGCCCGGCGCCATCCCCCGCTTCCTCGGCCGCCGCCCCGACGCCCTCATCTTCGATCCCGCCCTCTTCTCCGATTCCCCTCTCGCCCCCCTGCTGGCCGAATGGTCCACCCGCCTGCCCGCCTGCGCCTTCCTCGCTCTCGTCGATCACGACCAGTCGCCCGCCGCCCTCAACGCTCTCCAGGCCGGCGCCCGCACCCTCCTCGTCCGCGGCCGCTTCGATCGCTCCACCCTCCCCCCAACCGTCGCCCAAGCCATCGCCTGGGCCAAGTCCGACGTCCTGCTGCCCGCCGCCGAGCGCAGCCTCGGCGACGTCGCCTCCCATTTCAAAGAAGCCCTCGCCATCTACGACCTCGCCCTCAAACGCTTCGTCCACGCCACGCCTCCCTTCGAGAAAGTCTGGGCCCGCGGCCGCTCCGATCTCGTCGCCGACCCCGCCGTCTTCTTCCACTCCTTCCACCCCGCCGACCGCGACCGCGTCGCCGCCGCCTTCTCCCCTTCCGGCTCCGCCGAGCCCTTTTCCTCCGAATGCCGCATCCTCTGGCCCGACGGCTCCCTCCGCTGGATCCAGCTCCGCGTCGTCCCCTGGAACGGCCCCTCCGGCTCGGCCCGCCGCCTCGCCGCCCTCGCCGAGGACATCACCGCCTCCAAAGAAATCGCCGATACCCTCCGCCTCCGCGAAGAACAGCTCCTGGCCAGCGAGTCCAAGTTCCGCGCCCTCTTCGCCCACAGCCCTCTTCCCATGTTCGTCTTCGATCTCGAAACCCTCGCCTATCTCGAGGTCAACGACGCCGCCGTCGCCCACTACGGCTACTCCCGCCCGCAGTTCCTCCGCATGACCGTCGGCGATATCCGCCCGCCCGAGGACATCCCCCGCACCCTCGCATCCATCTCCCGCCTCAACTCCGGCATGAGCAACGCCGGCCAGTTCCGCCACCGCCTCCACGACGGCACTCTCATCGACGTCGAAATCTTCGCCGAAACCCTCGAGTTCGAAGGCCGCACCGCCGCCCTCGTCGTCGCCGTCGATATCACCGCCCGCCGCCGCGCCGAGCGCCTCTCCGAAGCCCGCCGCTCGCTCGACCGCGTCCTCGCCGAAAACCCTCCGCCCGCCGATGCCGCCGCCGCCATCCTCCCCATCGCCGGCGCTACCTTCGACTGGGATTTCGCCGCCGCCTTCCTCTGCGCCCCTGCCTCTTCCACCTTCCTCCCTGCCTCCTCCTGGCTCAGCCCCTCCCGGTCCGATTCCGGCCCCTTCACCCCCGCCCCCGCCCTCCTCGCCCTCGCCCTCTCCAGCCGCGCCCCCGTCTGGATCGACGACCTCTCCGTCCGCGCTGACCTCACCGCCGGCTCCTCCCCTCCCAATTCCGATCTCCTCTGTGCCGCCGTCTGCCCCGTCCTTTCCGCTTCCCGCCTCTGGGGCGTCCTCGTCTTCCTCAGCCGTCACCCCCGCCCTCCCGCCGACGACGTCCTCACCTTCCTGTCCCACACCGCCGCCCGCCTCGGCGCCTTCGTCGAGCGCCGCGAAGCCGCCGATCAGATCCTCCGCAACGAGGAGCGCGTCCGCCTCGTCCTCGCCAACTCCCTCGACGCCGTCATCGAGATGGACTCCCGCGGCCGCATCACCGGCTGGAACGATCAGGCCGAGCACATCTTCGGCTGGCCCCGCGCCGATGTCCTCGGCCGCGACGTCGCCGACACCATCATCCCCCCCTCCCACCGCGAGGCCCACCGCCTCGGCCTCTCCCGTTTTCTCGAAACCGGCGTCGGCCCCGCCCTCAACCAGCGCCTCGAGCTCCCCGCCCTCCGTCGCGACGGCTCCGTCTTCCCCGTCGAGCTCTCCATCGCCACCGTCCGCACCGCCGCCGGCTGGAGCTTCAGCGCCTTCCTCCGCGATATCAGCCAGCGCCAGCGCTCCGAACAGGACCTCCGCAGCCAGACCGTCCTGCTCCAGTCCATCCTCGAAAGCCTCGGCGACGGCGTCGTCGTCGCCGACCTCGCCCGCACTTTCTTCATCGCCAACGAATCCGCCAAACGCCTCTGCGGCGGCACCATCGAGTCCCTCCACGCCACCGGCCGCGCCGCCGGCCTCGGCATCTTCCACCCCGACGGCGTCACCCCCTACCAGGACCGCGATCTCCCCCTCTGGCGCGCCGCCCGCGGCGAAGCCTTCGACGGCCTCGAAATCTATCTCCGCAATTCCCAGGTCCCCGACGGCCGCTGGCTCGTCTTCAACGGCCGCCCCCTCCACGCCGAGGACGGCTCCGTCCGCGCCGGTGTCGTCGTCTTCCACGACGAAACCATCCGCAAACGCGCCGAGGAAGCCATGCGCTCCGCCAAGGATGCCGCCGAGGCCGCCAGCCGCGTCAAATCCGAGTTCCTCACCAACGTCAGCCATGAGCTCCGCACCCCCTTGAACGGCATCCTCGGCATGATCGAGCTCGTCCTCACCACCGAGCTCACCGCCGAGCAGCGCGAGTACGTCAACCTCGCCCGCGTCTCGGCCGAAAACCAGCTCGCCGTCGTCAACGACATCCTCGACTTCGCCAAAATCGAGGCCGGCCGCTTCGACGTCCAGCCCGTCCCCTTCAGCCTCCGCGAGCAGATCCCCGCCTCCCTCGGCTCCCTCGGCGTCCGCGCCGGCCAAAAAGGCCTGGACTTCTCCATCGACATCGCCCCCGACGTCCCCGACGCCCTCACCGGCGACCCCGTCCGCCTCCGCCAGGTCCTGCTCAACCTCGCCGGCAACGCCCTCAAGTTCACCGAGGAAGGCGCCATCACCGTCGCCGTCGACCGCGCCGCCGTCACCCCCTCCGGCGTCCTGCTCCGCTTCTCCGTCGCCGACACCGGCATCGGCATCGACCCCGCCAAGCTCAAAGCCATCTTCGAGCCCTTCGTCCAGGCCGACGGCTCCCTCACCCGCCGCTACAGCGGCACCGGCCTCGGCCTCTCCATCGCCACCCAGCTCGTCGAGCGCATGGGCGGCCGCCTCGAAGTCGAAAGCCAGCCCGGCCAAGGCAGCCGCTTCTACTTCACCGCCCCCTTCGCCCTCGCCCGCATCGAGCCCGCTCCCGGCCCCGCTCCCTCTCCCCGTCCGCCCCGCCCCCTCTGGACCGGACGCGGCCTCCGCATCCTCCTGGCCGAGGACAACCCCGTCGGCCAGCGCATCGTCGTCCGCTTCCTCGA
Organism: Bryobacterales bacterium; assembly: GCA_027452065.1. GTDB lineage: Bacteria > Acidobacteriota > Terriglobia > Bryobacterales > Bryobacteraceae > JAJYKC01. The sequence continues at coordinate 5,368 of DAIDHC010000073.1, forward strand.
AAACGAAGGCCATTCCGTCACCACCGCCTCCGACGGCGCCCAGGCCCTCGCCGCCTGGCGAGCCCGCTCCTCCGACCCCTTCGACCTCGTCCTGCTCGATCTCCAGATGCCCGGCGTCGACGGCTTCGAAGTCACCAGCGTCATCCGCCAGGCCGAAGCCTCCTCCAACGCCCGCCTCCCCATCGTCGCCATCACCGCCCACGCCATGCCCGACTACCGCGACCGCTGCCTCGCCGCCGGCATGGACGCCTACCTCGCCAAACCTTTCCAGGCCCGCCAGCTCCTCGAAGTCATCGGCCAGGTCATGGCCGCCTCCCCGCCCGCCGCCTGACCGCCCCCCCGCCCTCCGAATGCTCCTCTTCTTTTTCCTCCTCCTCCTCGCCGCTTCCGCCCTCTACGCCTTCTTCCGCCGCGACCTCCGCCGCCACCGCGCCCGCCTCGCCGCCGCCCCCCGCTCTACCGCCGATACTTCCTTCGGCCCCCTCGAGTTCGCCGAGTCCGGCGCCGGCCCCCCCGTTCTCGTCCTCCACGGCGCCGGCGGCGGCTTCGATCAGGCTCTCGACCTCGCCCGCCCCCTCGCCGCCCACCAATTCCGCCTCATCGCCCCCTCCCGCTTTGGCTACCTCGGCTCCGCTTCCCCTCTCCGCTTCACCACCGCCCTCCAGGCCTCCGCCTACGCCCAACTCCTCGACCGCCTCTCCCTCCCCTCCGTCTCCGTCGCCGCCTTCTCCGCCGGCGCCTGGTCCGCCCTCCAGTTCGCCGCCCTCCATCCCCTCCGTTGCCGCGCCCTCGTCCTGTTCGTTCCCGCCGGTCCGCTCCCTCCCGGAACCCGCAACTACGGCGGCGCCGCCGTCCGCGCCATCTTCGCCTCCGATTTCGCCGCCTGGTCCGCCATCCGCCTCGCTTCCCTCTTCCCCGCCGCCCTCGCCCGCCTCATCCTCGCCACACCCACCGCCGTCCTCCGCGCCGCCGAAGCTTCCGAACAGGCCCGCGCCCGCCTCCTCCTCCATCACCTGCTGCCCGTCAGCTCCCGCCTCCGCGGCCTCCAATTCGACATCGCCACCGCCGCCCACCCCGACCCCTGCCCCCTCGCTTCCATCCGCTGCCCCGTCCTCATCCTCAGCGCCGAAGACGACCTCGTCCAAACCGCCGCCCGCGCCCGGTCGCTCGCCGCCCTCATCCCCAACGCCCACGCCGTCATCTATCCCTCCGGCGGCCACGCCCTCCTCGGCCGCTCCACCGCCGCCCTCGCCGCCGCCTCCTCCTTCCTCAACTCCCCCCACCCAACCGCTCCCTCCGCCCCGTCCTCCGCCCC
>DAIDHC010000074.1 GCA_027452065.1 Bryobacterales bacterium
CTTATCAAAGGCGCGGAAGCGGACGGGATCGAAGAGGGTTACTGAAAGGCCGGTCAGAGCGACAGCGGCCGACAGGATATCCACGGCGTCGTTGGAGGCGTCGGCCAGCAGCGCATCGCTGCGGACGCGGCGGCCGAGCGAGCGCTTCCAGGACCAGAGCAGAGTTTTGGCGGCGAGGGATACGATGAGCGGCCAAACGGCGAAGGAGGCGGGGGGATGGGAGGGGGCCGTGACGTCACGTAGAGAGCCGATGCAGATGAGGGAGCCGGAGCCGAACAGGATGGCGCCGACCAGTAGCGCGGAGAGCGTTTCGAAGCGGCCGTGGCCGTAGGGATGGTCCTCATCGGCAGGGCGGGAAGCCAGGATGAGACCGAGCAACACAATGCCGGAGGTGAGCACATCTCCGGCCGACTCGATGCCGTCGGAGACAACGGCGGTAGAGTGCGCGCGAAGGCCGACGGTGATTTTCAGCGCAGCCAAGGCGGCGCTGACGGCGATGCCTAAGAGGGCGGCGCGGCGCGCGGTCTGAGCCAGCCGGTCCACTCTATGAACTATAACAATGCCCGGCGGCGGCGAGAGGCGCGGCTGCGGGGCAAGCAGTTAGTGCCGGGGAGCGTCGCGGCCGCCGTTTCCGCGGCGGGCCGGCGGGGCCACCGCGGGGAGTGTCGTGGACGCCGACGTGGCCGTGGGTACAGCGACCGGAAGGATGACGATGTTACTCGTATAGGTGTTCTGGGCGATTCGGAGCTGGCTCTGAAGATTGGTCTTCAGGTTGTTGCCCATCTGCAATTGAACAAGGTAGACGCCGACAGCGCCGGGCTGGAGACCGGCACTAATCACGTTGGCGGTACTGCTGCCGTTTATCAGCGCGTCGACGGGCTGAACGGCCGAGTTGGGCGGGCCGGCGTAAGGGACGCCATCCACGTTCTGCCAGGTGCCGTCGGAGGATTGGACGATGCCGATGCCGGTGGCGAACAAGTTGATCAACTCGCCGGGAGCCGCTGGATTGGCTGCGGTTACCGGCGCGCCGGCTTTGTTGGCGCAGCACATCGTTGGAGGGCCGAGGACGGTGAGCAGAACCGTAGCGCCGGCGCTGATGGAAGTAGTGACGGAAGTTCCTTCACCGGCCGCGCCGGCCACCTTTGCGGTGAGGACGATGCGGTTGAAAGCGCCGGCGGCCGAAGCAGTGACGGGCGAGGCGGGGTCGGCGTTAATGAGCTTGATCAACTGGTTCTCGATGGTGGTGAGAGTATCCGCGGTGACAACGGTGTAGGTATAGCTGGAGGAACCTACAGTGATAGTGGCGGTGTTGCCGGCGGTCACCGTGCCGTCTACCGAGACGACGTTAGTGGCGTTGCTGCTGGCGTGGACAGCGACAGCGGCTCTGGGTTCGGTGCCGGGACTGGCGAAAATTCCGGGATTGCCGGGGACGATGGGCACAGCGACAGCGGCGCTATAAATGACGGAGCCATCTTTGCGGACGGAGCGAATCCATGTGGTGACGCTTGTCGAGTCGTAAACGCGGGACAGCATCTGCGCGTTGATCTGGTTTTGGGAGACGTAGACGAGAGGCGCGCGCGTGCCGTCGATGTAGAGTTCGACGCCGGCCAACTGGCGCGGGAGCGTCTGGCCGGCGGGCGCGGCCGCGGGATCCTGGTCGGTGATGCCGCCGTAGCTGAAGATGGTCATGATGGTGCTCGGAGCCATCTGGGAGGCGTTCTGCCCTCCATCGAGATTGGCGCCGGCGGCGGTAGCCGAGATTTGGGCGGTTGCAGACGAGGTTGCGGAGTATGCGACGAGGTTGCCCTGAGGACCGGGGGCTTTGGCGACCAGGACGATTTCGCTGATGGCGGATTCGTTGAGCGCGTAGACGTTGGGGTCGCCGGCGCCGCTGTTTGCGCCGTTGATCTGGCCGACCATATTGGAGATGACCGAAGCGATGGTGTCGGTCTTGACGACTGTGTAAGTGTAATTGGTGCCGGAGGTCTGGGTGGGGCCCTGAATGGTAATGGTGACGGTGTCGCTCGCGTTAATGGTTCCGCCGAAGGTAATCGAACCGAGAGCGAATACCTCGCGGCTGGCGGCGTTGGTGATACCGATGTTGGGCACCAGGTTCTGGCCGGGGGTGAAGACCATAACGCGGCGGTCAAAAGGATCGCTGACGTAGAGATTGGTGCCGTCCCAGGCGAGCGACTGCGGCGAAGTGACCTGGTTGGTATCGGCCTGGCCTCCCTGTGAGGGATCGGCCTCCGTGCCATTGATGTTACTGTACTCATCCAACTGGCCGAGGACGACATCGGCGCGAGCCGAGTTCTTGGTGGGGATGGAGTTAAAAATGAGGACGCGATCATTGCCGCCGTCGGCGATGTAGAGGTGCTGGCCGTCGGAGAGAGTGTAGCGGGGGAAGCTGAGCGTAGCGCCACACATGGCGGGATAAGTGGCGGTGCCGCCGGAAGTGGTGCTGGGGCAGATACCGGTGACGTTATTGCTGGCGTTGCCGGAAAAATCCGGCTGGCCGATGACGATGTCGGCGGGCTGCCCGTTCTGGGTGGGAATCGAATTCCAGATGAGCACTCGGTTGTTGCCGATGTCGGTGACGTAGACGCGGACGCCATCCGAGGTGACCGAAACTGGCGTCAACATGTGCACGGCGTCGGTGGGTGGGGTGTCCTGAAAGCTAGTGAAATCGGGCTCGCCGAGGACGACGTCGGCCGGCTGGTTGTTCTGGGTGGGAATGGAGTTCCAAATGAGAACTCGATTGCCGCTGCTGTCGGCGACAAAGAGGCGATTGCCCTGAATCCAGACACCCTGGGGGCCGAGGAGCGAGCTCGACGTCTGGACGATCGGCGCCAGACTGGTAAAGTCTTTCTGGCCGAGCACGACCGACGCCGGGGCGCCGTTGACTTGTGGAACGGGGTTCCAGATGACCACGCGGTTATTGTCGGTGTCGGCGATGGCGAGGATATGTCCGTCACTGGCGACGGCTGCGGGGTTCTGCAGGCCGGCCTGAGTGCGGCCGGGATTGACACCGGTGAAATCGGTCTGGCCGACAACGACACTGGCCGTCCCGCCGCAGACCGGGCAGCGGTCGTATTCGTTCAGGATCTCAGCGTCTGGGGCTGGGAAAGGAAGGTTCTTGAACAACAGCACGCGATTCTGAGTGGGCAAAGCCTGCATGCGATTGGAATCGACAACGAAGAGAGTGCCATTGGCCCAGGCGAGACCGCTGACGCCGCCCAGGAGATTGGCGGCGGGATTCGGATAGGCGGGATCGCCCGCCGAGTTCTGGCTGGTGAAGGTCGACTGGCCGACGACGGCGCGCGCCGCCTGGCCGGTGACAAAGCGTATTTGAGCCCAGCCGGCGACCGAGGACAGAAGAAGAGCGACGATACACTTCATGGTGAGTGGATTCAGCGAATTTATCAGTATAGCGTACGGCTCACGGACGATCCAGTATCGCCTTCGGTTTCAGCTTCCTGCGGGTTGGCCGCCGGGACGAGAAAAGCGTGAATCGGCGGCCACGATGTATCCGAAAGGGCGCACCACAACCGGATGCTACAATGAGGCGTTTTGGTTGGGACACGCATGGGGGGCCAAAGCTTTTCGATAGAACGCGCCGGCGAATGGCTGCTGAGGTCGGGCATTTTTGAGGCCAGTGGCGGCATGGCCCGGTACTACCGGACGGACCAGGAGTCGAGGGCGCGGATCTCGCTCGAGATCACGGGCTACGCGGTCAGTTGTTTCGTCTACCTCGGTGCGCTGACGGGGCGTGACGAGTACCGGGAGGCCGCGATTCGTGCGGCGACGTTTCTGATCGAACGAGGTTGGGACGACACTAATCAGGTATTCCCGTTCGAATACGCGCGCCCCGGCGAGGAGCCGTGCCGGCATAGCTACTTCTTCGACAGCGGGATCATGGCACGGGGGTTGCTCGCGCTCTGGCGGGCGACGGGCGAGGGGCGTTTTCTCGACGCGGCGCACAGGGCCGGGCAGTCGATGCTGCGGCGGTTCGTGGCCGAGGGGCGGATTCATCCGATCGTCGAGTTGCCGGGCTGCCGTCCGGTGCCGCCGCAGGCGCGATGGGCCGGGCAGGGCGGCTGCTATCAGCTCAAGGCGGCGCTGGCGTGGTATGAGCTGCACGAGGCCGGCGGAGAGCAGGAGTTTCTCGATGCCTGGGAGGACTGTCTCGACGCCGCGCTGCGAGGCCACGAATCGTTTCTACCGGGCGAGGCGGACGAGCGCAAGGTGATGGACCGTCTGCATGCCTATTGCTACTTTCTTGAAGGTCTGCTGCCAGTGTTGAACCGGCAGCCGTGCGCGCGGGCCATGGCCGAGGGTGTCGAGCGGGTGTCTCACTTCCTGCGCCAGATCGCAGCCGAATTCGAGCGCTCCGACGTCTGGGCGCAATTGCTGCGGCTGCGGCTGCTGGCGTCCCGGTTGGGTGCGGCGCCGCTGAGCCAGTTCCGGGCCGAGCAGGAAGCGGCGGCGGTGACGGGGTTTCAGCTCACCGACGCCGACCCTGCCATCGACGGCGGTGTCTGCTTCGGGCGGGCGGAGGGGGTATGGATGCCGTTTGTGAATCCGGTATCGACGAGCTTCGGCCTGCAATCAATGGCGATGTGGGCGAAACGCGGCGAGGCGGAGGCGCGGACCAATTGGCGTGAACTGATCTGAAACGGAGCCCGCGCGCCCCCGATTCAGGGACCGGGCTTGCGCGCGAAGATGGTGTAATCCAGGAATCCGAAGAAGCGGCGGCGAAACGGCTCGGGGAGATCGTTCAACTCGGGAAACGAGTCTGGCGCCGGGGCGCGGGGTTCGACGCGGAGATCGACGAAGCCGGCCTCTTCCAAAAGGAAGGCGAGCAGGCTCGGGGGCAGCGGATGGCGATGAGTGGGATCGAGGTAAAAGTGCGTGGCGAAGATGGCGAGGCACTCCGGATTCGGCGTCTCGATGGCCAGCAGGCCGCCGGGGCGGAGGGCGGCGAAGGCGAGCCGGAAGAGTTCGGGGAGGCGGGGGCGCGGCAGATGCTCGACGACCTGGATGGAGGCGATGCCGCCGTAGGAGCGCGGCGGCGCGGCGCGGAGGAATTCGAAGAGGTCGGCGTGGACGGCATCGAGTCCACGGGAACGGCAAAGGTTAACCAACTCGGGATTGAGTTCGATGCCGGAGGCATCGAGGCCGGCGTCACGTAACGTTTCGAGGAGCTCGCCGCGCCCGCAGCCGGCATCGAGGATTGGCGAACAACTGGCGAAATTCTGGGCGTAGAGGCGCTGCTGGCTTCGGATATAGTCCTCGCTTCCGCGGAAGCGTTCTGCGAAACGAAGCCAATCGACGTCGTCCCAGGACGTGGGTGCGGGAGGAAGTGGGGCGGGAGCGGAAGGAAGTGGGGCGGTAGGCGGAGGAAACGGGCCGGCGGCGAGCGGGGCGGCCGCGGCGCGCTGCCGCAGCACGCGGAGTTCGGAGTGAATCAGCGACTCAATCTCGGCACGGAGGCGGTGCAGATCCAGGTCGTAGCGGTCCCGCAGGGTGATTTGGGCCCGGTCGAAAGTTGAAGTAAATTCGCTGTGTTGGGCGCGGATGAGGTCGCGGTAGGAAGCATCGAGCGCGGCCGCCTTCCGTTCAAACTCCAAGCCGAGCTGGCGGGTTTGGTGCTCAAAGCCGCGCTCGAGTTCGGCGAGATTCTTCAGGTACTGGATTTCCTGGCGCTCCACCCGCTCGCCGGTTTCGCGGAACCACTGGCGCCAGGACTCGGCCGCCGGGTCGGCAAGGGCCTGGAGGGCAGCGAGGGCACGGTTGGTTTCGGCGAAAGCCTCCATAGAGGACTGGACACAACGCATGACGGCGCGGTTGAACTCCACCTGCTCGCGGACATGCCAGTCCAGGGCGCGGGCTACGAGTCGCTTAACGGACTGGATGAGCGAGTTCCACAGGCCGGGAGGGCGCGGATTCAGGGTGCCGATGCTGGCCACTTTGCCCTCGGCTGCGTCGCGGGCGTGCATGAGGGCGAGAAGCTCGACGAGCGGCACCGAGCCTGCGGCGCCGCCTTCGGGATGGCGAGCCCGCACGCGCTCGCGGATCTCCTCCACCATCCGGCTCAGCTCTTCAGCCTTTGTATCCACGTTTTCTGTCCCAACGGGCGGTGATTTTCGAGTAGACTCCGCCGCGGGGCGTGAACTCACCGGTTACGGCGGCCGACCAGGGGCGGCAGGCGGCGACGACGTCGCGGAGAAAGCGATTGACAACGTTTTCCTGAAAGATGCCAAGGTTGCGGTAGGCCAGCATGTACATCTTCAGTGACTTGAGCTCGAGACAGGAGCGATCCGGCGTGTAGATGAGCACGAGCTCGCCGTGGTCGGGAAGGCCGGTTTTCGGGCACACGGAGGTGAACTCAGGCAGGGCGATTTCGATTTCGTACCGGTCGCGATACTGATTGGGCCAGGTTTCAATGGCGGGGAGCTCGGCGCGAACGCCGGAAGAGGCGTGTTCGTCGGTGTATTGTCTCTTCATTTGGTCATTTCGCTTCCGGGGCAAGAGCGCGGCTGAGCAGATCGAGAAACAGGCCGACGTCGGTGACAACGCCGACGGCCTGGCCGGTGCCGCGGTCGCTGACCTTGGTGGCAACGGCGGGATTGATGTCCACGCAGACGATTTTGACCCAGCTCGGAAGCATGTTGCCGGTGGCGATGGAGTGGAGCATCGAGCCGAGGCAGAGGACGACGCCGGCGCCCTTGAGCTGTTCGGCGTAAGCGTCCTGGGCGTGATTCATGTCCGTGATGGTGTCGGGGAGCGGGCCGTCGTCGCGGAGGCTTCCGGCGAGGACGAAGGGCACGCCGGCCTTCACGCACTCATACATGATGCCGCCGCGGAGGAGGCCGCTTTCAACAGCCTGTCGGATGCCGCCGGCGTGGTACATGGCGTTGATGGCGCGCATGTGGTTGCGGTGGCCGTGTTCTTCCTGGCGGCCGTCGGTCTGGCGGACGCCGAGCGAAGTGCCCAGGAGGGAGGCCTCGATATCGTGAACGCCGAGGGCGTTGCCGCACAGGAGCGCGTCAACGAAACCGGCGCGGATCATCTCCGCCAGAGCGGGCGCACCGCCGGTGTGCACGACCACCGGACCGGCCACGACGACGATTCGCTGTCCGGCGGAGCGCGCCTGCTGCAGCAGGGCGGCCGTCTGGCGGACAGCAGTCTCCACCTGGCGCTCGGAGGAGATGCCGTTGCTCATGAAGGCGAAGGCGAGGCGGTCGCGCTCCTTCGATTCGGGGACAACGCGGATGCCGCGCATTCCGGTGACGACAAGGTCGCCGCGGCGGAGGTCGCGGAGGCGCCGGCAGGAAGCCTGGCCGCCGGCAACGACGATCATGGCGTCCATCCGCTGATTCTGGACTTCCAGCCATTCCTGGCCATGGCGGACCATGGTGCGGTGGTTGGTGGTGGAGTAAAAATCTTCCGGGGCGCATTTGTCGCGCTCCACCGGGACAAGGACGGCGTCGCCGGCGTCGACGGGAGCACAGCCCAAGCCGAGCAGTTGCGAGAGCAACTTGCTCATCAGCGGCTGCGAAGGCGCCTCCACCTTAAGACGCAGGTAGGAGGGCTCGCTGTTGGTTCTGCCGATGCGAAACTGTTCGACCTCGAAACGGCCCTGACATTCGACCACCGTGTCGAAAATCTGTTCGAGGATGTGCGAGTCGACCAGGTGGCCCTGGGCCTCGACTACTTCTTGGATATTCATGAACTAAGTCCAGGATAACCCGACGTCCGCGAACGGAGCCCGGCGGTGGGCGCAGGATCACTTAATGGCGAGCCATGCCAGGAACAGCCCATCCGGAGGGACGTCCTCCCAGTAGGAGACGGGGCGGCTGGAGACCGAAGCGCAGTGCCGGGCTAGCATGCGTTCGAGCGCGCGGCGGCGGAACCACGTTTCCCAGGGCGGCGTTTGCAGACGCCCCCAGTGGCGGCGATTCTTATCGATGACGACGATCCGGCCGCCGGGCCGGACGACGCGGCAGATCTCGGCGACCGCGCCCTCGATGTCGACGGCGTGTTCCAGCGATTCCGTAGCGTAGGCGCAATCAAACGAGGAAGAGGCGAAGGGAATGGCGGTCATGGAGGCCGCGCAGGCATGAATTCCGCCGGGCACGTAAGCGAGCATGGCTTCGGCGAGATCCAGCGCATAGAGGGAAGCGCCGGGGTGCCGCTCCTTCAAGACGCGGGCGAAGCGGCCCTTACCGGCGCCGACATCGAGCACGCGCTGCCCCTGGAGGTCCCCGAAGAAGTCGAGAATCAAGCGGACATGGTAGATGCGGGGGTCGATGTGGGAGGGATAATGCTGCTCATCCGGCGCCACCTCGTTAAAGTGGCGGGCAATATCGCGAAGCGGCGCCGGAGACGGGACGCGGAAGCGGTCCCTGAGCCAGCCCATCACGCTTTGGTGAGGAAGATCGGCAGGCCGGTCTTATTGGCGTAGTTCGGGCGGTAGCGCTCGGTGTTGTACATGCTCTCGACGTCCACCTTGCGCGGGCCGAGCTTGGGATCGGGGATGGGCATCATCTCATAGCGGCCGTTCACGATAGCCGACATGAGGCCGCTTTTGCCCTCGAGCACGCAGTCGAGCGCCATGGTGCCGAAGGTGGAGGCGACGAGTTTGTCGACGAAGTCGGGAGCGCCGCTGCGGAGGTCGTAGGTCAGATCGCTGACCACGGTCTCGTCCTTGGTGCGGTTGTGGATCTCGTCGCTGAGCGCCTCGGCGATATTGTACTTCTTGCGGTGGCCGAAGGCGTCGGGTTCGCCGTATTCGCGCTGAACATAGCCTTCCCATTGCGCGCCCTCGGAAAGTACGAGCAAGCAGTAATTGCTGGGGTTCTTGCGCTTGTCGGTGGACAGGATGCCGATGAGCTTTTCGAGGTTGACCTTGTACTCGGGAATGCAGCAGCGGATGTTGGTGACGTAAGCGGTATATAAGGCGGTGTAGCCGGCGTCGCGGCCGAAGACGCGGAACAGGCCGATGCGCTCGTGCGAGCCGACGGTTGTCCGCTGCCGGTTGATGGCGTCGGTAGCGCGGGTGATCGCGGTGGAAAAGCCGATGCAATATTCGGTATTGCGGACGTCGTTGTCCATCGTCTTGGGCACGGCAACGATGGGGATCCCGAGTTTGTCGAGCCGGGCGGCGTAGCTGAGCGTGTCGTCACCGCCGATGGCGATCACGTAGTCGATGCCGAGCTTCTCGATGTTCTTGAGCACCTGGCCGCTGACGTCGTAGGTGACCGATTTGACGCCTCCTTTGACGGACTCGGCTTGAGGGAACTCCTGGCCGCGAAGAGAGTCGGGCAGCGATTTCATCTTCGAGGGATTGGTGCGGCTGCTATGCAGGAAGGTGCCGCCGTAACGATCGATGGTGCGCGTATTATCACGATTGAGAGGCAGAATATAACGGGCTTTGCTATCCGGATCGTCGAGGTTGACGTGCGTGAGGCCCTCCCAGCCGCGGCGGACGCCAACGACTTCGCAGTCGTTCTCCGTAGCGCGGTAGGTGACCTCTTTAATGACCGAATTGAGACCGGGGACATCTCCGCCTCCGGTGAGTATGCCGATGCGTTTGCTCATAAAAAGAACTCCCGGGACCGGGAAACTCTCCATTGTACCGGGTAGCGGCCAGCCACGCCTAGCGGGGAGAGAACGATTCGAGCGGGAAGGACCGGGAGACGATGGCGCGGGCCTCGGCGAGACCGGAGACGTGCCCGGCGCCGATGGCCTGCACGAGTATGTTGCCGGCGGCTGTGGCCTCCGTCGGGCCGGCGATGACGGTACGGCGGCTGAAATCGGCGGTCAACTGGTTGAGAAGCCGGTTACGCGAGCCGCCGCCGACGATGTGGACCGAGCGGATGGGGCGGCCGAGGAGGCTTTCGAGACGGTCGATGTGCTCGGCGTAGGAGGCGGCAAGGCTGTCGAGGATAAGGCGGCAGAGTCCGGCAGGATCGGACGGGCAGTCCTGGCCGGTGTTGCGGCAGTAGCGTGCGATCTGGGAGGGCATCGCGCCGGGACTCGTGAAGGCGTTGGGATCGATTCGAGCGCGCGAGGGAGGAGCGGCGGCGGCCAGCGCGGCAAGCTCGTCGTAACTGTATTCACGGCCCTCCAGCAACCACGCGCGGCGGCACTCCTGCAACAGCCAGAGGCCGGCGATGTTTTTCAGAAAGCGGATGCGACCGCCGGCGCCGACTTCATTAGTGAAATTCGACTCCATGGCCTCGGGGCCGAGCACCGGGCCGGCGATCTCGGCGCCCAACAACGACCAGGTGCCGGAACTGATATAGCACCAGTCGGCGCCATCGGCGGGAACAGCGGCGACGGCCGAAGCGGTGTCGTGTCCGGCGGTGGCGAAGACGGTTACCGGGAGAGCAAAGCCTGCCGATTCGCGGACCTCATCGAGCAGCGGCCCGAGCACGGTGCCGGGTTCGACGATCTCGGGCAGGATCGCGGCGCGCAGGCCAAGGGCGTCGAGCAGCGGCCGCGACCAGGTTTTCGAGACTGGGTTATAGAACTGAGACGTGCTGGCGATAGTGCGTTCGGCGCGCGCGACGCCGGTGAGCCAATAGGCGAACAGGTCCGGCATGAACAGCAGCGTTGTGGCGCAGGAGAGCGCGGGGGCGCCGGCCTGCTTCATGGCATACCACTGGCACAGCGAGTTGAGGTCGAGAAATTGTATGCCGGTTTGGCGGAAGATCTCCTGGCGAGTGACGACGGCCGTGAGCCGGTCGAGCATGCCGTGGTTGCGCGGGTCGCGGTAATGGCGCGGGTTGTCGACGAGCGCGCCGTCGGCGCCGAGCAGCGCGAAATCGACTCCCCAGGTGTCGACGCCGATGCCTTCGAGCGGCAGCTTTCTCTGCCTTCCGCAGATTGTGAGCGAGTGGCGGATCTCGTGAAAAAGCCGCAGGGTGTCCCAATAGAGGCCGGTGGGGAGCCGCACCGGGGTGTTGGGGAAGCGATGAAGCTCCTCGAGCGCCAGTTTGCCTTTAACGAGCGAGCCGAGCATGGCTCGGCCGCTTTCGGCGCCCAGATCGATGGCCAGCCAGTTCATGCGTCCATTTTGACCACGAGCTTGCCGACGCCGTCACGGTATTCGGCAAGCATTTCGACGGCTTCGGGAGCTTGTTCGGCGGGGACGGCGTGGGTGACGAGCGCGTCGGGCACGGCCTCCCGCGCCAACAGTTCGATGGCGGGCGCCGAGCGATGATTGGAGCGCTTCAATGTTTGAATGCGGACCTCCTTGGCCATGGCGGAGTGAAGATCGACCGGGAGATTGGCCACCGAAGGGATGCCGGCCAGGACGAAGACACCGCCGGGACGCGCGATGGCGAGTCCGGTGTTGATCGTCTGGAGGTCGCCGGCGGCGTCGATGACAACGCTGGCGCCGAGGCCGCGGGTGAGATCGAGAACGGCCGGCACGAGGCCCGCGAGGTCGACCGCCAAGGTGGCGCCCATACGCAAGGCGAGCGCCCGGCGGTGGGCAAGACGATCGACGGAAATGACGATAGGAGCGCCACAGGCGCGGGCCACCGCGGCCGCCAGCATGCCGATGGGACCGGCGCCGAGCACCACCACGGTGTCGGTGGGGCCGATCTCGATGAGCTCGAGCATGTGCATGATGACCGCCAGCGGCTCAATCAGCGTGGCGCGGACGAAGCTGAAGGCGGCCGGAAATTTCGTCGCGTTGCCCTGGGGCACCAGCGCGTAATCGCGGAACAGGCCCGGCGCTTGGGGCGAGCCCATGAAGGAGGAGCGGATGCAGTTGTTGTGCCGGCCGCGGAGGCAGAACTCGCAGTGGCCGCAGCTCAGCGTCGGTTCTATGGCCACGCGGTCTCCGGGCTGAAACGAGGAGACACCGGCGCCCACGGCGGCCACTTCGCCGGCCGGCTCATGGCCGAGCACGAGCGGATACGTGGCCGGGAAGGCTCCGATGCGGCCCTCGGTGTACCAGTGGAGATCGCTGCCGCAGACTCCGACGGCGCGAACCCGAACCAGCAACTCGCCGGGACCGGGCTCGGGCGGCTCGGCGATGTCCCGCAATTCGAGCCGGCGTGGGCTCACCAACTGGATGGATCGCATCATAATCGAACATCCATTAAATGCGCAGGCGCGGGTGCGGCGCAACACCCCGGCCGGCGGCGGCCCGAAAGACGCGCCGGGAAAATCGTGTGGAATCCGGCGCATCCGGGGTGATTTGTCTCCCGGAATGCTATTCTGTGTGTCGGGTGTTTAGCAGGCATTACAGAAAAGTAAAGCTGCTGTTCGGCCTTTCCGACGTCATACTGATCTCACTGGCCTTCGAGGCGGCGTATCAGACGCGCCTTCATCTTGGGGCGGCCCTTGCCCTCAGCCACGAGTTTTACATCGACCGGCCGATCAAGGCTCTACTGCTGGGCGCGGCGGCGGTCTGCTGGCTGGCGATCGGCTACTGGTTTGACGTCTACGAACGGCTCGATTCGGCCCATCCGCCCATGGTGCTGCGCAACACGTTCCGCCAGTGCCTGCTGGGATCGATGGCTCTGGTGCTCTTCGAATACCTGCTTCGCTTCGACCTCAGCCGCAGCTTCGTCGCCATCCTCGGCGTGTATAGCTGGATCTTAATGTGCTTGTTCCGGCTCAATGCCGGACACGTGCTTGGGGCGATCCGGCGGGAGTTCGGAGCGCCGCACTATGTAATGGTGGTGGGCCTGGGCCCGCGGGCGCGGAAACTGGCCGAGGCGCTGGAGCGGTCCTCCGATTACGGCATTCGCCTGACCGGCTTTTTCGACGACCAGCGCGAGGGAGGCAAGCAGAGCGTGCGGCTTGTAGGCGAGTATCCGGTGTACCCGCTGGACCGGCTGCCGGAGATGCTGCAGCGGCACGTCATCGACGAGATCATTTTCGCCGTCGACAGCCAGCGCCTGGCGGCGATGGAGGAGATCTTTCTTCTGTGCGACGAGGTGGGCGTCCGCACGCGGGTGGTGGTGGACTTCTTCCCGCACGTCAACAGCGAGGTCTATCTGGACCGGCTGGACAACGCTCCGCTGCTCACCTTCGCGGCCGCGCCTCATGACGAACTGCGCCTGCTGGTGAAGCGCGGCACCGACCTGTTGCTGGGCAGCGTCGCGCTCGCTTTGCTGGCTCCCTTCATGAGCGCCATTGCGCTGCTGATCCGCCTGACCTCGCCGGGGCCGGTCATTTTCCGCCAGGAGCGGTGCGGCCTCAATGGGCGCCGGTTTACGTTCTACAAATTCCGATCGATGTGCGAAAATGCCGAGGAATTGAAGCCGGCGCTGGCGCACCTGAACCGGAAGACAACAGCATTCAAGATTCCGAACGATCCCCGGCTCACACCGGTAGGGAAGCTGCTTCGAAAGTTCTCCATCGACGAGTGGCCGCAACTGTGGAACGTGGTGAAGGGCGATATGTCGCTGGTAGGCCCGCGGCCGGCGGTTCCGGAAGAGGTAGATCAGTATAAGCGATGGCAGCGGCGGCGGCTGCGCATGCGCCCCGGGCTCACCTGTCTTTGGGCGGTGGCCGGGCGCGATGCGCTCGATTTCGACACGTGGATGAGAATGGACATGCAATATATCGACAACTGGTCGCTGGCCTTGGACTGGAAAATCATTCTGCGGACGATCCCGAAAGTGATTCTGGGCAAAGGAGCCCATTAAACGTATGCATCTGGTGCCGACACAGGAAGAAGTTGTGGAGCTGCTTCGCCAGACCGGCGCGCTCCGCGACGGGCATTTTGAATACCCCAACGGCCTTCACGCAAACGAGTACCTGCAGGTGGCCCTGGCGATGCGGTCCTACCAGCATGCCAAAACGATGAGCGTGGCGTTGAGCCGTCTGGTACGCGCCAATACCGAGATCCGGGCGATCATTCCCGAGCTCTCCATCGTCGCGCCCGGGACGGGCGGCCTGCCGGTGGCCTACGGCGTGTGCGAGGCGCTGCGCGCTCACCAGGTTTACTGGGCCGAGCGCGAGGACGAAACAGAGCCGCTGCGCTTCCGCCAGTATTTCGAGATGGCGCCGGGCGAGAAGGTGCTGCTGGTGGACGACATACTGCGGTCGGGCCGCCAGTTGTCCGAGCTCAAATCGCTGGTCGAGTCCAAAGGCGGCCATGTGGTGGGTCTGGCGGTGATCGTTTATCAAGACACGCCCCGAACCGTGAAGTTCGACCCGCTACCGTTCTATTATCTGGCACGGCTCGAGGCCACCTATTCCAAAGACGCCGCCACGTGCGACCTGTGCAGGCGCGGCGTTCCGGTGGAACGAGTCTGGATCTGACAGCAGGCCGCTCGCCCGGCTAGAACCAGCGCGACATCAGGACCTTTTGTTCGGTGTAGAAGCTGACGGCGTCCTTGCCGTGGGCGTGCAGGTCGCCGAAGAAGGAGCCCTTCCACCCAGCGAAGGGGAAGAAGGCCATGGGCGCGGCGACACCAACGTTAATGCCCACCATGCCGGCCTCGACCTTGGCGGCGTAGGTGCGGGCCGCCTTGCCGCTGCTGGTGAAAATCGACGAGGCGTTGCCGAACTCCGAACCATTCACGAGGTCGATCGCTTCCTCAAGCGTACGAACGCGGATGACCGACAGCACGGGGCCGAAAATCTCCTCGCGCGCAATTCGCATTTCGGGCGTGACTCGATCGAAGATGGTGGGCCCGAGGAAGAATCCTTCGTGGGTGTTCAGTGGCCGCCCGTCACAGAGCGGAACGGCGCCCTCGTCGATGCCGGCGTCGATATAGGCGGCCACGCGGTCGCGATGTTCGCGGGTGACAAGGGGGCCCATCTCGGTACCTTCGGATGCGCCGTCGCCGACCCGCAGGCCGCGCGTGCGCTCAAGCAGGAGATCGAGCAGCGGACCGGCAGCATCGCCTACGGGAACGAGGACGCTGCCGGCCAGGCACCTCTCGCCCGCGGCGCCGAAGGCCGAGCCAATGATGGCCTCGACGGTCTTTCGCAAATCGGCGTCGGGCATGACAACGAGGTGATTCTTCGCGCCGCCGAGCGCCTGCACGCGCTTGCCTTCCGCAGCCGCGGTCTTATAGATATAGCGGGCCACGGGCGTCGAGCCGACGAAGGAAATCGCACGGACCAGAGGATGCCGCAGCAGAGCGTCGACGGCCTCCTTGCCGCCGTGGATCAAGCTGAAGACGCCGGCCGGGACACCGGCCCGGTCCAGCAACTCCGCAGCCAGGGTGGGCGTCAGAGGAACCTTTTCCGAGGGCTTCAGTACGAAGGCGTTTCCACACGCGACGGCGAATGGGTACATCCACATCGGCACCATGGCCGGGAAGTTGAAGGGCGTGACGCCAGCACAGACGCCGATCGGCTGCCGGATGGTGTGGCAGTCGATATCGCGGGCGACGTCGTTCAGCGAGTCTCCCATCATGAGCGACGGCATGCCGCAGGCGACCTCGACCATCTGAATGCCGCGGCGAACTTCGGCTCGCGCGTCGTCGATCGTTTTGCCGTTCTCCGAAGTCAGCGTCTGCGCCAGTTCTTCGGCATGAGCCTCAAGCAGAGTCTTGAAGCGGTACAGCACCTGGACGCGATCGACGACGGGGGTCTCGCGCCAGCTCAGGAACGCGGCGTGGGCATTGCGAACGGTGGCGTCCACATGCGCTGCGGAAGCGTAAGGGACACGGGCGAGAACAGCGCCGGTGGCCGGGTTGACGACATCATGAAAAGGCGCGCCGGCGGGAGCCTCCCAGGTTCCTCCGGTGTAGAAAGAGAGCTCGCGGGTCGCAACTTGGCTGGCATTCATGAGAAGAAGCTCTTGCTCCTTTGACGGTCGTGAAGAGTTCCCTACGATTCTACCGCCGAACCCGCGAGGCGGCCCGAACGCTCCCACCAGGCGCGAAGCATGGCGGCGCAGGCGGCCGGGACGCCGGTCTCCAACTCCTCGACGGCGTATTTCATTTTGTGGCGCCAGTTCGGGTACTCGGCTGTCGTGCCCGGCAGGTTCTGCTGCTCACCGTCCTTGAACAGGTCCTCCTGGTTGAGCAGAAAAAGGCGACAGGGCGTGGTGGCGAGGAAGCCGACGATGGCCGAATGGAGTTCACCGGCGAAGGCCGGGACGGCCGCGGCGTCTCGGGGAAACGCTACCGGAAGCAGGCGCAGGTTGTGCAACAAGTCGAGCATTTTCTGTTTTTCCACCAGCCGCTCGGCGATCATGCGGTAAAAATCCTCGTCCCCGGGGAGAATTCCGGCTTCCCGCCGCGCCAGGATGTCGCGGCCTTCCCAGAAGCCGGCGAGCGTCGGCAGATCGTGAGTGCTGACAGAGACGAGTGCATCCGCCGGATACTCGTGCGGCTCGCGAAAGCGCCCGGCGCGGTCGCGCTCAAAATAGAACAAGCGGTAGCTGAGAATGCCGAACTTAGCCAGCGTTTCACGGGCGATGTCGGGCACGGTGCCGAGATCTTCGCCGACGATGATCACCTGATTGCGGACGCTCTCGAGGGCGAGCACTCGGACCAGGTCCTCGTGGCGATCCGTCACGTATGTTCCCTGGGCGGCGTCCATGCCCTCCGGGATCCAATACAGACGGAAGAAACGCATCACGTGATCGATCCGAAGCGCCCCTCCGTGGCGGCAGTTCTTCCGAATGGACTCGGCGAAGAGCCGGTAGCCGTCGTGGCGGTGAGCCTCCGAGTTGGGTGGGGGAAAGGCCCAGTCCTGGCCGAGCGGCGAGAAGTCGTCGGGGGGCGCGCCGACGCGGCATCCCTCGACGAACATTCGCGGATGCGCCCACAAGTCGGCGCCGAAGCGGTCGGTGGCCAGGGCCAGGTCGTGATAGAGGCCGATGCTCATGCCGAGGTCGCGCGCTCGCCGTTGGGCCGAGGCGAGCTGATGGTCGAGTCTCCACTGCATCCACTGTTCGAACATCACCGCCCGCCAGTGGGTGCGGGCGAACTCGTCGACCGCGGGCGACCCGGCGTGGCGGAATGGTTCGGGCCAGGAGCGCCAGTTCCACACGTCGGGATAGCGGCGATGGATGGCCTCGTCGAGAGCGGCGTAAGTCGCGAAGAGCCGCAGGGCCTCGCCTTGTTCTGTCACATAGACCAGGAAAGCCGAGTCGGTGGCGCCGCCGTGCTGGAGAAACGAGCGGAACAAAAGCTTGAGAAACCGGCGCTTGAGACGGGCCGCTCGCTCATACTCGACGTTGGGCGCGTCGCGAAGCGCGGCAATCTCGCCGCGCACAGCGTCGGAGGCCAGGGCTGAAGACGCCCATTTCGAAAGGGAAAACTCCGGGAGCCGCTCCACGTCGAGGTATAGAAAATTTCGATAGTAGATCGAGTTTGGCAGGTATGGACTCGTGTTATAGGGAACGCGGTTGGCGATGGCGTGCAGTGGATTCAAGGAGACGAAATCGGCTCCGAGGCGGGCGGCCCACTCGAGAAACGACTCGAGATCGGTGAAATCGCCGACGCCCCAGTTCCGCGATGAGCGGAGGCTGTAGAGGCTCACCGCGATTCCGCCGCAACGCGCCCGGACAGCGGCGCCCTCGGGCTCCCAGGCGCGGTCTGGCGTGACTATGAGGAAAGATGACGCGTGGAGCGGACCGAGCCGGGCCTCGATGCGATGGTAGCCGAGCGGCAGGTTCGGCAGCGGGAGAGAGAGCCGATTGAAACCTCCGGGCGTCTCGTTGCCGGGTTCCCCCGCAGGAGCCGTGAGACTTCGCTGGGATCCATCCTCGAACGCGATTGTGATCTCGACCGCGGCATCGGCTAGCGAATCCGGAACATTCAGCAGGACCTCGGGGGCGGACGCGGAAACGACGACTGCCGGAGCAAGAAGGGCTTCGCGATGCTCCCGCCTGCGGGCGTCGAGGGCCTTTTCTATCGCGGACGCGCTCGAGCAATCCACGCCGAGAGACTGGAGAATTCCCTCGATCAGCGGCGCGGACGCGGCATGGCGCTTGCCGAACATGTCCCAATACTCGGTCTCGATGCCCCAGAGCGGCGCCGCCTCCGCCAGAAGGCTCACGTTGGAGGGTTCATCACCGGCCCATTCGTCGTCGTTTGCCATGCCCTGATTCTAGCCGACGCCCGCCGGCGGGCCCCTCTTGTCCATGCGATAATCGGGGCGTGGACGCCAGCAACGACGCGAAAGATTTTCAACTGAGCCTGCCGGCCGAACTCTTCGCCAGAATCGACGACGAAGGCCTCTCGGCCGCCGAGGGTAGCGTGTTTCTCACCACCATAGACAAGGCGATCAACTGGGCGAGAAAGAACTCCATCTGGCCGATGCAGTTCGGCCTGGCCTGCTGCGCCATTGAGATGATTTCGATGGTTGCGTCGCGCTACGACATATCCCGGTTCGGTGCCGAAGTGATGCGCGGTAGCCCGCGCCAATCCGACATGATGATCATCGCCGGCCGGGTGGCCAACAAGATGGCGCCGGTGATCCGCCGCTTGTACGAGCAGATGCCTGAGCCGAAGTGGGTGATCTCGATGGGTGCCTGCGCGACCTCGACCGGAGTATTCAGCAACTATGCCCTGGTGCCGGTGAACCAGGTGATACCGGTGGATGTATACGTTCCGGGCTGCCCGCCGCGCCCAGAGCAGTTGATTTACAGCATCATGTTGCTACAAGAGAAGATCGCCAAGGACCGAGGCAGTCTTCTGAAGGTCCTTAATCTCGCCTGATTCAAACTTGATCCGCCCCGGCCGATAAGAGAACCGAGAGCACTGTCAAAGGCTCTCCGACCAGGCCTGGAGCTTACCATGAGCCCTCGTTCGCCGTTTGTTGCCGGCCGCGTCGCGCGATTGACATGAGGGAGGCGTGATTCGGCGATGGACGTCAAATCGATAGGCTCGATGCAGGCCGCGATGGGAATCTCGATGACCACGAACACGCCTTCGCGCCGCGATCTGGTCGAGGCGGTGCGGGCCATTTCGGCCAGTAACGTCCTGGGAGACAACCGGGAGCTGAACTTCGTGCTCGACCGGGTGTCTCACACGGCGATCATGCAGGTTGTCGACCGAACGACGAATGAAGTGGTCATGCAGGTTCCTGCCGAATATCTTCTGCGGCTGGCAAAAGAATTGAAGCAGAAGGGATAGGCGAAGCCGATAAGGTTTCTGGGACCGAATACATGACCCAACGGATGAACTGGAAGTACCGGGAGGAGGAGATTCTCTCGGCCGAACCAATCGAACTGGTGCGGATGCTTTTCGCCGGCGCCGTCGAAGCCGTCGCACAGGCCAGGAAAGCGCTCAGCGAGGGTGACATTCTCGGACGAAGCCGTGCCATTAGCAAGGCCAACTTGATCGTCAATGAACTGGCCTTGTCGCTCGATCCGGCGGGCGCCGGCGAGCTTGGCCGAAATCTCGCCGACCTGTATGCTTACATCCAGAAGCGCCTTCTAGAGGCCAATTTCAAACAGATTGATGGACCTCTCGCCGAGGCGGAGCGGCTGCTGAGAACGCTGCTCGAGGGATGGGAGGCCTGTGAACCAGCCCTTGCTCCACGCGTGCAAGCGCCCGCGGACTCCACTCACCCTTACCCGAGCGTCGTCGAAGAGGACTACGCCTCAGTCAGCTACGCCGGCTGAGACCTTCGGCAATCGTCTTGGCTAAACCCAGACCGCCTTGCTGGGACAGCGCAAGGGCAAACTGTTGCTGCCCGATTCCGCCGATGAGAGAACCTGCCGCTCCGTCCTCGCCTCCAAACCCGTCGCTGTCTTCGTCCTGAACGCCTTTCAACATTTGGGCGATTAGCAGGCCTTCAAACTGGCGCGCGGCGTCCAGGATTTTCTCTGGCGTGTCCTTGGGTTTCGTGCCGGGCCGCAGCACGCTGTCGCCAGAGCCCGTCAGCCCCACATCCGGTATCGTCATATCACCTCTAATTCGGCTTCGAGCGCTCCGGCGGCCTTGATGCTCTCGAGAATCGAGATCACGTCCCGCGGCGTCGTCCCGATGCGCAGAAGTGCGCGAACCAGATCTTCGACACTTGCGCCTTGTTTCAGAGCCACGCTCCGCGCCCGGTCCTCCTTGGCTCCGATATTGACCTGCGGCGTCACCGTGGTCTGTCCCTGCGAGAATGATTCCGGCTGAGACACGTTGTACTGAGTCTCAATGTCAATTGAGAGCGCGCCGTGAATGATCGACACCGGCGAAATCTTGACGTCGCCGCCGAGCACCACCGTGCCTGTGCGTTCGTTCAAGATCACGCGCGCTATGCGACTGGCTTCCACCGGGGTTTCCTCAATGGCCGAGATAAACTCGACACTCCGGCCCTTCCAGACCGGCGGCATGAGGACGGTAACCAAACCCGCGCTGTCGGAATGGGCAATGAGTTCGCCCTTGTCAGCGAATTTCTTGTTCAATGCCTCACTCACCCGCGCCGCAGTCGTAAAATCCGGAATCCGGAGTTGAAGGCGCACCTTGTCGGTCGGCTCAACCGACGGCGCACCCACCTCGACGATTGCTCCGCCGGGAATCCGCGCCGCGGTCGGATGGTTAACGGTCTGCGTGTTGCCTGCGCGCCCGGCGACGTATCCTCCCGTAACCACGGACCCCTGAGCCGCGGCGTAAACCCGGCCATCGGCGCCTTTCATCGGCGTTAGCACCAGCAGGCCACCCTGCAGATTGGTCGCGTCTCCCACGGCAGCCACGGTCACGTCGATCCGTTCTCCCGGCTGGGCGAACGGCGGCAAATCGGCGGTCACCATCACGGCTGCGGTATTTCGAACGATCACCGCCGCCGGTGGCACCGTGACACCCATCCGGTTCAAGAGGTCAGTGAGACTTTGGGTGGAGAAAATAGTCGTCAGTTTGTCGCCGGTTCCATTCAGCCCCACAACCAGGCCGTAGCCCATCAACTGGTTGTCGCGAACACCTTCAATCGTCACCAGATTCTTCAATGGCGTGGCACCCCACGACAGGCTTGCGGCCAGCAGAGTCGAGAAGAGTAAGCGTAGGCGTTGGTTCATATGTTTAGAAAGGAAGCAGCCCCAACAGGAGCCGGTACAGGATAAAAGGCCGTTTGATGGAGTCGCCGACCACACCCTTTCCGTTCACAAGCACTTCCAGGCGAGCCAGACTGTCGGAACCAACCGTGTTGGTGAGGCTGAGATCGACCGGCCTTACGATGCCGCGCAGGATCACCTGCTGTCGTTCGGAGTTGACAACGATCCATTTCTTGCCCTCGACAACGAGATTTCCGTTCGACAACTGAGCCACGACTTGAGCAGTGATGTTGGTGGTCACAGTGGTGGTGCGGCTCGTGGTTCCCTGCCCCTGCAGTTGGGTATTGTTGTTGGAGGCTGCGAGGTTGGCAAGCGCACCGGTGGATCGAACCGGTCCGGCGAGCGAAGTAACGGCGGCGGCGACGCTTGATTTGCGCTGCGTGTTGGTGACGCCGGTCGAAACAGCAGAGGAGTTCTCAGACACCAGAATGGTCACCAGGTCGCCGACCCGATTGGCTCGCAGGTCGCGTGCGGAGTCGGCCAACGGACCAGAAGGAGTGAATATCGATCCAATCGTCGGCGGTTCAATAGCCAGGCTGGCCTTGGCCTGCTCGATGTATTCTGCTAATGGCGGCGCCTGGTCCTCAAGCAGGCCGTTTGGCTGTTTATTTTTCCCCGCCCACGCGGCTGCCGGTACCAGGAGGGCAAGCAATAACGCAAGCATCGATTTCATTGAGTATCTGTTCCCGTCTTAATGGCAGCCCGGATTACCACGCGATTG
Source organism: Bryobacterales bacterium (assembly GCA_027452065.1). Classification (GTDB taxonomy): domain Bacteria; phylum Acidobacteriota; class Terriglobia; order Bryobacterales; family Bryobacteraceae; genus JAJYKC01. The sequence goes on from DAIDHC010000074.1 coordinate 21,705, forward strand.
GGGGCCTCAACAGTTCCTTGAAATTTGACGTGGGTGTCCTGGTTCTCCACCACTACGGTGTCCCCGGGCCTGCCTGTCGAATCGGCCTTTGCCGCAAACTGGAGAGTCATCGCTCCGTCCTCCAGCGTTACCTGAACCATCTCGCCGCGGGTCACCGCCGGAGGAGCCGTCAAAAGTTCGGGCAGGACCACATCGCCGGCTGCCAATATCCGCCGGGAGACCTTGCCGATCACACTCGCCGCCGGCGTCTCCGGCGCCGGTGGATAGGGGAATTCGATCCTCTCTTCCAGGAGCACCTGGCCTTCGCGGATTGGTACGCCGGAAGCTATGGACGCCGCCGCCACCAGCCGTTTCCGCATCACTTGAAGGCGTACCTGGGCCCAGACGCTGAAATGCCTGTTCTCTCCATAGACAACCCGCCCCAGCCACTGGACTGCGATCTTGGGATCGCGCCGGGGCGGCAAATTCAATCCGCTCAGCGGAAACTCCAGCGTGCCCTCGGGAACCGGATACTGGCTGAACCCCGTTATTTCAACCCGGACATCGTCATCTAACGCGTGCTTCAGAGCCTGTTCGACTTCAGCCCGATTCAAAATCCGCATCGGGCGTTCGATGCATACGATCGGAGGACGGCCCGAGAGCTCGATGCCGTTTCCGCGCGCCCACGCTGACAATTCCTGCGGCACGATCGTCCGCCGCGCGCCCGGAACCGGTGCGAAGCCGATTGGAGTTTTTGGATCGAGGGAGCCGAACTCCGGGACCGCGCCGGCGAGATCGCCGGCAAGAATCCGGTCGCTCCGTGCGACCAAGCACGAGCCATGGCCGGTGGAAAGCGTGAGAAGCAAAACGAGCGGCGCGAGCAGCATCATGGCGTTACGTTGTTCACCTGCTGGTACATCTCGTCCGCCGCTTTCACCACCTTCGAATTGGCCTCGTAGGCGCGCTGGCTGACGATCATATTGATGAACTCCTCGACGACACTCACGTTGGAGCCTTCCACGTAACCCTGCTGCAGAGAGCCCAGTCCTTCCTGCCCTCCCGGCACGCCGATCGTTGGCTCGCCCGAGGCGTCGGTGGGCGTGAAGAGGTTGTGGCCAACTCCGTTGAGACCCGCCGAGTTGGCAAACAGGGCCAATTGGATCTGGCCGGCGATCTGCGATGTCGTCTGGCCCGGCTGCGTGTAACTTACTGTGCCGTCCTGCGCGATCGTCACCTGCTGGGCTTGCGAGGGAATGGTGATAGGCGGTTCGAGGGGATTCCCGTCTGCGGTCACCATGTTGCCGTTGCGGTCGAGTTGGAAGCTGCCGTCCCGCGTGTAGGAGAGTTGGCCGGTTGGAAGACGGATTTGAAAGAATCCGTTGCCCTGAATGACCATATCGAGCGGGTTGTCCGTCTGTTGGAAGTTACCCTGGGTGAAGATCACTTCATTCGAGGCCGGCCGCGTGCCGAGACCCAGTTGCAGGCCGCTGGGCACGATCGTCTGAGAGCCGGCAGCCGCGCCCGGCTGCACATAGTTCTGATACAGCAAATCCTGAAACTGCGTCCGCCGCATCTTGAATCCGTTGGTGTTCGAGTTGGCCAGGTTATTGGCGATGTTGTCGATATTGGTCTGCTGTGCGCTCATACCACTGGCGGCGCTGTATAGTGCTCGAATCATATTTCTCCTGTCTTCCTTGTCGAACTCTTCCGCAGGTGCGCTGTCGATGCTCCGGTTCGAACCGTCATTGGGCCGGCCGTTAGCCCTTTGCCCGATTCCCTCCGGGGGCGGAGATCAGGCAAGCTTGGCCACCTCCTCGATGGCCCGGCGGTTCATGTCTGTTCCCATGCTCATTGCCTTTTGCAACATTTCGAACTGCCGCAACACTCCCACCAATTTCACCGCTGCCTCGGCTGGCTGGGCATTAGCGCTTTCGAGCGCCCCTTGGTGAATTTCAGGCCTAGCCAACTGCGGCGGAGGTTGCGAAGCGCTGAAACGGAAATATGTTTGCCCCTGCTTGGATAGGGCTGAGAGATCTGAAAAGTCGGCAACCCCGATCTGCGCCACCAGTTGGCCGTCCTGCTGAACGCTTCCATCGGGAGTGATCTGAACCGGCCGGCTCGGGTCGACCAGGATCGGCTTGGCGTCGCTGGACATCACCGGGTAGCCGTCCTGGGTCTCGATTTGTCCCGAAGGGGAGAGGCGAAAGTTCCCGTTGCGCGTGTAGAGCGTCCCCCCGGGCGACTGCGCAATGAAGAATCCTCCGCCGGCCAGCGCCAGATCGAAGGGATTTCCGGTGTTGGTCAAGGTGCCTTGCGAGAAGTTGGTCCAGTGGCGTTCGATGACCGGGAGTTCCGGGGCCGGCGATGCTGAACCCCCATCTGCTTCCGCCGCCGTGTAAAGTCCGTAGAACTCGCGGTCCTCTTTGAAACCTGTGGACGTGGCGTTGGCGATGTTGTTGGCCAACATTTCCAGACTCTCGCTTCGGGATCGCATGCCGCTTGCCGCGGCGGTCGTCAGTGAGTCCATGACATCATTTCCCACCAGGCGGTATGCAACCACGGTGCCGTTTCCGGATGTTACTCAAACTGTGCGCGTCGAGGCCGATATGAACTATGCGGAGTGTTTCAATTCGGCAAGAAAATGCCGGTTCGGAACGGCATCGACGCGTTGTTAGCGGTTCCTTGCGCGGAATTCCTTGAATCTCCGTCGTTCTTCTCCTGGCATCACACTTGCTTCCTTGCCGTGCGTGACCGTTACGCCGACAACATCCCAGGCATCCTCGCCTCGAGCTGTATTTCTTCCCGGCATCAATGGACCATCGCCCGCACTCGGCCCCTTCGCCGATATTCTGCTGGAAACCAACAGTGCCATTGAAACCAATTCTTCCGGCTCGGGTCTCAACCCGGAAATTGGAGCAACTGGTAACCCGGGTTCACTGTCGAGCGTAGGCGAACAGGGATCCAATAGCCAATCGTCATCGGCCGCGGGGGCGAACACCGAAAACGCCAGCGGCTTTCCCGAAGCATCCTCCGGCACTTCGCTTTCGATGCTAGCGGCGGCAATCGAAGCGAGCCTGGGCTTGGCCGGTCAATCCACACCAGGGACAGCCGTGTCGGGAATTGCCGCCGGGTCCGCCAGCAAGTCCTCGGGCAATGGAAGCCGTGCTCAGCCCGGGAGCCAGTCCACAGAACGAAGCCCGCATGCGTCCGCCGGGAATACGGCCCTCAATCCCTTCGCTGTCTTACCGGCGCTGCCGAATCCAAGTGACAAGGTATTTTTCAGCCTCTCGCCGGGGCTCCTGCTCAAGGGGCAAACGTCGGCGCCGGAGCCGGTATCGTTGGCGGCGCGTTCGCTTACGGCCGAGATTGGAGTCGCCGGGGCTGCTCCGCAAGCCGCCGGTGATGCGAAACTGCTCACGGAGGTCGCCGCTCCGATATCGTTCTCGCTCCACCTCCAAGGCGTACCAACCGCCGTTCCCACGCCGCTCCCCGCTGCATTGGCCAGTCCGGGCGCAGCGACCCCATCGCTGTCGCAGGCGGGACCGCTCCCGGCGGTGCCCAATCCCCCGCTCTCTCACTCGCCCTCGCCGGCGGGCGGCGATGCTCAAGGTGCTACCGCACCTCCGGCTCCGGGAACCAACGCCCCACCGGAGACCACCGGTGCCACTCACGCCGACGCTTCGCCCGCACCTGACGTCATCCGGAGCGAGTCCTTCCCAAGCCAAGCTCAGTCCGGGGGCAAGGACTCCAGCCAGTCCGACGACGGGCAGGAGCGCCCGGCACCCTCAGAGCACAGTATCAGCAACTATTCGATCACCGCGGCCGGGCTGCAGGAGGCCGCGCATGCAAACCAGCCTTTAACACGCGCCAGTACAGATCCCGCCCCGCCCGCCGCGCCCTCGCTACCGGCCGACAATACGCAGCAGCAAACGCAGAGACCCACCCGCGAAATCGCGCTTCGTCTTGGCCAGGGGGACGCGCCCTCGGTCTCCGTGCAGCTCCTGGATCGGAACGGAAGCGTCCAGGTGGCCGTTCGAACCCATGACACCGACTTGTCGGCGCGGATGCAGTCCAACCTCGATCAACTCGTCAATTCTCTCAAACAGCAGGGAATCGATACCGACGCTTGGACGCCAGCGCGCACGGACCTTCGAAATCATGCCGAGGCAGCCCAGGCGCAGGGCCGCAACTCAGAGGGAAACTCGAGTGGCGGCGATGCCGGTCAACAGCGCCAGCGGCAGCGCCGCGATCGGCGGCCGGCGGGCCTGGCTCGACCGGCTGCCTCTTTCGTCTCGAACCTGAACCCGTAAGCCAAAGGAAATGCTATGATCCTCGCTCCCATCGCCAACCAGTTCCCGCCGCCAGCCGCCTCACAACGGCCAGCGACCTCCGCGGCTGCATCGAACTCCTCGACCGGCTCCAACTCCTCCACCGGGTCGTCTACGTCGTCGACGGCCGCAAGTCTGGCCTCGGCCATGAATCCGGCAACGATTCAACAGGAGTTCTTGCAGTTGCTTGTCGCGCAGCTCCAGAATCAGGATCCGTTGAGTCCACAGGATCCGACGCAGTTCCTGACCCAGCTCACCGATATCAACAGCGTCGAGCAGTTGGTGCAGGTGAATCAGCAGCTGACGACGATTCAGGGCGATCTGACACCGGCGACCGCCGGCTCGGGTTCCAGCAACGGCGCTACGACCGGCTCGTCCGGAACAGGTTCCACGCAGTCATAAAAAAGGAGATCCCATGGCCTCATTCTCTGCAGCTCTTTCCGCGCTCAACGCGCTTTCCACCGGCATCGACGTGGTCGGCAATAACCTGGCCAACATCGACACCACAGGCTTCAAGGACAGCACGGTCTCATTCCACGATCTGGTTACACAATCGATCGGCGCCGGCCTAGGCGAAACTCAGGTGGGTTTTGGCGTCGGCACACCGGTGACGCTCCGGCAGTTTACTCAAGGAGCCGTTCAAACTACATCCGGTCCGCTGGATGCCGCCATTCAGGGCGATGGGTTCTTTGTCGTTCAGGATCCGTCCAGTGGCGCGGTCGAGTACACACGCGGCGGCAATTTCCAGGTCGACCAGAGCGGGAATCTTATGACCACGACGGGTGAAATGGTTCAGGGTTGGACAAGCCAGAACGGAACGGTGAACACCAATGGCCCGACCGGAGACATCACAGTTCCCACAGGCACCATCAAGGCACCGGTCGCAACGCAGAATTTCTCCCTCGATCTGAACCTGAACGCACAGCCGTCTAGTACGTCCTCGCCGAACACTTTTTCCACGGCGATCCAGGTTTATGACTCGCTCGGCAACTCACACGTGCTCACCGTGCAGTTCACGCAGAGCACCACTCCGGGCCAGTGGAACTATTCGATCACTGTTCCCAACGCGGACGTGACTTCCCCCTTCACGCCGGTCACCGGCACCCTGAGCTTCGACCAGAACGGCAACTTGACGTCTCCGGCTGCCACCAGCGCCGCGCCCCAGGTCCAGATCCAAGGTCTCTCGGACGGTGCGGCGGACCTGACACTCAATTGGCAGCTCTACGACAGCAGCGGTGCCCCCCGCATCTCCCAATACGCTCAGGCCTCGGCAGTGTCCGCACTCGCCCAGGACGGATCGGCGGCCGCACAGTTGGTCCACGTCGGCATCGCCAATCAGGGCCAGATCGTCGCTCAGTACTCCGACGGCCAGCAGACCGTTGTCGGGCAGCTCGCCATGGCCACCATCCGAAATCCCGAGTCCCTGATCGCGGTCGGCAACAATAACTTTCAAATGAGCGCCAATAGCGCCATCCCAGCGATCGGCGTCCCGGGAACCGGGGGCCGCGGAACGGTCGTCGGCGGGGCGGTCGAATCGTCCAATGTCGACATTGCCACACAGTTCACGGACCTGATCGTGCTCCAGCGCGGCTACGAGGCGAACGCAAAGGTGGTAACCACCATTGACCAACTCAGCCAGGACACGATCGCACTGAAGCAGTAGGAAATGGCCAGCCAACCCAATCCTGCCGAAGAAATCTCCTTTCTGGCCGACGTCCCTCTGGAGATCGAAGTCGAACTGGACCGGAAGGTCATGACGCTCGAAGACATTCTCAAGCTGGGCGTCGGAAGCGTCATTCGGATGACGCGCTCTGCTGGAGAGAACATCGACATCCTGATTGGCGGAACGCTGGTAGGCTCGGGCGAAATCGTAATCATCGAAGAAACAGTCGGCGTGCGGATGACCGACTTCAACAACGAAGCGTGACCGGGTCCGGATGGGACACCCGGGGAAAGAATCGAGATGGATCTCATACAACCTTTGCTATCGGCGGCCCTGGTAGTTGCCCT
>DAIDHC010000075.1 GCA_027452065.1 Bryobacterales bacterium
CGGTCCACCAGCGCCGGCCAATCGACCGTGGGAGCCGCCGGTTTCACGGCCGGAGTTTCCTCCGCCCCAACCGCCTGCTCCTCGACCTGCTGCTCGATTGGCTCCACGTTTTCCTCAGGAGCCCGACGCGTCGCAAACATCGAATTGCTTACTCCTTTCCGATCTCGTAGAACGACGCCCAGTACTTCGGCTTCGCCCGCCACGACCGTGACCGCAACATCTCCAACTCAGCCCGCCGGAGCGCATCGGCCGCTCCCCGCGACCCTCCCGCCCCGGACTCCCGGAGGTGCTCATAAAATACCCGGAATAACGCCCCGGTATCGTCGGGATACGCCCATCTCGTCCCCACCACCGCGTCGGCGCCCGCAATCAGCCACGCCCGCGCCAGACCCAGTACCCCCGTCAACTCCGGCGCCGGCGCAACCGCCGAACTGCACCCGCTCATCACCACCGTGCCCCCGGCCATCGTCAGCCCGGCCACGTCGAACCTCGTCATCACTTCTTCGCCGCCGTCCCGCCCGATGCCCAGCGCAATCACCGAGTCGGCGCTGTCTCCGGCCGGCTGCAAAACGTGCGCCGCGATGTGCACCACCGCCGGCCGCATCTCCAGCCCCTGGCGCAGCGCCTTCCGCGACGCCCGCTCTCCGGTCAACAGCATTCCGCCCGGCCGCCCCCACGCCCGCTCACACTCGTAAAGCTCCTGCCCGCTCGCCACCAGCCTCGGCAGCTCCACCGCCGCCTGCACCGTCACCGGATCCGTCACACTCCGCCGCCCGCTCCACCGCGGGTCCGCGCGATTGTATATCCCGTCCCCGATCCCCAGAAACGCCCCTCCGGTTTCCACCGGCGCCGCAGCCACCGTCATCGCGCTCGGCACAAAGCGCAGCGCGTGTTTCTCGATCAGATACCCCGGCTCCTTCCGGCCCCCGCTCAGCGCGCCCAGCGGCGTCCGCAGCAGCAACTCGTCGCTCGCCAGCGCCCAGTCGCTCTTGCCCCGCGCCTCTGCGCCCAGCGCTCCGAACAGTTCCCCGTACACCCGCTCGCCGAGCCCCGCCGCTTCGCTGCCGTCACTTTGGGTCGCCGCCAAGAATTTCTCCGCATCCCGGCGGATCGTTTCCGCCGACGGCAGCCGATGCGCCTCAAACCCGTTCCGTCTGACAGCCCAGACGCAGGACGCGCTCGCCCCAAAATGAAAACTCAGAACCAGCTCACTGTCCCTTATCCGGCTCTGAATATCTCTGAGTGTATTTCCCTGAGGTAAGTTCTCCAGGGTGTTATACGGAGTAGTACTAGTCAGAGGCAAAGACCGCGCCTCAATCTCCGCCAATTGGTGTTCCAGCGCCGCCGCCATCTTGCGCAGCTCCGGCCGGTCCGCCCCCAGCAGCGCCGACTGGCAGCTTCGATACCGCCCCAGCAGCGCCCAGTACTCCTCCGGTAGCTTCGCCCGGCTCTTGCGCTCCTCGAGCAACGTCTGCCGCAGCGTCGCCGAGCGCTCCTCCTCCTCGGCCTCGAACGCCTCCACCGTGATCGCCGAGCCCGCCGGCCCGAACCTCGCGTCGCGCACCAGCCCGTCAATATAGCCCTGATAAAGCGCCGACAGCCAACGCGCCGTCCCCGCCCGCAGCGAATCCGACGGCGAAGCCCCCTCCCGCCAGCTTCGCGCCAGCGCCACCGCCTGCCGGTATTCACCCAACGCCGCGCCCGCCTCCCCCGCCTCCGTCTTCAGCCGCGCCGCCTGGTAATGCAGGTACCACACCGGCACGCCCGCCCTCTCCGGATGTTCCAGCGCCCTCCCCAGCAGCACCCTGGCCCCCGCCAGGTCTCCTTCGCTCTCCCTCCACTCGCTCAAATGCGAATAGGCCGGCTCCAGCCCCAGGCCCCGATACTCCGTCTCCAGCCGGTAGGCCTCCACCAGCGCCCGCCCCGCGCGCCGCAAATGCCGCGCCTTCAGCTCGTAAAATCCCAGGTTGTCCCAGGCCTGCGCCTGCTGCCGTAAGTCCCCGCTCGCGTCGGACTCCTCGATCGCTTCCCGAAACCAGCGCTCCGCCTCGCCGTTCTCCCCCAGCCGCGCCGCCACCTGCGCCGCCAGCGTCAACAGCGACGTCCGCACTCCCGGCGCGCCGCCCGCCGGAAGCTCTTCCAGCCCCCGCTCCGCGCTCAGCCCCGCGTCCTGGAAATCTCCATTCGCTATATATAGAGATGAGAGATTCGCACTGATCCGCCCGGCTCCTTCCCGGTCCCCGGCCGCCAGCGACGTCTCCCGCGCTTGCAAAAACAGCTTTAGCGCGCCCCGCAAGTCCCACGCCGCGAACCGGCACGCCGCCACGTTTCCCAGATACCGCCCGGCCAGCGCCTGCCGTCCTTCGCGCACCGATAGCTCGTAAGCCTTCCGGAATGCCGCTTCCGCTCCGGCAACCGACCCCGCCTTCAGACTCGCTCCGGCCTGCGCGTGCAACGCCTTCAGCGGCGCCGTCTCCCGCAAGTCGGGCCCCGCCCCTCGATGCTGGCATCCGGCCAGCATCGCCGCCCCGAGCGCTGCAATGAGTCGTCCTCGCGCCGTAGTCCTCATCCCTTCGACCTAGTACATACGAACGTACTAGTACTGCATCCCTGAAACTACGACTTTATCAAAGAACTACCCGATTGCAAATGGTTTTTATTTTTGGTTCAATTTTTTCACTCGCCCGCCGCCCAACCGCGACGGGCTCGCCTCTCGGCTCTCGCCTACCAGAAAATGATGATCGGAATCGGCATTTGCGTAAGGGTCCTTTCTCGGTCTTTGCTACCTGGCGCTCTCTCGCGCTACCCTCACGCTATTTCGGCCGAATCGAGCAGCAACCTTAGAGCTGCTCTAAGTGATTCACGCCACGGCACTAATCCACTCGCACTTTTTTGTGAACGCCTTTTCGTCACACTCCATTCCGCCCCCCGGGACACCCTCTGACCCAGTTTAAATTTCGCCTTGTATTCGCCTTTTAGACGTGTTATGTTCTGGTGTGCCGCCTCTGCGGCCGAGGTCACTCAATGTCACATAGCGAAACGCTTCTGCTCGAATTCGACCAGGAAATGATCAATACCCGCAAAATCCTCGAACTCGTCCCCGACGACAAACTCGAATACAAACCGCACGAAAAATCCATGCCCCTGGGTCGTCTCGCCAGCCACGTCGCCGAACTCCCCTCCTGGGCCGCTCACGCCCTGACGTCCGAATCGTTGAACATCACCGCGGACTTCCAGCCCGTCGTCGCAGCCAACCGCGCCGAACTCCTCGCCCTGTTCGACAAGAGCGTTGCCGAGGCCCGCTCCGCCATCGCCGCCGCCCGCGACGAAGACTACGCCGTCGTCTGGACGTTTCTCTACAACGGCGCCCCAGTGTTCGCCGCCCCCCGCGCCGGCGTCATCCGCGGCTCGGTGCTCAACCACCTGATCCACCACCGCGCCCAGCTTGGTGTCTATCTCCGCATGCTCGACATCGCCATCCCCGGCATGTACGGCCCATCGGCAGACGAGATGCAGTTCTGGAATCCCAGCGCCGCCAGCGCCTGATGCGGCCGCGGCCGCCGGCTTCTCCCTACCGGCGGCCGCTTCCTTCGCTCACCCCCGCCTGCCTCTCCTCTCACTCCGCGCCTTCCGCCCCCTCCCCGCTCAGCTTCCGTCGGCCGCGCCCCTGCCGCACCTATCGCCCAAACCCCTCCCCTACACACCCCGCCGCCCCTCCCGCTTGCATCCCCCCGCTCGTTCCGCGTCTACTAAGTAAGGAATGATCGAACGCTACACTCGCCCCGAAATGGCCCTCATCTGGAGTGAGGAAAACAAGTACCGCGCCTGGCTCGACGTCGAGCTCGCCGCCTCGGAAGCCCTGGCCGAAACCGGCGAAGTCCCCGGCGACGACGCCGCCCTCCTGCGCCAGCACGCCTCCTTCCGCCTCGACCGCATCCGCGAAATCGAAAACGAAGTCCGCCACGACGTCATCGCCTTCACAACAGCCGTCGCCGAGTCCATGGCCGAGGCCGGCCACGCCGAAGCCTCCCGCTGGTTCCACTACGGCATGACCTCCAACGACGTCGTCGACACCGCCCAGGCGCTCCTGGTCTCGCAGGCCTCCCAACGCATCGACGCCTCTCTCGCCGCCCTCGCCGAAGTTCTCAAACGCCGCGCCTTCGAATTCAAAGACACCGTCCAGATCGGCCGCACCCACGGCATCCACGCCGAGCCCATCACCTTCGGCCTCAAGCTCGCCCTCTGGTACGACGAGCTCACCCGCAACCGCCGCCGCTTCCTCTCCGCCGCCGCCGAAATGCGCGTCGGCAAAATCTCCGGCGCCGTCGGCGTCTTCGGCCACATCGGCCCCGAAGCCGAGCGCCGCATCTGCCTTCGCCTCGGCCTCGAACCCGCCGCCATCGCCAGCCAGGTCGTCTCGCGCGACCTCCACGCCCACTACCTCTCCTCCCTCGCCCTCATCGCCGCTACTCTCGAAAAAATCGCCCTCGAAGTCCGTCACCTCCAGCGCACCGAAGTCCGCGAAGCCGAAGAGCCCTTCGCCCCCGGCCAGAAAGGCTCCTCCGCCATGCCCCACAAACGCAACCCCGTCACCTGCGAGCAGATCTGCGGCCTCGCCCGCCTGGTCCGCTCCCACCTCCAGGCCGCCTTCGAAAACATCGCCCTCTGGCACGAGCGCGACATCTCCCACTCCTCGGTCGAGCGCGTCGTCCTCCCCGACTCCACCATCCTCACCCACTACCTGCTCGAAAAAACCCGCTGGCTCGTCGACGGCCTCCAGGTCAACCGCGCTCAGATGGCCCGCAACCTCGACCTCACCCAGGGCCTCGTCTTCTCCGGCCAGCTTCTGCTCGACCTCGCCGCCGCCGGCATGCTCCGCGAAGACGCCTACCGCCTCATCCAGTCCTACGCCATGCGCTCCTGGCAGTCCGGCTCCAGCTTCCGCGCCGCCGTCGAGGATTCACCCGACATCGCCCGCTACCTTTCCCCCCAACAGCTCGCCCTCAGCTTCTCGGTCACCCGCCAGCTCCGGCACGTCGACGCCATCTTCGCCCGCGTCTTCGGCTCCGGCGACGCTCCTCCCCGCTCTTCCCGCGCATAGTACTCTGCCGTACGCTCAAACCGTTTTCCGCCTTCTCGGAAAACTTTCCTTCCAATTTACGTATTCTTGGTTAAACTATAGGAGCAAGGTACGTTTCATGAGAGCTATGGCAGGCGACACATATCAAGGTCTGGAGTTCGAACTCGCCCGGGTTCTCCTGGTCGATGACGATCCCACCTCCCGCCTGACGCTTCAGACCGTGCTCGAAGCAGGCGGCTATCGTGTTGACTCCGCTGCATCTGCCGCCGAAGCCGTCGGCAAAATGGACGCCAGCGAATACGAGCTCGTCCTCAGCGATCTGCAGATGGAATCCCCTCAGGCGGGCCTCAAAGTTCTAGCCCACGCCCGTATGATGGATTACAAACCGGCCACGGCTATCGTTACCACTTACAGCAATGCCAAGCCGGAAAACGAACGTCGAATGTTAATTAAACCGGTCGATATTCCCGGCCTCCTCGGCAAAGTCGCCCAGCTCATCAGCGAGCGCGCCGCCCGCAAACTCCACCGGCAAATGCGCCACGCCGCTCCCTGCTAGGCCTGGTTCGCTCCGCCCGCCGTCTCCCTCACCGCCTCTTCCAACTGATCGAGCGCTCCGGCGAAAAAGTGGTCCTGCGCTTCCACAAACCTCAGCCGCTTGTCCCCGCTCAGCGACTCGAAATATTCTTCCATCGCCGCCCGCGGCCCAAACTCATCCCGCGTGCTCTGGATAAATACCCTCGGCACATCGCACCGCCCCAGTCCCGTGCTCGCCGCATCGGCCGCCGGAAATCCCACCGCGATCAGCCGCCGCGCCCCAACGCCCTCGCAGCCCAGCCGCAAGATGATCCGCGAGCCGAAAGAGAACCCGGCCAGCACAATCGGCAGCTCCGGATATCGCCCCCGTAAATACTCGAGCGCCGCCCGCGCGTCCTCTTTCTCCCCCACCCCGTGGTCGTACTCGCCTTCGCTCAGGTTCACCCCGCGGTAGTTGAACCGCAGCACCACCGCGCCCGTGCTCCGCAGCCCCCGCGCCAGCCGGTAGACCACTTTGTTGTGCATCGTGCCGCCGTGCCGCGGATGCGGATGGCACACCAGCGCCGCCACGCGCGGCGCCGCGTCCTCCGGTTCCTCCAGCAGCGCCTCCAGCCTCCCGGCCGGCCCGGCCACAAACAACGATTCGATCCTTCGCGCCATCGCCGCGCTCAACCGCGGTAGTTGGTGAACGTCATGTCGATGCCGAAGTCGGCGCCCCGCAGCATCTGGATCACGTCCTGCAACGTGTCCCGGTCCTTCCCGCTCACTCTCACCAGGTCCCCCTGAATCGACGCCTGCACCTTCTTCTTCGACTCCTTGATCGCCTTCACGATCTCCCGCGCCTTCTCGATCGGTATCCCCTGCTGCAGCGAAATCTCCTGCCGCACCGACGAGCCCGCCGCCGGCATCACCTCCCCGAACGTCAGCCCCTTCAGCGGCACCTTCCGCTTCGCCAGCTTCTGCTCCAGCACCTCCACCACTGCCTTCAGCTTGAAATCGTCCTGGCTGGCGAGCAGGATCTTGTGGTCCTTCTCATTCAATTCGATCGTCGACTTGGAGTCCTTCAGGTCGTACCGCGTGATCACTTCCTTCATCGTCTGCTGGATGGCGTTGTTCACCTCCGCCAGATCGATCTTGGAAACAATGTCGAAACTGTTGTCCGCCATATTCTTACGTCCAATCTAGCAGATGCGCGCCGCCTCCGTTCCCCTCACCGGATGCCTTTCCTCTTGCGTCCTCTATAGTTTCCGGCCCCACCTGCCGATCGGAACAATTATAAGGGATCGTTTTCGCCTTCTCTTCCGTCTAATGATTAGCGAGGCAACGAGGGAAGAACCCGGAGCGCAATACTTTTATCCGCCCACCTCTGTTTTTGGGCTGGATTGCACCCTCCGCGGCCATGAGCCGCCGTGCCGGACTATGTGAGTAACGAACTATGACTTGTGAAGAAGACAAGCTGATTGCTGAAGTGCTGGGCGAGCCTGTGCCGCCCGGCGCCTGTGTGGACGAGGACGCCGTTTCCGAAGACCGCGACGTCCTCGACACGCCCCTGCCCCTCACCGAAGCCTGAGCGCTCCGGCCGCGGCCTCGCGCCCCTGCGCAAGCGCTTCCCCCCAGCGCTCCTCAGCAGTTTTCCACACCCACCGTATGCCGGAAGCCGTTTTCCTTGCGGAGCGGCTTTTCGTCGAACTGCTCGCCGGTTGCAGCGGAGCGGTTGCGCCCGTCGCTTCCTGGGCGCGATGACCGATGGCCGCGGACTCGCGGGCGCGCGGCAGGTCCTGCAGCGCGCCGCTGCGCGGAGGCGATGGAGCCGGGCGCGCCTGTGGCGATGGGGCCGCGCCCGGCCATGGCGAGGTAGCCGCGCCGGCGGGCCGGGAACCTGCCAGTCATGCTATGCTCATTCGCGCCGCGATGCCGGCGTAGGGATCCCGAAAACGATGCGCCTGAGCCAACCAAGCCTCGCTGTCCTCCTTCTCGGATTCGGTGCCGGCCTGTCCGTTTCGCTTGCCGGGCAAGCCGCGCGCAACGACGGCGCGTTCCAGCCGGATATGCCGAAGACTTGGGATGAAGCGGCAATCGCCACGCTCGAGGTTCCTCTGGCCAACCCCGCCGCTTCTCCCCGCCACGTTTCCGCGAGCTATTACTACGAGATCCCGGTGCGGCCCATCTACAAGGCCTACCCGATCTATGCGCCGGGCCGCGAGCCTGCCGGCTATTGGGAATGGCTGCGCCAGCAGGACCCGGTGATCCTGTGGGACGACAAGGGCCATGCACCGCCGCTGGCAACGAAGTCCGACTGGATCGAAGCCGGCGAGATGGTGTTTGACGCCGCGGTTGCATTCGGCCCGGCAGCGGGCTTTTCGATTGACGAAGTCCGCGATCCGGCCTGGTACCGCGAGTGGTCCGTGCCGGTGACCAAGGACGGGATCATGCCGTTTTTTGGTTACGTCGTGCGAAAAAGGGGCATGGTCGAGATCGGGGCTTTCGGCTGCGGCACCTGCCACACGCGTGTGATGGCGGACGGCGCGGTTCTCAAAGGCCCGCAGGGAAACTTTCCTGCCGATCGCACGTTTGCCCAGAATTTGCGGGGTGCCTCCATCGAGATCGTTCGAAGATTTGAGCGCTTGACATATGCCGTGCCGTGGCTGCACCCGGATCCGATGGCCGCCGCGGACCAGTTGTCGCTCGATGGGCTTCTCGCGCCGCTCGAAGCGATTCCCCCGGGCGTCGATGCCCGGCGCGGAACAAGTCTTTACTTCCCGCCGCAAATTCCCGACCTGGTCGGCGTCAAATACCGTCGGTACCTCGACCACACGGGGCTTCAGCGGAACCGCTCGATCGGAGATCTGATGCGCTACGCCGCGATCAATCAGGGAGAAGACGCGCTTGCCAGTTTCGGCGGCTTCATCCCCCGGGGCGGACCGCAATTCGACACCCTGCCCGCCCCCGCCACGCAAACCCGCTACAGCGACGAGCAGCTTTACGCGCTGGCACTTTATGTTTACTCGCTTGAGCCGCCGCCAAATCCCAACAAATTCGACAGCCGGGCCGCGCGCGGCAAGAAGATCTTTGCGCGGGAGGGCTGCGCAATGTGTCATACGCCGCCGCTCTACACCAACAACAAGCTCACGCCGGTCCAAGGCTTCTCGCCGCCGCCGGGCGCGGCAGCGGATGTCGGCGTACTGCCGGTTTCGGTGGGCACCGATCCGGACCTTGCGCTCAAGACCCGCCGCGGCACCGGTTACTACAAAGTTCCATCGCTTCGGGGCGTGTGGTATCGCGGCATGTTCGGGCACAGCGGCTGGTGCGCGACGCTTGACGACTGGTTGGATCCGCGCCGCCTGCGAAGCGACTACGTTCCGACGGGATTCAAACCATATGGCAAAAAAACGTTCGCCGTGAAAGGCCATCCCTTCGGGCTGGATCTATCGGCTGAGGATCGCCAGGCGCTCGTCGCATTTCTGAAGACTCTCTGAGCCGGGCGATCGAGGCAGGTCTTCTTGGAGACCGCGTTCGCGGCGCTTTCATTCCCGGTCAGCTTCCGGACCGGCAAGCCGGCGGCCCATTCCCGGCGCCTCGCCGCTTCAGCCGATATACTGTCCCCACGAGGCTGAGCCGTCTCCGGCGCCCGGCCCGCGAAAGGACACCATGAACCGAAGGAATTTCTGCGGCTCCCTCGTCGCCGCCGGCGCCGCCGCACCGGCTTCGCTTCGCGCCCAGGCCCCCACGCGCCCGCCCCGCCTCACCATTCGCGCCGTCCGCGCCGTCCGCCTCAAAGACGGCTTCAACAGCCGCTTTGTCCGCGTCTACACCGACCAGGGCCTCACCGGCACCGGCGAAACCATGGACACCGTCGGCGCCGAATACATCATCAACAACAACATCGGCCCCTCTCTCGTGGGCCGCGATCCTCTCGACATCGAGAGCATCTGGTTCGACCTCTGGAGCTGGCGCCGCACAACCGGCGGCAATTCGCCCGTTTTCCTCCGCGGCCTCGGCGGTCCCTATCTCGCCGCCATGAGCGGCGTCGAAATGGCTCTCTGGGATCTGGCCGGCAAAGCCCTCGGCGTCCCCGTCTACCGCCTCCTCGGCGGCCGCGTGCGCGACCGCATCCCCGTCTACCTCCACGCCCGCGATACCGCCGAAGCCCGCCGCATGGCCTCGCAACTCCACGTCCCCGCCCTCAAAATCGGCATGGACTACACCTCCGACGAAGCCACCCTCAACAAAGGCTGGGACCCCGGCAAAGCCTGGGGCATCCATCTCAACAACCGCCAGCTTGACGACATCGTCCATCTCACCGCCTCCATGCGCGAGGCCGTCGGCAAAGACCTCGGCCTCATGCTCGAGTGCCACACCCGCTACGACACCGCCTCCGCCATTGAGCTCTGCCGCCTCGTCGAGCCCTTCCGCCTCGACTGGGTCGAGGAACCCGTGCCCAGCGAAAACGTCGACGCCATGGCCCGCATCCGCCAGTCCAGCCCCGTCCCCATCGCCGCCGGCGAAAACAT
>DAIDHC010000076.1 GCA_027452065.1 Bryobacterales bacterium
CGCAACCTCCCGCCCCGTGCACTGTCCCAAGCCATCACGGAGCCCGCCAACGTCCCGGCCTCCCGACCGCAACGCCGGCCCGTGCCACAACGCCGCGCGCCAGTTCCCGCGCATCGGCCGCGCCCGGCGTTCCCGCATCGCCACCCCGAGCCAACACGACCTGCGCCGCAGTCTCCGGGCATCACCGGCGCCCGCCGCCCTCGGCAACGCCGGCCCGTGCCACAACGCCGCGCGCCAGTCCCCGCGCATCGGCCGCGTCCGGCCGCTTCCGCATCGTCGCCCCGGCTATCCCGTTACGCAGCGCAGACTCCGAGGAGTGCCGGCCTCGGCCGTGACGGATGCACGATCGTCTCCGCCACGGGCCCTTGTCGCGCCCCTCGTCCGGGTCCGCGGCGGCGCCGGAAATCCCTTGACGAGGAATGCCGGATCATGTTATCGTAAATCGACGATAGACTATGAAAGACATCAAGCTCCTGCCCGCCGATGCCTGCTGCCCGCCGGAGCCCGATCAGCCCGCGCTCAGCCTCCAGGCCCTCGAATCCGCCGAAGCCGACGAGGAGCTGGCGAAACTCGCCAAAGCCATCGCCCACCCGGCGCGCGTTCGCATCGTACGAATGCTGTCGCGCAAAGAAGCGCGAGTTTGCAGCCAGATTGTGGATGAATTACCCCTGGCGCAATCCACCGTTTCCGAACATCTCCGCATTTTGAAAGAGGCCGGCCTGGTGCGCAGCTCGCAGAATGGCCCGCGCGTCGGCTACTGCATCGATTTCAACGGCCTGCGCCGGCTCAAGGGCCTGGTCGGCATTTTGTGAGCCGTTTTTTTTATGTCCATTGCATCGTCATTCGTCGATAAACGAAATCAGGAGAACGCCCTCATGCCCACCGTCGAAGTTTTCGATCCTCCCATGTGCTGCTCCACCGGAGTCTGCGGCCCCAACGTCGATCCGTCCCTGGTTCGCTTCAGCGCCGACCTCCAGTGGCTCGCCCATCAAAAAATCCGCGTCGAACGCTACAACCTCGGCCAGCAGCCCCAGGCCTTCGTCGCCAACCCTCTCGTCAAAGCCACGCTCGGCAGGGAAGGGAACCAGTGCCTCCCGCTCATCCTGATCGACGGCCGTATCGCCAGTCAAGGCGTCTACCCCGGGCGGGAAGAGCTCGCGAAGTTATGCGGCATGGGGGTCTCGGAATTCCCGGCCGGAATTTACACCGAAGCCGTGGCCGAGCTCGTTGCCATCGGCGCCGCCGTCGCCTCCCACTGCGAGCCCTGCTTCCAGCAGCACGTCCAACGGGCGAAGAAGCTGGGCGTTTCCCACCAAGACATGATGCGCGCCGTCCACACGGCCCAAGCCGTCCAGCAGACGCAGGCGTTGGCAATGGCGGAGCTGGCGAAGCGGAGCCTGCAATCCGCACCGCCGGTGCTGCCGGTGATGAACAAATGCTGCGGCTGAGGCGCGGACATGACAAATGCTGCTTTCCTCGAACAGGCGACTCGCATCCTGTTTTTCACCGGCAAGGGCGGCGTCGGAAAAACCTCGCTCGCCTGCGCCGCCGCCGTGACCATGGCCCGGCAGGGCAGGAAGGTGCTGCTGGTGAGCACCGATCCGGCGTCGAATCTCGATGAAGTGCTGGGCGTCACTTTGTCCGGAGCGCCAACACCGGTTCCCGGCGCTCCCGGACTCTCGGCCCTGAACATCGACCCCGAGGCGGCGGCGAAAGCCTACCGCGAACGCGTGGTCGGGCCCTATCGCGGAGTGCTCCCCGAGGCTTCCCTCAACAGCATGGAAGAGCAGTTGTCCGGCGCCTGCACGGTGGAAATCGCCGCCTTCGACGAGTTCACCAGGCTGCTGGGCGATGCGCAAACAACCGCCGGCTTCGATCACATCATTTTCGATACCGCGCCCACCGGCCACACACTTCGCCTGTTGAAGCTGCCCGCGGCTTGGACGGGATTCATCTCTACCAATACGACCGGGACGTCGTGCCTCGGCCCCCTGTCCGGCCTCGAAACCAAAAAATCTCTCTATGACGCCAGCCTCAGCGCACTCACCGATCCATCCACCACCACGCTGGTTCTGGTGAGCAGGCCCGAGGCTGCGGCGCTCGCCGAAGCGAACCGCTCGCGAGCCGAGCTGGCTGAGATGGGCGTTCAAAACCAGCTTCTGTTTCTCAACGGCGTCTTCGCCGCGCAAGACCCCAGCGATGCCGCCGCATGTTCTCTCGAGGCTCGCGGCCGCGAGGCGGTGAGCCGCATGCCTCCCGATCTGGCGAACCTTCCGCGAACCGAAATCCCGCTGCTGCCCTACGCGCCCATGGGCGTCGAACATCTCCTGTCGGTCTTTGGCGGTGTTTCGCGGGAGCGAAAAGCGGTACGCCCCCGCCGGACGGACGCCGTCGAAGCGGAGCTTCCGCTCTCCGCGTTGATCGACGAGCTTGAAAAGGCCGGCCACGGCGTCATCATGACGATGGGCAAGGGCGGCGTCGGCAAGACCACCGTCGCCTCGGCCATCGCCGTTGAGCTGGCGCATCGCGGGCACCCCGTCCATCTGAGCACCACCGACCCCGCGGCTCATGTCGCCGCCGCCGTCGGAGCGGCCGTCCACAACCTTTCGGTAAGCCGCATCGATCCGGCATTCGAGACTCGCCAATACACCGAAGCCGTTCTGGCGAAGGCGGCGCCGGACCTGGATGCGCAGGGCATGGCTTTGCTCGAAGAAGACCTGCGGTCCCCGTGTACCGAGGAGGTAGCCGTGTTCAGCGCCTTCGCGCGAACCGTGGCCGAAGGCGAGGACGGCTTCGTGGTTCTCGATACCGCTCCCACCGGACACACCATCCTGCTGCTCGACGCCGCCGAAGCCTACCATCGCGACGTCACGCGCACGTTGAGCGACCTGCCGGATTCGGTACGCCGCCTGCTGCCGCGGCTCCGCGACCCCGGCTTTACGCCCGTTCTGCTGGTCACTCTGCCCGAGGCAACGCCGGTGCACGAGGCCGCGCGATTGCAGGACGACCTGCGGCGCGCGGGCATCGCAACCTACGCCTGGATCATCAACCAGAGCTTCGCCGGAGGCTCGTTCCGGGACCCGGTTCTGGTGGAGCGCGGAGCAAGAGAAGCTCCGTTTATCGCCGAAGTGCGCGACCATCTTGCCACCCGCTTTGCCATCATCCCCTGGAACCCGGAGGCGCCCGTGGGGCCGGAACGGCTCCGGGAACTGGCGGCCGCTCCGCTGGCGCTGGCCGGCGCGCGGAAAGGCTGACATCGAGATGACCAGCGAACAGTCTCCCCGGCTCTCGTTTCTCGACCGCTTCCTCACCCTGTGGATCTTCGCCGCCATGGCCGCCGGCGTGGGTCTCGGCTACCTGGTTCCCGGCGTCGTACCCTTTATCAACCGCTTCAACGCCGGCACCACTTCCATCCCCATCGCCATCGGCCTGATCCTCATGATGTACCCGCCGCTGGCGAAAGTGAAATACGAAGAAATGGGGCGTGTCTTCCAGCACCGCCGCATCCTGGTGCTCTCGCTCGTTCAGAACTGGGTGGTGGGACCGATTCTGATGTTCGCCCTCGCGGTGCTTTTCCTGCGCGACAAGCCCGAGTACATGACCGGCCTCATTCTCATCGGCCTGGCCCGCTGCATCGCCATGGTCATCGTGTGGAACGACCTGGCGCGCGGCGATCCGGAGTACGCCGCCGGCCTGGTTGCGTTGAACTCGGTCTTCCAGGTCCTGTTCTTTTCCGGCTACGCGTATTTCTTCCTCGCCACCGTTCCCCGCTGGCTCGGGCTGACGTCGGTGGAGGTGAATATCTCGATGGCCGAAATCGCCAGGAGCGTGTTCATTTACCTCGGCATTCCTTTCCTCGCCGGAATGCTCACCCGCTTCGTGATGCTGAAGGCGAAGGGCCGCCCGTGGTATGAGCGGAGCTTCATTCCGAAGATCAGCCCGATCACGCTCGTCTCGCTCTTGTTCACCATCGTGGTGATGTTCAGCCTGAAGGGCGAGATGATCGTGCAATTGCCGTTCGACGTCATTCGCGTCGCCGTCCCCCTCACCGTTTATTTCGTCGTGATGTTCTTCGCCTCGTTCTGGATGAGCAAGAAGGTGGGAGCCGGTTACGCCGAGGCGACAACGCTTTCCTTCACCGCTTCTTCGAACAATTTCGAACTCGCCATCGCGGTGGCCATCGCAACGTTCGGCATCCACCACGGAGCCGCCTTCGCGGCCGTCATCGGGCCGCTGGTCGAGGTTCCGGTGCTGATCTCGCTGGTCAACGTCGCGCTCTGGATCAACCGGAAATGGTTCGGCGGCGTATTTGCCGCCGTCGAGACCTGCCGCGCCGGGCGGGCGTAATCGCCGCGGCCTCGCCGCGTCCGATTCAAAAAAAAGGGAGCCCGCGCGGGCGCCTCCGCCCGCCGGACTCCCCGCCAGGAAAGTTTTCCGGAGCCGTCGCCGTTTCGCCGGCCCCGCTTGGCCGGCCCCGCCCTGCGGTGGCTCAGAACGCCGGAGTACCGCCTGCCCAGTTTTGCTGCCCCGTTCCGCGGCCGACTGAAAAGCCGGAACGCGGTAGCAGGGGCGGCGTCGCCCGCCCGGTTTCGCGGGTGCCGCGCGGCGGCCGCTTAGAACGCCGGAATGCCGCCGGTGCTGGCGATCGACACCATGTTCTGACCGGCAATCGCGGTGGCGAAGGAATACGCCGGGCCGGTCGCCGGATTCAGAAACGGCGTCAAAGCGTTCACCGCCGAGTTCGGCCCGTGGAACACGTTCGTCAAACCGTCGGTCGATTCGAAGTTCAGTTGATTGGCCGGATTCATGTTCGAGATGACGCGGCCCAGCACGCGGTGCTCGCACTCGATGCCCAGGATCGAGGCCGACACCTGCGCAAAGTAGCTCAGCTCGTCCCGGCTGAAGGTGTGCGTGCTGTTGCTGTTGACATAGTTCGAATTCGGGCGCGCCGACATGAAAGAGAACTGCCGGACCGCCGCCAGGTAGGCCCCGATGAAGGCGTTCTCCAGCGCGTCGAGCATCCCGGTGAAGGCCGTCAGGGTGTCGAAGGTCCCGGCCGGAAAGTAAAAGGTCTGGTAAGGATCGGCCGACGGAGCCGTCCCGTTGAGCAGCGATCGCATCAGGTTGGCGTGGGTGATCTCCTGCGTCAGCGCGGCCTGAAGATAATTCACGTTGCCGGCGTTGCCGGAGGCGGCCGGCGCCACCGCCGTGCCGCCCGGACCAGCCAGCGCCGGGTCCTGAATCACCTTGCCCACGAGGGCGTTGTAATAAAAGGTTGTGGCCAGATCCTCGGCAATCAACGCTGCCGTGAAGATCGAGTTCGGATCGTCGGCCACCGCCGTCGAGTCAAAGTCCGCTTTGGCCGGGTTCAGGTGGCCCGATACCGCGATCGCCGCCGCGCCCAGCCCGGCAAATCCGAGCCCCCGGAAGAAGCTGCGCCGCCCCGGGTTCATGATTGAGTCCGTCATAGTTTGTCCCTTCTCCATGTGTGAAAAAACTCCTCTGCGATGAAACCGCCGCGGCATCCCGCCGCCCGCCGGACGGGCCGTTGCGTGAGCGTCCGGCCGCGTGCCAACACCCTCTAATACGAGAGCCCCGGATTTTTGGATTTCGCCCGGCGCCCCAACCCGCACACATTTTTCACGCGCGCCGTCCGGACCGGGTGCTTCGCCCACACGCGCATTGCCCTGCGCGGTGCCGCAGGTCCGCGCCCCCAGGCTGCGTGCATTGCCCGGCGCGATGCCGCGGGTTCGCGTCCGCAGGCTGCGCGCATCGCCCGGCGCGATGCCGCGCGTCCGCGTCGGACGTCGCGTGCGCCGTTCCGCCTTGCTCGCGGCGCCGCAGGTCTCAACGCGCCGCACTCGCTGCAACTGGCGGCGCTGTCGATTAGAATCAGATAGGCCGCTTTACAAAACGGACCCAAAACGAGGTACACTCACTGCGCGACAAGCGCATTTGACAGGGGAGGAAACATGCGAAAGTTCACTCTAGCCACATTCGGAATTGTGCTGGCTCTGGCGGCTGCCGGCTGCTCGAAAAGCCCCGGCGACGACGCCATGACCAACGACATCAAAGCCAAGCTGTTTTCCGATCCCGATCTGAAAACCACGAACATCGACGTCGCGGTCAAGAACGGCGCCGTCACCCTCAGCGGCGAGGTCCCCTCGCCCGATATCGAGTTGAAGGCCGTGAAGCTCGCCAACGACGAGCCCGGCGTCAAACACGTCGACGACCAGCTCAAGGTGCAGGGCGCGGGCGCTCCCGCCGCTCCGCCTCCCTCCGGCGAGATGCCGCGGAACTCCTCCTCACCCTCCGCCCCGCTCGCCTCGCCGAACAATCCTCCCGGCGTGGGCTCGGCTCCCCAACAGGCCGCGGCACCTCCGCAGCCCGTCTCGGTCACCATCCCCAGCGGCACCGCCATGACCATCCGCATGATCGACGGCATCGATTCGGCCACCAATAGAACGGGCCAGCAGTTCCACGCCTCGCTCAACGATTCCATCCGCCTGAACGGCGAAGTTGTCGTCCCGCGCAACTCCGACGTCACCGTCCGCCTCGCGCAGGCCCAAGCCGCGGGCCGGATCAAGGGCCAGAGCGAACTCGAGCTCCAGTTGGTCAGCATGACCGTCAACGGAACCAGCTACCCTCTCACCAGCAACGCCTATGAGGCGAAAGGCAAGGCGCGCGGCAAAGAGACCGCCGTCCGCAGCGGCATCGGCGCCGCGGCCGGGGCGGTCATCGGCGCCCTCGCCGGCGGAGGGAAAGGCGCGGCCATCGGAGCCGCCGTCGGCGGCGGAGGGGTCGCCGGATACCAGATGTTCACCCACGGCCAGCAGATTAAGATCCCCGCCGAAACGCTGCTCAACTTCCAGCTCCAGGCTCCGGTCACCGTGCAGGCGATGCCGCAATGACGCGCCGGACGGTAACACTGGCCCGGCGCGGCTTCCTCGCCTGCCTGCTGGCCGTCGCTCTCGCTCCGGGCCGCGCTCAGAGTCCGGCCGGCGGCCTCGTCTACCTCGGCACCTACACCGGCCACGGCAGCCAGGGCATTTACGCACTCCACTTCGATCCCTCCTCCGGCGCCTTCTCGCCCCCGTTCCTCGCCGCCGCAACACCGAACCCTTCCTTCGTCGTCATCCACCCGGGGGGCAAGTTCGCCTACGCGGTGGATGAGACACGGCAGGGCTCGGTCCACGCCTTCGCGATCGAATCCGGCGGCGCGCTCAAGGCGCTCAACCAGGTCTCGACATCGGGCGCCGGCCCGTGCCATCTTTCCTTCGACCGCGGCGGCCACTACCTCATGGTTGCCAATTACGACTCCGGCAGCATCGCCGTGTTCCCGATCGAAGCCGACGGCAGCCTGGGCGCGCCGAGCGCGGTGGTTCAGCACCACGGATCGAGCGTCGACAAGGACCGCCAGAAGGGCCCTCACGCGCACTGCATCCTGCCCTCGCCCGACAACCGTTTCGTGCTGGTGGCCGACCTCGGCCTGGACCAGATTCTCGTCTACCGCTTCGACGCCGCCCACGGCACTCTCACGCCGAATACCCCGGCCTTTTATAAGGCCGCTCCGGGCTCCGGGCCGCGCCACTTCACGTTTTCCTCCGACGGCCGCTTCGTCTATCTGGCGAGCGAAATCGCCTCCACCGTGACGGCGCTGGCCTGGGACGCCGGCCTGGGCTCGCTCCGGACGCTCCAGACGCTGTCGCTGGTCCCGGCGGATTTCCACGCCGAAAACTCGGCCGCTGAAATCGCCGCCGCCCCGTCGGGTAAGTTCATTTACGCCTCGGACCGCGGCCACGACAGCATTTCCGTGTTCGCGGTGAATGCCGCCACCGGCCGTCTCACGCTGGTCGAGCGCGCCCCGACACTCGGGCGCACGCCGCGCAATTTCCAGATCGATCCCACCGGCCGATACCTGTT
>DAIDHC010000077.1 GCA_027452065.1 Bryobacterales bacterium
ATTCCTCTTCAAATACGAGCAGATGTGATACCCCGTAACGAACTTGAACGGCGTCTCCCCCATCGTGTAATGCCCACACGGCAGCACCACCACCTTATGGTCCACGCCGATCTCCCCCATCTTCGCCACAATCTGCCGCGAAAACTCCGGCAAAAACGTCGTGTCGTACTTCGTGTAAATGAACAGCGACCTCTGCCCCCGCTCGGCGAACTTGTCCAGATAACTCACCGGACTGATCGCCCCCCACGCCTCCCGCAGCGCCTCCAGCCCGATGTTCTCCTCCAGGCTCTTCTTGATGTGCCGCGTCGAAAGCCCCGTCCAAACCACATCGGCGAAATACGTCGAGCAGTGGTTGAACACGTTCACCTTCACTCTCGCATCGTGCGAGCTCGCCAGGCATGCGTAGCACGATCCCAGGCTCGTCCCCACCAGTCCCAGCCGCTCGTACCCCTGCTCCTCCAGCCAGTCCAGCCCGCACCGCACGTCGATCACCGCCTGCCGCGCCGCGTCCAGCGTCCGCCCTACGTTCGAGGAAACCGCGTAGTCGGCCCGCTCCAGCTCCGCCGGCATCCGGTAGTCATGATACGGCAGGCTGATCCGCAGCGCCGAAATCCCCAGCGCCGCAATCCCCTTGGCCAGCCCGTTGTGCCCGCTCGCCGGCGCGTTCCAGTGCGGCAGCACCACCACCGCCCGCTTCGAATTCTTCGCCGGAAACCACTGCCCCACCACCGTATTGTTCTCCTCATACGGCGTCCGCACCGGGCTGGTGAACTTCACCAGTCCCTCCTCCATCCGGAAGTCCCGCGGCCTCTCGTATCCGAACAGCTCGTCGCTGCTCGCAATCGCCTTCCGGTTCAGCTCCCTCAGATACTCGCCCGGCGCGTGCCCGTTCTTCGGCATCCTCCCGGCCACCGGCCACCGCGCCACCCACTCCTCGCCCCATTCAAAAGGACGCACCACGCGGTTCGTCGATCGGTAGGCGAGCTTCGTCTCCCAATTGTCCAGCCAGCGCTGATACTTTTTCTTCATCCCGGTCTCTTCCAGGATAACCGTTGCCCCGCTCCAGGCGCCCGTTTCCCCCTACCTCTGCCTCCGCAAAAAAAGATACCCGCACACCGCCGTCAATGCCGCCACTGCGCTCAGCGACAGAAACGCCCCCGCCCATCCGAAGCTCACCGACATCCGCGCCATCGTGTCCCCGGCCAGCACTCCTCCTCCCAGGTATCCGATGCCGTCAATCAGACCCGACGCCGTCGCGCTTCCGCTCCGGCCTCCAAAATCCAGCGCAATCGCCCCCGCCAGGTACGAGTACGGCCCAATCACCAGAAACCCGATCAGCGCCACCAGCGCCACCGGCACCGCTTTCGCTCCTCCCACCGGCAGCAGCCCCAGCCCCAGCAGCGCCACCGTCGTCAACACCAGCCCGTAATACAGAATCGCCGCCCGCCCCGCGCGCCCGATCCGGTCGCTCATCACTCCCGCCAGGATCACCGCGAACCCTCCGAACAACGGAAACAGCGCGCTCAGGTCCGCCGACTGCGCCTTGCTGAATCCAACCGCCTGGTTGAAATACGTCGGCGTCCACGTGTTGAACGTCTCCCGCACCAGCGTCGTCCCCAGCGACAGCAGGCACACCAGCCAGAACGGATAGCTCGTCAACAGCGGCCGCAGGATCGCGCCCATCCCCTTCTTCCCGCTCTCCGCCTCCGCCCCGTACACGTTGGCCGGATTCACCTCCGGCTCCGGCAGCCCGATCGCCGTCCGCGATTCTTTCAAAAACAAAAGGTTCGCCACCACCAGCACCGCCAGCGTCCCGGCCGCCGTCAGGAATATCGCCCGCCATCCCAGCCCCAGCCGGATCAGCGTCCCCATGAAGTACCGCGACGCCGCATCCCCGAAAAGATAACTCAGGCTGATCACTCCCATCACCGTCCCATAGCTGGCATAGTGAAACCACTTCGACGTCACCTTCACCATTCCCGCCCAGCCCACGGACTGCACCACCCGGTTCCCGATCCAGGCCAGCGTGAAAAACGGAATCCCTCCGCCCAGCCCGAACAGCGCCGTGAAGATCACCGCCCCCGCCATCCCCGAAATGAAGTTCCTTCGCCCGCCCAGCAGGTCCGCCGTCCCTCCCAGCGCCAGCTTCCCGATCGCATACGCCAGCACTCCCCAACTGCTGATCTGCCCCAGCCGGATCTTCGCCTCCGCCGGCGTCATCCCGCGCCCGCTCAACTCTTCAATCAACTGCGGGAGCGTCACCGAGAAATCCGACCGGCACAGGTAATATCCCGCGTAGCCCAAAAACAACAGCGAAATCGTCAGCCCCTGCCACAGCATCAGCCTGCGCCGCTGCCTCGCCTCGTTTGTGTCGAGCGTCGTCGCCATCGCCTATCCGTTCGCCAGCAGAACTTTCAACGTCCCGCGCTCCGCCGCCCGCGCAAACGCGCGCTCCGCCTCGCCCAGTTCAAATTCGTCGCTGATCATCTTCTCCACCTTCACCTTCCCGCTCTTCAGCAGCCGCAGCGCCGGCTCGAACCTTCCGCACCGCGATCCGACAAGCGTGATCTCTTCCACAATCACCCGCGCCGCGTCCACCTCCGCCGCCCCGTGCCGCGTCGATTTCATCACCACCGTCCCCCGCGCCCGCGCCATCTTCACCGCCTGCGCCAGCCCCTCGGCCGCTCCCGTCGCCTCCACCACCACGTCATACCGCGCCGCCGGCAGTTTCTCCGCCATCCTCGTCTCCACTCCCGCCTCCGCCGCGATCTTCATCTTCTCGCGATGCCTGCCGAACAAGTGTACCCTTGCTCCCGACGCCTCCAGCACCTGCGCCACCAGCAGCCCCAGCTTCCCATCCCCCAGCACCGCCACCTCGCGTCCCGCCTCTATCTTCACCTGGTCCAGAATCTCGCACGCCGCCGCCAGCGGCTCGGTGAACACCGCCTCCCGGTCCCCCATCCCCGCCGGCACCGCCCGCAGGTTTTCCTCCGGCAATGTCAGGTACTCGGCAAACGCCCCCGGATGCTTCACTATCCCCAGCACCGTCCTGTGCGGGCAGTGCCGCCCCAGCTTCCTCGCGCACCATTCGCAGCGCCCGCACGCCAGGTTGATCTCCCCCACCACTCGCTTGCCCACCCACGCCGCCGTGTCCGCCTCCACCACCTCGCCCACAAACTCGTGCCCGGGGCGCCCGCGAAATCCATAGTAACCGCGCTGCAGCTCCAGGTCCGTGTTGCAGATCCCCGCGTACCTCATCCGGATCAGTGCAAACGCCTCCCGCCTTCGCGGCCGCGCCGCCGCCCGCACCTCCACCTTCCCGTCTTCCAGATGTACCGCTTTCATCCCCGTCCTCCGCACCTCGCCCCGAATAGCGCCCCGCCAATCCTCCCGTTCATACTAAAGGTTTACCATGCAAGCTGAACTCGTCTGCTTCGAGCCCAACTGCCGCGCTTCGTATCCGCTCTCCAGCGTTCTCTACAACTGCCCGGCCTGCGGCGGCCTCCTCGAAGTTTCCTACGCCGGCCCCGCGCCCGACCCCATCCATCGCAAGAGCGTCTGGCGCCAGCGCCGCCTCACCAACGATCCTCTCAACTCGAGCGGCGTCTGGCGCTACCGCGAGCTCCTCCCCTTCGACGACGCCACCCAACACGTAGTCACTCTCCGCGAAGGCAACACCGCCCTGCTCGATGCCCCCGCCGCCGCCCGCTACGCTTCCCTCGACCGCCTCCGCTTCAAACACCAGGGCTTCAATCCCACCGGCTCTTTCAAGGACAACGGCATGACCTGCGGCGCCTCCCAGGCCCGCCGCCTCGGCATGAGCCGCGTCGCCTGCGTCTCCACCGGCAACACCTCCGCCTCCCTTGCCGCCTACGCCGCCGCCGCCGGACTCCAGGCCGTCATCTTCCTCCCTCACGGCAACATCAGCTTCGGCAAACTCGCCCAGGCCATCGAATACGGCGCCCGCACCCTCCAGGTCGAGGCCAACTTCGACCAGATCCTCGCCCTCGTCCGCACCCTCGCCGAAAAGCTGGGCATTTACCTTCTCAACTCCATCAACCCCTTCCGCATCGAAGGCCAGAAAACCATCGTCATCGAAATGCTCGATCAGCTCGACTGGCAGGTTCCCGACTGGATCGTTCTCCCCGGCGGCAACCTCGGCAACGTCTCCGCCTTCGGCAAAGCCCTCCGCGAGCTCGTTCACTACGGCTTCATTCCCCGCTCGCCCCGCCTCGCTGTCGTCCAGGCCGAAGGCGCCGCGCCTTTCTACGAGTTCTGGCACGCCGGCGGGCCGTTCCACCCCGTCGGACATCCCGAGACTCTGGCCACCGCCATCAAAATCGGCGACCCGGTCTCCTGGCCCAAAGCGGCGCAGGAAATCCGCGCCTCCGGCGGAACCGTGGAAAAGGTGAGCGAACAGGAAATCGCCGACGCCAAGGCCATCATCGGCCGCTGCGGCATCGGCTGCGAGCCGGCATCGGCTGCGTCTCTAGCGGGAATTCGAAACTTGCGCGCCGCGGGCTTACTGGGCGCTGGAGAGGATGTTGTCGGCGTCCTGACCGGCAACGTGCTGAAGGATCCGGACTATATTTACCGCTACCACATGGGACAACTCGAGGGCCCCAACGGCACCCCCATTGCGCCACACTTCGGCAACCGGCCCGAGGTCGTACCCAACGACGCGGACCGCATCGCCCAACTGCTGGAGGAGAAATGTTGACCGGGCGGGCCGAAGCCCGCCCGGGTCCAAACTCGACTAGTAGCGGTTGCGTCCGCCGCCGCCGCCGCCGCGCCGGTTGCCACCGCCGCCGCCGCCGCCGAAGTCCCGTCCGCCGCCGCCGCCGCGATTGCCGCCCTCGCGAGGCACCATCGGCCGCGCTTCGTTCACCACCAACGCCCGGCCCATCAATTCCCGGCCGTTGCAGGCTTCCACCGCGTGGTTCGCCTGTGCGTCATCGTGAATTTCGACAAAACCAAATCCCCGCGCCTCGCCACTGAATCGATCGCGCATGACATTGACGCTGTCCACTGTAACCCCGGCCTGTTCGAAGAAGGTCTGCAAATCGCCTTCCGTGGCGGAGTAGGGAAGATTTCCCACAAATAGTTTCACTGTAAGCTCCTTACTGAACTGAACTGACGCGCCCACCCAATGGACAGACCTCCGTCCTGAAAGGCGGCGTTTTGGCTTGAGAGGCAGGAATCGCTACCGCTGGCTGAGGTGCTGTTGAAGACTGAGACCGGGCGGGAATGACTGACGCTCCAAACTGTCGTTTTCAGTATCGCAAAGGCCCCCGGCAAAGTCAAAGCAATTTCGCCCCGCTCCGCCCATCATATATATAGCTTTCCTCCCGGCCGCCGCCGGGGCGACGAGCGGTCGGGAAGGCCGCCGGCCGGGAAGTCCAGCAGCCGTTTCGGGGCAGAGCGCGGCGCTCGCGGGATCGCGCGGGCAACAGGCCGCTTCGGACCTGAGCGCGTCGCCTGCGGGACGGGTCGCCGCCTGGCCCGGTCGCCTGCCGGTTGGGACTCGGGCGTGCCGAAGCTGAGAGGTCCGCCGGCCCGTTCGGGCCGGAGCGCGCCGCCTGTGGGAAGTGTCGCCGCCTGGCACGGACGCTGGCCGGTTGGGACCGGAGCCCGCCGAAGCTGAGAGGTCCGCCTCCCCTTTCGGGCCGAAGTGCGTCGCCCGTGGGAAGAGTCGCAGTTTGGCGCGGACGCCGGTCGCGTGGGACTGGGGCGCGCCGAAGCTGAGGCGTCCGCCGGCCGGCTCGTGCCGGAGCGCACCGCCCGTGGGAAGATGCGGGTACCGGCCGGTTCGGGGCGGGGCTCAGTCGCCGCGGCTTACGGCCGGTGTTGGGTTGGCCGCCAGGTCCGCCGCCACGGCGGTGGCGATCGCTTTGCCGTGAAAGCGCCCGTTTTCGATGAAGATTTCGTTTGTATGCATCCCGGCGACGATCACTCCGGCAAGATACACACCGGCGCGGTCGCTTTCGAGCGTCTCCGGATTGGTCCGCGGCCGCTGGGTCTTCTCGTCCAGACGGATGCCGTTGGCCGCCAGAAATTCCAGGTCCGGCCGGTAGCCGGTCATGGCGAAGACGAAGTCGTTCTTCAACGTCACCTCGCCCTCCGGCGTTTTGAGCACAACGTCGTGCTGCCGGATCCCGGCGATGCGGGTGTGAAAGTAAGCCTGGATTTCGCCGTTCTTGATCCGGTTTTCGATGTTCGGCTTGATCCAGTATTTGATCTTGTCGGAAAGCTGCCCGCCGCGGTGCACCAGCGTCACCCGCGCCCCGGTCCAGTGCAGCTCGAGCGCGGCGATCGCCGCCGAGTTCTTGGCCCCCACCACGATCACGTCGTGGTTGTAATAAGGATGGGCTTCCTTGTAATAATGGATGACCTTGTCCTGATCCTCGCCGGGCACGTTGAGCATGTTCGGCACGTCGTAGTAGCCGGTGGCGAGCACCACTTTTCGCGTGCGGTAGCGCGCCTGCGAGGTGACCACGGTGAAGTTGCCGTCGGCGCCTTCGATTGCGAGCACCGGTTCGTACTGGTGAATGCTGAGCTTGTAGTGATCGGCCACGCGGCGGTAATACTTCAGCGCCTCGGTGCGCCCGGGCTTTTCGTTGAGCGAGGTCATCGGCAGGTCGCCGATCTCCAGCAGCTCCGGCGTGGTGAAGAAGACCATGTTCGTCGGGTAGTGATAAAGCGAGTTCACCACGCAGCCCTTGTCGATGAGCACGCAGTTGAGGCCGAGCTTTTGAAGCTCGATGCCGCAGGCAAGGCCCGTCGGTCCGGCCCCGACGACGATGCAGTCGAATTCAGCGGTCACAACATGGCCTCGACGGAAGGGTAGACGGCTTCGAGAGCGCCGGCCAGCGCCGCGGGGTCTTTGCCGCCGGCCTCGGCCATGTCGGGGCGGCCGCCGCCTTTACCGCCGACCGCTTGCGCGACCGCGCCGGCGAGCTTGCCGGCGTGGACTTTCGACGTCAGGTCCTTGGTGACGGCGGTGACGATCGAAACGCTGCCGTCCTCAGAGGAGGCAAGCACGACGACCGCGGTTTTCCACTTGTTGCGCAGCGCGTCGGCCAGCGTGCGCAGTTGCGCGCGGTCCATTCCCGGGGCCTCGGCGGCGAGCACCTTAACGCCTTTCAGCGTGCGGGCCGATTCCTCGAGCTGGCCCGAGCGCGCCTGCGCCAGTTTGTTCTTCAACTGCTCGATCTGTTTTTCGAGAGCGCGGTGATCCTCCACCAGCTTCTCGATCTGCGGCGCCGGGTCGGGCTGGCCGGTGGCGCCCACCAGCGCCGAGACGCGGTGCAGCGCATCGATGGCCTGCTGAAAACGATGCAGGGCGCCTTCGCCAGTGATGGCTTCAATGCGGCGTACTCCGGCCGAGATGCTGCCTTCGTAAACGATCTTGCAGACGCCGATGTCGCCGGTGCGGCCGACGTGGGTGCCTCCGCAGAGCTCTTTGCTGAACCCCTCGATCGAGACGACGCGGACTTTTTCGCCGTACTTTTCGCCGAACAGCGCCATGGCGCCGGTGCGCAGAGCCTCGTCGAGCTCCATCACCCGCGTGGCGACGGCGATGTTGCGCAGGATTTCTGTGTTCACGAGCCGCTCGATTTCGGTGAGCTCGTCGGGGTGGACCGGGGCGTAGTGAGTGAAGTCGAAACGGAGGCGGCCGGGATCGACGACGCTGCCGGCCTGTTTCACATGCGTGCCGAGGGTCTGGCGCAGGGCGGCGTGGAGCAGATGGGTGGCGGTGTGGTTGCGCATGGTGGCTTCTCGGCGGGCGCCATCGACGCGGGCGATGACGCGGTCGCCCTCCTGAAGGGGCAGATGCAGCTCGACCTTGTGGACCACGGCGCCAGGGGCGGGCTTGTACGTGTCTTCGACGACGGCGGCGGTTTCGCCGGTGGATTCGAGGATGAGGGTGCCGCGGTCGCCGACCTGGCCGCCGGCCTCGGCGTAGAACGGCGTGCGGTCAAGCACAAGCTCGACGCGGTTGTCGATCTCGATGCGGCGGACTACGGTGGCAGGGGCTTCGAGCGTTTCGCGGCCGATGAACTCGGTGGACGGCAGTGTTCGGTAGACCTCGGGGACGTTGGCTTTGTCGGCGCCCCGCCAGGAGGCGCGGGCGCGGGCGCGCTGCTTGTCCATCTCGCCATCGAAGCCGGCTTCGTCGATTGTGAGGCCGCGCTCGCGGGCCATTTCCTGCTGCTCGTCGAGCGCGAGGCCGTAGGTGTCGTAGAGCTTGAAGGCGGCGGCGCCGGGAAGCACGCCGCCGGCCGCCGTCCGCGCTTCGTCGACAAACACTTTCTCGGCGATCTGGAACGTGGTGGCGTAGCGGTGCTCTTCTTCCTTGACGACGCGGGCGACGCGCTCGATGCTCTCGATCATCTCGGGGTAGCCGGAGTTCATCAGGTGAGCGACGAACGCGGTGAGCTCGGACAGATACGGTTCGGTGCGGCCGGCGAAGCGTGCGTTGCGGATGGCGCGGCGCATGATTTTGCGAAGGACATAACCGCGGCCTTCATTCGACGGGAGGACGCCGTCGTGGATGAGGAAGGCGGTGGCGCGGGCGTGGTCGGCGTTGACGCGGAGAGCGACGTCGGTGCGGTCGCTGGCGCCGTAGGAGACGTGGAACAGTTCGGCGGCGCGGTCGACGATGGGGCGGATGAGGTCGGTCTCGTAGTTGGAGATTTTGCCCTGCAGGACGGCGGCGACACGCTCGAGGCCCAGGCCGGTGTCGATGGAGGGGCGGGGAAGCGGCGTCATGGCGCCGTTGGCGGAGCGCTCGAACTGCATGAAGACGAGGTTCCAGATTTCAACGAAGCGGCCGCCGCCGTCCTCGGGGAAGCGCTCGTGTTCGCGGCCGGGCTCGGCGGCGGATTCGCCGAGGTCGAAGTGAAGTTCCGAGCACGGGCCGCAGGGGCCGGTATCGCCCATCTGCCAGAAGTTGTCTTTCTCGTCGAGGCGGAAGATGCGGGAGGCGTCGAGGCCGGTAACTTTTTTCCAGAGCTCTTCGGCGTCATCGTCTTCGCGGAAGACGGTGACGTAGAGGCGGTCCTTGGGGAGTCCGAAATCGCGGGTGACCAGCTCCCAGGCGAAGTCGATGGCTTCGGCTTTGAAGTAATCGCCGAAGCTGAAATTGCCGAGCATTTCAAAGAAGGTGTGATGGCGGCGGGTGTAGCCGACGTTGTCGAGGTCGTTGTGTTTGCCGCCGGCGCGGACGCACTTTTGCGAGCTGACGGCGCGGTTGTAGTCGCGCTTCTCGACGCCGGTGAAGACATCCTTGAACTGGTTCATGCCGGCGTTGGTGAACAGCAGCGTGGGGTCGCCGGCCGGAACCAGCGAAGAGCTGCGCACGACGCGGTGGCCGCGCTCGGCGAAGTAGTCCAGAAACTTCTGTCGGATCTCGTTTCCCGTCATCTGTATCTTATTTTTGCATG
>DAIDHC010000078.1 GCA_027452065.1 Bryobacterales bacterium
TACCGGGCGGGGTTTCCGTGGCATCCGCACCGGGGGATCGAGACGATTACGTATGTGCTGGCGGGCTCGGTGGAGCACGGGGACAGTTTGGGGAACAAGGGGAGCATGGGCGCGGGAGACGTGCAGTGGATGACGGCGGGGAGCGGGATTCTGCACCAGGAGATGCCGAAGGGGGACGAGCGGGGGCGGATGCACGGGTTCCAGTTGTGGGCGAACCTGCCGGCGGCGCTGAAGATGACGGACCCGAGGTATCAGGACATCCCGTCGAGCGCGATTCCGGAGGTGACCGACGACGATGGAACGAAAGTGAGAGTGATCTGCGGGGAGTTTTGGGGGAAGAGAGGGCCGGTGGAGGGAGTGGCGGCGGACCCGAATTACCTGGACATTTCGGTGCCGCCGGGGAAGAAGAAGCGGCTGAAGGTGGAGACGGAGAGGAACGCGTTTGCGTACGTGTTTGCGGGCGCGGGGACGTTCCGGGATTCGTCGGAGCCGCGGGCGGTGTTGACGGAATCGGCGGCGGATGCGAACGCCAAGCCGGTGTACGACGCGAAGAATCACTCGCTGGTGCTGTTTGAGCGGGGCGATGAAGTGGTGGTGCAGGCGGGCGAGGAGGGGATCCGGTTTCTGCTGGTGTCGGGGAAGCCGATCGAGGAGCCGGTGGCGTGGTACGGGCCGATTGTGATGAACACGCAGGGCGAACTGCGGCAGGCGATGGAGGAGTTGAACCGGGGGACGTTTATTAAGCACCGGTGAGGGGGCGCGGGGCGGCGCCCGAGGTCAGGGGAGGCGCCGCGAGTTGTAGGCCTGGTCGAGGACGGGTCCGGTTTGGGAAAGATACGGCGGAAGGGGCTGGCCGAGCTTTTCGGCTCGAAGGGCCATCAGGAGGCTGGGCGGGCGCTCGGTGTAGGCGGCGGGGACGTCGAAGAGAGCGGCGGGCGGATCGCCGGGAGAGACGGAGGTGACGAGGGTGGTGGTGCGGGCGGTTGCCCGGCCGGACTCGGAGACGACGTAGGAGCGTTCGAGGGCGTAGCAGGCCAGCGTTGGAGCGATCCAGCCTTGCTCGTCGAATTCGGTGGCGCCGTCCGTCCAGTGCTTTTTGTATGGACGGACGGTGACGCCGAGGATGACCTTGGAGGGCGAGCCGGAAAGATACGCGCAGCCACCGGACGGGTCCCGCTCGGCTTGAACGGAGCGGGCGCTCCAGCGGTAGGTGGAGCGGGACTGGGAGAGGGGATCGATGAGGACGCGGGAGGAATGGGGCAGGTCCGATACAACCCTGAGCCCGCGCGAGGGAATGCCATTGGAGGACTGAACGAGCGTGGCGATAGAGCCGTCGGCGCGGACGGCTTGAAGGGAGAGTTTGACGCCCCTGAGGTTATCGCCGGCGTCGTAAAAACTGGTAGACACGGCCGCGGTGAAGGGCTGGAACGGGCCCGCGGCACGGGCTGGACGGAGAGCGAGGCTGGCAACCGCTACGAGCGCGGCGGAAAGGCCCGCCGAGAATACGACGAGGGGGAAGCTGCGGCTGTTCGGCATGGCGTGACGTTCTCCTTTTCGCCGGGGCGGGTCAATCGCAAGTGTGTCCCGGGCAGCCGTTGCAGCCGGGAGTCAATCCGCAGTACTCGGGTGCGACGCAATACGAGATGAAACCGACTCCGCAGGGACTACCGCTGCAGTGATCGGTCTCGCATGCATCCGCCCCGCAAGCATTGAAAGTGCAAGTGAAGGTTTCGTCGCAGCCGAAGTTGTTGTCCTGATCGCCGCATGCGCCCCGCAGTCGGGCCGAGCCGCTCAGCATAAGGAGCGCCAGGACAATGGCGAGAAGGAGGGAATCGCGGACTCTCATAAGCCCACCTTTCTAGGTATCATGAGCACAATAACGACTGCTTGTCAAGGAAAGATATTTCTGAGAAAAGGTATAACTGAGGAGGGTTCCTCGGGGCGGAGGTAAGGCTGTTGGCGGATGCCGGGTTTCAGGCCGCGGTTTGGTGTATAGCGGCGAGCGCCGCGCCGGAGGGAAGGCGAAGGCCGGCGAAGTTTTGAGGCTGGGGGGAGCGAGGCATTTTCATGTAAGCGGAAACGGATTTGCGTATACTCGGGCGCGAGGGAGAGAACGCATGCGCTTGGGCATTTTTGTGATGACACTGGCGGCGGCCGCGCCGCTGGCCGCGCAGACGTACCGGATCGCGCACACCTACACGCTGGGAGGGGATGGAGGGTGGGACTACGTGGTGCCGGATGCGGGGCATCATCGATTATTCATTGCGCGGGAGAATCGCGTGATGGTGGTGGACGAGGACAACGGGAAGCTGTTGGGCGAGGTGAAGGGGATCCAGGGGGCGCACGGGACGGCGATTGCGGAGGGGCCGGGGCACGGGTTTGCGACGTCGGGGCGGGACGAGAGCGTGGTGATGTTCGATCTGAAGACGTTCCGGACGCTGGGGCGGATACCGGCGGCCGAGGACGCGGATGCGATCCTCTATGACGCGCCGTCGAACCGGGTGTTTTCACTGAACGGGGACGCGCACTCATCGACGGTGATCGACGCGGAGACGGGGAAGGTGGTGACGAACATCGCGCTCGGGGGGAAGCCGGAGTATGGCGCTTCGGCGGGCGACGGGAAGGTATATGCGAACCTGACCGATACGAGCGAAGTGGTGGAGATTGACGCGAAAGCGGCGAAAGTGGTGCGGCGGTGGGCGACGGAGGGGTGCAGGCAGCCGGTGTCGATGGCGATCGACACGGCGCACCACAGGCTGTTCAGCGGATGCCGGAGCGGAGTGCTGGCGGTGTCGGATTATGAGGCGGGGAAAGTGGTGGCGACGGCGCCGATCGGGAAAGGCGTGGATGGGGCGGGATATGACGCGGGGACGGGGAACGTGTTCGCGTCGAACGCGGACGGGACGCTGACGGTGATTCACCAGGACGCGGCGGACGTGTATCGCGTGGTGCAGACGGTGGAGACGCCGAAGGGATCGCGGAACATGGGGCTGGATCCGGTGAACCATCGGGTGTACGTGGTGTCGGCGAAGTTCGGGCCGGCGCCGGCGAGCGGACGAGGGAGGCCGGCGGTGCTGCCCGGGACGTTTGCGCTGATGGTGATCGAAGCCGAGGGGCGCTGAGAGGGCACGAAGTCAGTTGAGCAGGATTTCGCGCTCGCCGAAGAGGCGTTCGGAGGGGATGCCGCGCTGGCGGCAGGTGTTGACGAGCATGTTGGACTGGACGATGGGGTTGGATTGTTCGGTGTACTTGATGCTCATGACGTAGTTGAGCCAGGGCTCCTGGCCCATGGCGTAGACGTAGACCTCTTTGCAGTGGAACTGATCGACGAGGCCGATGGCCTGGTTGAAGTTGCAGCCGGCGAGGCGGCGGGACTGATCCATTTTGCGCTCGATGCGTTTGGGGAAGAGGGGGCCGTAGAGCCAGGAGGCGGGGGCGCCGTCGCATTCCATACCGAGGAAGAGAACGTCGATGTCGCCGACTTCGGCCTGGACGTGGCGGTAGAGGCAGGGGCTGATGTTGCGGGAATCGGCGGCGAACATGAGATTGTGGCCGCCGGCGCGGATGAGGTAGACGCTTTTGGTGCGGACATCGAGGTCGCCGTGCTCGCCGAGGAAGGGGATGCCGGTGATGGAGCCGCCGGGCGTTGGGATGGATTCGAGGTCGCTGATTTCGACGACGTTGTGAAAGCCGCAGGCCTGGAGGGTGAGCTTGAGGGAGGGATCCTGGAGTGAGCCGCCGCCGCCGCGGGGGACGACGATGGTTCCGATTTTGTGGCGGAGCTGGAGGAGGGTTTCGAGCAGGATGTGGTCTTGATGGTTGTGGGTGATGAGGGCGTAGTCGATGCGCTCGGGCAGGTCCTGATAGGTGTAGCGGGAGATCTCGCTTTCGTAGGTGTAGCTGAGGACGGGATCGAGGAGGAAGTTGAGACCGGCGGTTTCCAGAAGAATGCAGGCATGGCCGAAGTAGCGCCAGCGGGCGCCGGGGCCGGCGTAGCGCTGGTAGGGAGGAGGAGGGTCGGGGGTAAAGAGGGAGTGGAAGGCGGGGAGTGAGGAAGAGGGGACGCTCAGGGATTCGGCGAGGGAGTCGACATCAATGGGGGTGGATTTGGCGCGGAAGAGGCCGTCGATGGCCGGGGAGGCAAAGGGGACGTTGAGGTGGAGTTGGCCGTCGGAGGGGAGTCGGGGGGTGCTGAGGACGAAGGGGCGGTCGTCGCCGGAGATGAGCAAGAGGGCGAGGGTTTGCATGGAGGGGTCGTAGAAGGGGGAGCGGTAGAGGAGGGGCTCGAAGAAGCGGAGGGAGGGGGAGTGATTGAGGTCGTAGACGAGCTCGACGTAGCCCTGAAGTGGATCGGGGATGGAGGGGTAGAGGGGTTCCAGGCTGAAGCCGCCGGCCTGGGTTTGGAGGAGCTCGGAGAAGGCGGCGATGGTTTGAGAGAAGGCTACGAGGCGGCTGCGGCGCTGGAGGGTGCGGTCGCGGAGGGCGCGGACCTCATCGGCGCGGGAGGCGGGGAGGTCGATAAAGGGGCCGCCGCGGAGTTTGGGATCGGCGACGGCGGCGACATGGGCCTCGGGATTGGAGATAAAGGACTCCATGATGCGGAGGTGGCGTTCGGAGATGTTGCGGGCGGCGGTGTGAGGGGGGATGAGGTGCGCCCAGGCATACCAGGAATCGACGAGGGGCTCGACGACCACGTTGGAGCGGAGGTAGAGGGGCGGAGTAGACATAGGATGCTTCCGGGGGCGGGCAATTGGGGGTCCAGGAGGAAGCGATTGAAAATGCAAGAAATGGGAAGGAAGGGGGACGAGACGGAGGCGGAGGGGTAGCAGAATGGGCAAAATTGTGCCACATTTTCCAGCAAAACGTCAGGGTCCTAGTACTAGATGAATTAGCGGGCGAAGAAGCCTGTGTTTTCCAACTTACAGTAAGTGCACAGCAGGATGCATTGACCTGCGCCGCCACCCGATGTTGAGGAGAGAGTGAGTTACAAGCGGATGGGATCGGGAGTGAGATTTGCGATGATGCTGAAGGACTAGAGCGTATAGTACAGACGATTGGTTAGCCACCGAACGACACCGTACCAAGCCCGCTGAGGCCCGAAAGCAGAATGTAAGACGATGTACATTCCGAGAGGGTATGTGTGTCGATTCGGAGAAAGAACAGAAGTGGAAGGAAACAAAGAATGAAAAAACGGATTGACGGGTATTTCAATCGGATTCAGGCCGCGTGGGGCGGCCGTGGAAGCCTGCGGGGGCTGGCGATTTTGGGAGTGCTGGCAGCCGGAGTGGCGCCGGCGTTCGGGCAGACGGGGCTGGACGCGTACGGGGGGACGTTGTCGGTGACGTGCCCGGCGGGGCCGGCGGCGCATTTTTACACGGCGAAGATTGCGAACCGGTGGTGGCTGTGCACGCCGGCGGGGCACGGATATTTTCTGAAGAGCGTGTACAACGTCGCCTATACGGACGGGACGCCGGATTATCAGGGCGTGGTGGAGACGCAGGTGTTGGCGACGAAGTACGCCAAGGGGGTTACGAACAACGCGGAGCTGAACTGGTCGTTGCAGTCGGTGAACCGGCTGCAGTCCTGGGGCTTCAATGCGGATGGAGAAGATAGTCTGGTGTACTTGTGGCCGGTGGTGAATGGGGGGTGGAACACGCCGGACGGGACGATTCCGGTGAAGCTGCCTTTCATGATCATCGTGCTGCCGAGCTATTACTCGCTGTCCAACATGGGCAATTACGCGAGTCAGGCGGTGAAAGACCTGGTGCCGGGGATCAAGACGTCGGTATACAACGGATGGCGTTCGCATCTGGCCGACTTCTGGGATCCGAACTACCAGCAGTGGTTCACGAACTATCTGCAGGGGGATTATCTGACGAACCTGGCGTTCACGGGGCCGAACAACAGCTATCTGCTGGGATTTGACACCGACGAGACGGACGACCTGCAGGGATTCGGGGCGGGGCCGGACTTTCCGACGGTGGATATATCCAAGACCGGGGTGCTGCAGGGCGGGACGGGGGCGGCGAACCCGCACATCGGGTGGTTTGTACTGGTGACGGCGCCGACGCAGAGCAGCAACA
>DAIDHC010000079.1 GCA_027452065.1 Bryobacterales bacterium
CCCTGCTCCTCCCATCGCTGTCCACCTCCTCCCCCGGCCGCTACTTCAACCTCGAAGAGACTCTCGGCACCAACTGGCTCAACAAACTCGGCATCGTCATCTTCGTCATCGGCGTCGCCCTCTTCCTCGCCTACCAGCTTCGCGAGCTCGGCCCGCCCGGCAAGATCACCGTCGGCTACACCGTCAGCGCTCTCCTGCTCGGCGCCGGCATCTATTTCGAGCGCCGCCCCCGCTGGCAGGCCTTCGCGCGCGTCGGCATCGGCGGCGGATGGTCGCTCGTCTACTTCACCACCTACGCCCTCTACCACGTACCCGCCGCCCGCCTCCTCAACTCCGAAACCCTCGACCTCCTTCTGCTCCTCCCCGTCGCCGCGGCCATGGTCGCCCATTCCCTCCGCTACAACTCCCAGCTCGTCACCGCCCTCGCCTTCCTCCTCGCCCTCACCACCGTCAATGTCAGCCGCTCCGGCGTCTACAGCCTCATCGCCGGCGCCATACTCTCCGCCCCCATCGCCTGGATCGCCGTCCGCCGCCGCTGGTTCGAAATGGAGATCGCCGGCATCGCCGCCGTCTTCCTCGATCACTACCTCTGGCTCCGCCCCGTCATCGCGCCCATGCATGGCAGCCTCCACGACTTTCCCGGCTACGCCTTCAGTTCCGCCCTGCTCATCGGCTATTGGCTCATCTTCCGCGCTTCTTACGTCCTCCGCCGTATCGACAACTCCCGCCAGGAACTCGTCTCCACCTTCGCCGCCATTCTCGCTCCCGCCCTCCTCCTCCTGGTCTCCGGCTACCAGTCCGTCCATCCCGAGCTTTCCTTCCAGTTCCTGTTTTCTGTCGGCTCGGTCGAGCTCGTCCTCGGTCAGCTCCCCGAAACGCGCCGCCGCCGCTCCGCCTTCGTCACCCTCACCACCCTCGGCGCCTGCCTCCTCCTCGCCGCCTTCCCCAACCGCTTCGCCGGCCCAACTCTCTCCCTCGAGTGGCTCGCCGAAGCCGAAGCCTTTCTCCTCGCCGGAGTCTTCCTCGACGAAATCCTTTACCGCCGCCTCGGCCTCCTGGCCTCCGTTCTCGTCGTCATCCACATGCTCGGCTCCAGCTTCGCCGAAGCCTTCTTCGCCCGCCTCTATCATCTTGATCCCGGCCCCTGGCCCGGCCTCGCCTTCTCCTTCGCCCTCACCGCCCTCCTTCTCTATCTCAATGCCTTCGCCATCCCCCGCCGCTGGCCCGCGCTCATCAAAACCGATTTCGAGAGTTTCTGTTTCAAACGTTCTACCCATCTCGCCGTCCCGCTCGTCCTCGCCGCCGCCTGGCTCGCCTGGCCCGGCTCCGGCGCCGCCCCCGCCCTCGCCGCCCTCGGCCTCGTCCTCTCTTACCTCGGCCGCCGCTGGCAACTCCCCGAACTCTCCCTCCACGCCTTCATCGCCATCGCCGCCGCCGTGCTCCGCGCCCTATCCTTCAATTTCTCCGCCGATCATCCCGGCCCCCTCGGCCTCACTCCCCGCCTCGTCACCATCGCCCTCCTCGCCGCCCTCGTCTATCTCGCCTCCCTCTGGGCCGGCGGCCCCGTCTGGCTCCCCGCCGAGCCCCTCGCCGCTCTCCACACCGGAGCCGCCTCCGGCCTTCTCGCCCTCCTTGCCTGGTACGAACTGCCTTCGGCCGGCGTCGTCCTCGGCTGGACCCTGCTCGCCCTCGCCCTCCTCGAAACCGGACTCCTCCGCCGCTCTCCTTCGCTCCGCATTCAGTCCTATCTCCTCCTCCTGGCCGCCTTCCTGCGCCTCTTCGTCTGCAACCTCAACGCCGCCGCTGTCCCCGGCTCCCTCAGCCCCCGCCTCTACACCACCGTCCCCGTCGCCCTTGCCTTCTATTACATCTATGCCCGCCTCCGCCCCTTGCCCGAAGCCGATTTTTCCCTCGAACGCCGCCTCCGCGCCGCCTCGTTCTCCAGCACCCTCGGCCTACTCGTCCTCGCCGCTCTCCTTCGCTTCGAACTTGACTCCGACCTCGTCGCCCCCGCCTGGGCTACCATCGCCCTCGCCCTCTGCGCCGCCGCCTCCGTCTCCGGCTTCCGTCTCTTCCTCCGCCAGGCCACCTTCCTCGCCTTCGCTGTTCTCCTCCGCGCCGGCGTTCACAATTTCTACGAGCGTTCCTACTTCCCCGCGCCCTTCGCCCACGGCCGCATCGCCACCGTCGGCGCCGCCTCCGCCCTGCTCCTTCTCTCCCTCTTCTTCGCCTTCCATCTCCGCATCCTCGCTGCGCCGCCCAACCCCTCCCGCCGCCTTCTGCCCAGCCTCCTGGCCGCCATCGACCGCCGCCCCGATCAGGTCTTCTTCTTCATCCCCTTTGTCCTGTTCACCATCACCCTCGGCTTGGAAGCCCCTCACGGCATGGTCACTCTTTCCTGGGGTGTCGAAGCTCTCGCCGTCTTCTTGTTCGCCGTTCAAATCGGCGAGCGAAGCTTCCGCCTCGCCGGCCTCGCCCTGCTCCTTCTCTGCGTCGCCAAGGTCGTCTTCGTCGATGTCTGGGGCCTCGCCCCCCGCGACCGCTACCTGACCTTCATCGTCCTCGGCGCCGCCCTCCTCGCCGTCTCCTATCTCTACACGCGCTTCCGCGAGACCTTCCGCCAATACCTGTGAGCCCCCGCCCATGAACCGAATCGCCGCCCTCCCCGCCGTCGTCCTCGCCCTCTGCGCCGCCCTCGCACTCACCCTGGCCCGCAAACCCGCCGCCCCCGTCGGCGCTCAGCCCATCCTCAACTTCATCGCCGATTCCGAACGCGAGCTTTCCCGCCTCCCCGTCAGCTTCATTCCTCTCTCCGATGCCGACGAAATCAAAATCGGAGCCAGCCTCGAAGATCAGTACTCCCCCTCCTGGCCCATTGCTCCTTCCGACTCCTCAAGCCTCGCCGTCCAGGACTACCTCAGCCAGCTCGGCGCCCGCCTCGCCACCCACGCCCACCGCAAGCTCCCCTACCGCTTCCACTACATCCCCGATCCCAATTTCGTCAACGCCTTCGCCCTTCCCGGCGGCCCCGTGTACGTCGGCGCCGGCCTCCTCTCCCTCATGGACACCGAGGATGCGCTCGCCTCCATCATCGGCCACGAAATCGAGCACATCGATCATTACCACTGCGCCGAGCGCTTCCAAATCCAGGCCGCTCTCGAAAAAACGCCGCTCGGCGAGTTGGTCGGGATCCCCGTCACCGTCTTCACCGCCGGCTACAGCAAAAACGAGGAGCTCGAAGCCGACCGCGAAGGCCTCCTCCTCGCCGCCTCCGCCCACTACTCCCCGCAAGGCGAAATCGCCCTCTTCCGCGCCCTCGATCGCCTCGATCCCGACTCGCCCGCCCACGCCCGCTCTCCCGAAGAGGAACTCTCCCAACTCGCGCTCGACTCCCTCACCGGCTACTTCCGCTCCCACCCCCTCAACGCAGAACGCATCGACCAGATTCAGCGCATGATCGCCTCCGGCCAGCTCGACGGCGCCCGCCCCGTCACGCCGCTCCCCTTCGCCTACGTCTTCCTCACCGGCCGCGCCTGGCGCGCCGCTCTCGCCGCCCTCACCCCCCCCAGCCCCGATCTCCCTCCCAAGCAGTTTCAAAAACTCACCGCCGCCCGCCTCGAATTGTTTCGCGAAGCGCTGCGCCTCGCCTCGCGGGCCCTCGATCTTCACCCCGGCCATCCCCTCGCCCTCGAAGCCTCCGGCCTCGCCCACCTCGGCCTCGCCGACTACGATGCCGCCCTCGCCGCCTACCGCGCTCTCGTCCCCGTCGCTCCCACCTTCGCCGATGACCTCCGCTCCCGGACCGACGACATGGCCCACGCCGCCCTCGACGTCCGCGCCTTCCCCCTCGCCGCCTCCCTCGCCCGCGCCTCCCTCCAGATGCAGCCCGGCCGCCCCGACACCCTCGCACTCCTCGCCAAATCGCAACTCGGTCTCGGCGACTTCGACGGCGCCGCCCGCACCGTCCAAGTCCTGAAACCCCTCGGCGGCCAGTCCTCCGCCAATCTCGGCGCCTACGCCCTGTCGCTCGCCACCATTCGCCTCGACGCCAGGCACTATCGTGAGGCCGAAGCCTTCGCCGCCCTCGCCGTCGACCTGCTCCCCGGCCGCCGCGATCCCATCGCCGCTCTCGCCCGCGCCCACTTCCTCCTCGCCGATTTCCCCGCCGCCGCCCGAAGCTATCAGGACCTCCTCAATTCCAGCGTCGGCTTCACCCACTACCTCGAACCCTACGCCGACTCGCTCTCCGCCAC
Source organism: Bryobacterales bacterium (assembly GCA_027452065.1). GTDB lineage: Bacteria > Acidobacteriota > Terriglobia > Bryobacterales > Bryobacteraceae > JAJYKC01. The sequence continues at coordinate 4,254 of DAIDHC010000079.1, forward strand.
CCGCCCCGTGCCCAATTCCGCGCTCGACCTCCTCAACGCCCCCCACTCCTTCCCCGACGCCTCCCTCAACACCCAAATTGACGTCGAACTCGCCGGCCTCAATCTGTTGAACGGCGACGATCGCCTCGCCCTCCACCTCATCTCCCGCTTCCGCGATTCCCACGGCGAAAGCGTCCCGCCCGAATCCCTCGGCCGCCTCGGCTGGTGGTACCTCCGCGCCGGTCAATTCCACGGCGCCGCCGACATCCTCCGCGAAGCCATCGCCATGCGCCCCGGCGATCTCACCCTCCAAACTAATCTCGGCTTCGCCGAAATCGAACTCGCCAACCTCCCCGGCGCCGTGACGCACTTCTCCTTCGCCATTCCCACCGACCCCTACGGCCCCGCCCGCATCGGCCGCGCCGCCGCCCGCTGGCGCTCCCGCCAGTTTAACGAGGGGTTAGCCGACTTCACCGCCGCCTCCGCCGCCCACCCCGAATGGCGAAACCCCCTTTGGGTGCAGGCCCTCTACCCCCCAACCACCGCCCAAGCCGTCGCCTCCATGACCGCCGCCCACCAGTGACGCATCCCAATCTCTGTCCCAAGTCACCCTGACCCTCCCAATACCCGCCCGCGAGCCAACAAGCCCCCCGAAAACGCCGGTCACAGCAATCTATCGACAGATAAAAAACCAATAATCAATATGTTACAGACGATTCCCTCAAGCCGCTCTTAACCCGGATCGTATACTTGCCATGGATGTGCACTCCGTCCCAATCCGCCGCCCCGATCCCCCTTCCCCGCCACACCACCCGACTTTCGCCCTTTCTATCCCCTTCAGCGCCCATTCTCTCCGTTTTCCGCCCAAATCCCGCCTCTACAATCACTTCCGGCCGACTCATTCACTTAAATCGTGACCTCCGTGTGACGCAAGTCCTCCCCATTTTTCGCCCCCCATCCCCGGCTTTTCGCTCCGCTTCCCCGCAACCCATTGATTCCCCGTTCCCCCGCACGCACAAAAAAAATCGCAGTTTTTACCCCTTGTCCGTCACACCCGCCCGCCGGACCCTCTCGACCGGTCCCTCGGCCGCGTCTCGTCGTCCCCGCCTCACCCCATCGCCCCGCC
>DAIDHC010000080.1 GCA_027452065.1 Bryobacterales bacterium
CGTTCTTGGCCGGCGGAATCGCCCCGCCCAGGTTGATCGAGCCCCCGCCCTCGCTCACGTAATTCCGGTTCCAGGTCGGAATCTCCACCTCCACGTCCCCCTTCACCACCGCCTGGCATCCCAGCCTCGAGTGCAGCGTCAACCCCGGCGCCATCTCCAGCCGGTCCAGCTCATCGTCCTCGGCCTCCGACAGGTTCTCTTCCCCGCTCTTCACAATCACGTGGCAGGTCGTGCACGCGCAGCTTCCCCCGCAGGCGTGCTCCAGGTGGATGCCGAAATTCAAACAAACGTCCAGCAGCGATTCCGGCTTGCCATGCTCGTCGTACGGCAGCTTCCCGCTCTCATACTCCACTGTCTTTCCGTCAATGGTGACTTTCGGCACACCTTAATTGTATCAACCCCGATCACGCACTCCTCGCTCAGAATGGTCCAATGCAAGCTATGGGCCGGCTTCGACCGCCGTCAAACCGTCACGTCAAGACCGAGAGCCTAACCGCCATCAAATCCGACGAGATCGTCGCTGTCCTAAACCGGCACTAACACCGAGATCGTCCTCTTTCCGCGTTGCACCGGTATGCGATCGCCGCGATCATGAGGGTCCGCACCGGGCAGTGGACCTGTTGTGGCGGCGGCTGCGCAAGCTCTGCGAGAGACCAGAGGGTAAGTATCGAATCCGCTGCGGCGCGTGAGCGTCACGGATAGGGCAGGAGCACGGAGGGGACAGATGGATCGAACAAGCGTAGATAGAAGTGCCCGATTCCAGCCCGCCCGAGCATCAGGCCAGGAACATCCGCGAGATACGGCCCACATGGCCACGGCGCCCGTCCCGCCCCATAGTTTTGCCGGCCGTATGCGGCGACACGCCAAACCAGGGAGGGCGCCGGCTGATCGGCGCACAAGCTCAGCACTTCTGCATTGCCGGCCAGCCCGTGACACAGGCAGAACGTCGTCCCCGGCGCGTCCAGCATCGCGGCCGTGGCCTGACTTGTCGTCGCCAACGCAGCCCCTAACTCTTCGGCAACCTGCGGACGCGGCGCGAGTTGCATGGCCCGCAGCCGGGATAAAGCGATGCCCGGTGCGCCATGGCACCATGCCGTCGAAAATGGGTACGGCAATTGATGCGGCCTGCCGCCAGTTCGGCGAAAATCCGGCCAGTTCGAGCGCTCAGCATCGAACCACCGGCGCTCATAGGCGAAAGCCGCCAGCCCGGCCTCCTCAAATGCCTCGTGACGGACTGCCGCTCCGAGTTCCAACAGCGCGATGCCCGCACCCGCGGCGCCGTGCGAGTAACCTGTCAAGGCCGGTGCACCCCGCCCGGGATGCAATCGCCAGGACAGCCGTCCGGCTCTATCGCGCTTGCCCGCCGCAATCAGGGCCGCCCCCAAAAATGCCGCCCATTCCAGCAATGCGTCGTCGCCCAGCGCGTGCCGCAGCCAAAGCACGCCCAGGATCGCGCCGGCCTGGCCAGCCACCAGATCCCATTCCTTACCGCCGTTTCGATACGCTTCATCCCGGCAAAGCCGCAACTGACTGGCTGCATCCGCCACGAGCCCTGATTCTTCCAGGGAGATACCCGCCCGCACCGCCGCCCAGCAGACACCCAGAGCCCCTGTGTAGAGCCCGAGTACATTGGTTTCTCGCAGGGCCTCCACCCCTGCCAGCGACTGGCGCACGGCGCCGATCGCGGCCTGCCGGACCTCTTGTATGCGCGCGACGTTCCACAGCGCGGCGAGAAACAATCCCAGGCCCGCCGTTCCCGAATACACGTCGGCCGGCAGCGTCCCATAAGATGCGCCGTCTGGTCCGGGCAATTCCGCGCCCAGCCACGTGCAGCGCCCACCGTCCCAAATTGCTTCGCGCGCCAGCGACGTTGCGATCTCGATGGAAACCTCAAGGCAAGCAGGCGGATCGATAACCGGCTTGCGCTCCATCGAAGCCGCGAGAGTTCCGGCGCCTCGAAGCGGCAGACGCAGTGCTTCATAGATTTCGCGTGATCCAGGGTTGAGGTACGGGCGTTCGATCTCCAGTCCTGCCTTGGTCCAGCAATCCAGGACACAGTTCATGCGGCTCGCCAAATCCGTACGTCCTTCAGCCTGCGAGCGGACCATCCCGTCGGCAATCAAGCCGCAACGGTGTAAGCCGAAACTATCGATCCCGGGCGACTCCGCAAGCGCGAGCCCGGGCGCCAGGGCAAGGGTAAAGGCTGGCGCCGTTGAACCTAGCTGCCCCGCCACCGCTGCGTAAATATCCTCGAGCGCCGGCCTCGCCGTTTCCAACGCCGACTGCGGCAGATAGAGTACGCCCGCGTCGCAGCGTGCGAACAGCGCCGGTGAGCGTAGCACCTTCAAGTGGAACGGCAGGCTTTCCGCGTTGAGAGCCTCTGTCGTGCACCGTACCCAATGTGCCGCGCCTTCCGCGGTCAGATGCCAGTAGAGCCGGACCACTTCGTCACTTTCAGGCGCCGGCACATTGCCGAGAACCACGTAATAGCCCGGCGACAGATTCGGCCGCGCGCTTGGCGCGCGCAGAGAAACCGGAATGGGAGAGGTCAGCGGTTCCTCCACCGGCGGAACGCACACCTCCGGAGGCACTTCCAGCGACAGCCCTCGCCTGTCTATCACGATGCGGCAATCGCGAAACTCGCGTGCTGTCCAGCCATTCTCGAGAGTGTCTTTGTTCCGGTTGGCTGCCGCCAGCGTCGCAACGAAACTGGCGTCCTCCGGCGCCCAGCCATCCTCTTCCGCGTACGGGCTCGGCGTCCCCTTTGTGTAAAACTGGCTGTACAGTGTTTGCTGCAACTCGTGCCGGAGGAAACGTTGGATGGTCTCCGGAGTAATGGCCTGGCGGACCGGCGGGCTGAGCGCGTCTGAAGCAACCCCGAACCAAGTGAATTGCGTGTCGTTCAAGAAGCCGATGGGCCGAACGGCATCTTCCAGTGCGGAGAAGTACAAACTCATGCTTCCCCCTGCGGGATGAGATCCAGACCGAGCAAATGCCGGCACGCCAACTCCGGCTCCCGGAGCACATTCCAGCTCAACTGCAACTGACAAATAGTATCGGACCCTAAGTCAATGGCCTCGCGGGTCCGCTCATGCACCCGCTGAATCAGCCGGACTGCACTGTATCGCGTCGCCGACACCAGAAAAATTGCAGCGGCTTGGCCCGTCAGGCCGCGAGCCCTCCGATACGATGCCCAGAAGGCGCAAATCGCGGGCCGGAGCTTGGTGAGTGTAACACCAGCAAGTGAGAGGTAGTGCGCCGGTGGGTGTTCGCCGGTAATCGGGACTGACGAAAGCCACACGCCAAGATAGTCGGCGAACATCGAGCCGACGTCCCAGGCCGGGTCGCCAAGCGCAGCCATTTCCCAATCGACGAGCCAGGCGGAAATTCCGCCCGTCCGGACGAGAAGAAGAATGTTGTCTCCCTTCACGTCAGAATGAATGAGGCAGTCCGGCCGCCACTCTGCTCTCAGAGCATCGATCAGTGCGCCGAAAGCCGGGAACGACTGCATGAACTGCACGACTTTCAAAGCTCCATGACTCGCGCCGAAGTAGAATGCGTGGTCCGGCCGGTGAAGGAAGAGCGCATGCGGCGGCCGGCGCTGCAGTACCTCGGTCAGGCCGTTCGGCAAGGATGCGGGCGCAAGGCGGTGCAGGGCTGCCAGCGCGCGCCCCATCCACTTCGCGGGCCGCAACGGAAACCCGCCTTCCGCGTGGTGCGCCGCCAGCGAATGTCCCCCCGGCACGCCGCTCAGGACGAGGACGCCGTCTTCGGCGTCATACTCGACAAGCGGCACAGTGTAGCGGCGCAACGGATGCGGCGCGGGCAACGTTTGAAATGCGCCGTACATCTGCGCCTCCCGGGCCACGGTCCGAAAAGCGTTCAGCTCACGCGCCTGCTTCAGCAGAAACCCCTGCCCCGACTGTCGCTCAACGCGAAAATTGCCGTTTCGCCGACTGACGTCGAAGACTTTGACGCCGTTCTCAACCAACTCTTCGGACGTCAAATGCCCGCGGCGCAAAAGATACGGAATCACCGTCTCTTGCGTCAGCGGAAAATTGCGTTCCTGGTCCCCGGCGCGCGGCAGTCTGCCTCCCGGTTTCAGACAAGTGTCCGCTTATGGGCAGTTCCCGCCGTCCCACGTCCACAGGCCGCCCCAACATCCGAGCGTATGATGACCCGGGCACACGTCGGCGCAACTCGTGGGGGCATCACTCCGACCGCAAACAACAGTCACGTGTGGCCGCCCCCGACGTACGACCACCACCCCGCTTGCCCCAGTCAATGAAGAAGAGCCCGTGGAGCTCGCCGCAGCCGCCGACATCGGACCCTCAAGGAACCGGGCTTCGATCTCCGTTGAAACCTGCACCCTCCGCAGCGGAGCGCTACGCTTCACGTAGACGAGCGATCCTCCCATCGGCGCTTGTGTCGCCGGTAGCTGTTCGCTATGGAGAATATCGGAAACCGATATTTCAAAATAACTTTGGAAACCGGCGTCGTCGTAAAGCCGGACATATCCCTGCTGTGCGCTTCTTCCTACGAACCCGCTCAGGGCGACGGCATCAAGTTGCTTAGTCGGATCGGGGACCAACTTTTCGGCGAGAGCGTCGAACCCAACCTTGGGTGGATTTGGTTGCTGGGGATCTTTCGGCATCGTCGCAATTCTCCATTTTTCTAGTACGGATTTCCATTTTGGCTTTCCGTGTCCGAATTATACACTCAACCGCTCCCGCTTGCACGCTCCACCCACGCCACAGCTCCACCCACGCCACATCCCAATATTTCCCGAACTTCCGCCCGTTCTCCCGGAACACCCCAACCAGCCGGAACCCGAACTTCTCATGCAGCCTCGCCGACCCCTCGTTCGGCAGCGCATACCCGGCCACAATCCGATGCACGTCCTCGCCCTCAATCGCCGCAAACAGCGCCTCGTAAAGCCGCCCGCCGATCCCCAGTCCCGCCTTCACCGGCGCGCAATACACCATCGTCTCCACGGTCGTCTCGTAAGCCCCCTTCGGCCGGAACCGCGTCGTCCCCGCGTAACCCATCACCCGCCCCCCGCCCTCGGCCACCAGCAGCCGGTACCTCCCCGTCTCTCCAAACTGCTCGAACCACCCCAGCCGCCCCTCCACCGTGTACGGCTCCAGGTCAAACGTCACCGCCGTGTGCACCACATAGTGGTTGTAAATCGCCACGATCGCCTCCCGGTCCCGCTCCTCGGCCGACCGGATGCTCACCTCCGCCATTTCCGCCCGCCTCCTTGTCTCTTCCGTTCGCCGTACCGCCCCCACTCCCAACAAAATACTACGCTTCACCCCCGGTCACTCACCCGATCCTCTCCTCCGTTCAATCCCCGATTTCCCCATACGCCTAACAAAATGTGCCTTTTGACTCCTGTCTGTAGCGCTCCCTCGACCCCGCGGACTATACTGCATCAGAAGCAAGAAGCCAGACTGTTGTATGGGTTACGTACCGCCCGCTGCTGGCGATCCAATCCAAAAAAACGGAGTTTCCGAGGCGCCGATCCTTATGCACAAACCCATTAAGTACGCTGAAAAAGCCGTCACCTTGGCCGCCAACGCCGCCTGGGTGGTGTTTGACAAGCTCAATCAGATCCGCCCCAACCCTTCCTTCACCCCGAAATGGTCGGACAAGCCCCTCCTCAAGAGCTACGAGAAGGCAAAGCCCAAGCTCGGCTGGCCCCGCGAAACCGATTCCCTCTGCCCCAAGTGCGTCCCCGATATCCGCAAGAAAATCCTCGACGGCGAGCTCCCGGTCGACATCCTGCGCACCCAAAAGGTCGGCGAAATCAAAGCCCGCATCATCGAGCGTGACGGAAAAATCCTCATGGAGAAGGACTGCCCCATCCACGGCCACTTCGAGGACGTCATGGCCATGGACCCCGCCTTCTTCAAGCACCTCGAGGACGTTTTCCCCGGCCGCGACATCCGCGCCCACAACGACACCGGCCTCCACAAGCACGGCTCCTCCAACATCACCCACGGCCGCGGCTCGGTCCTCACCATCGACCTCACCAACCGCTGCAACATGATGTGCGACCCCTGCTTCATGGACGCCAACCAGGTCGGCTTCGTCCACGAACTCTCCTGGGAAGACATCAAGACCCTGCTCGACAACGCCATCTCCATCAAGCCCCGCCGCCAGATGTCGGTCCAGTTCTCCGGCGGCGAGCCCACCCTCTCCCCCTACTTCCTCGACGCCTGCCGCTACTCCCGCAAAGTCGGCTATAACAGCGTTCAGGCCGCCACCAACGGCATCGAGTTCGCCCGCAGCCTCGAGTTCGCCGAAAAAGCCGCCGAGGCTGGCCTCCGCTACGCCTATCTCCAGTTCGACGGCATCGGCAACGCCGCCAACTCCCACCGCGCCGTCGGCAACCTGTTCGACGTCAAGATCCAGGCTATCGAAAACCTCCACAAAGCCGGCGTCGAAATCGTCCCCGTCACCACCATCATCAACGGCATCAACAACGAGCAGGTCGGCAAGATCATCCAGTTCGCCCTCGACAACCCCAAGAAGATCTCCTTCCTCTCCTTCCAGCCCGTCTCCTTCACCGGCCGCGACGAAGCCGTCACCGACGAGCGCCGCGCCGCCCAGCGCTACACCCTCTCCCACCTCGCCCACGACGTCAAAAATCAGGTCGGCATGGGCGAGCCCATCCGCGACTGGTTCCCCATCTCCTTCATGAGCACCTTCTCCGACTGGGCCGACCTCATCCATGGCCCCGCCGCCGACTGGGGCCAGTTGAGCTGCGGCTGCCATCCCAACTGCGGCATCGGCATGGCCGTCATGGTCGACAAGGAAACCAAGGAATTCCGCCCCGTCACCGCCTTCCTCAACGGCGAACAGCTCGCCCGCGACGTCCAGCACGTCAACGACGCTTCCCGCGGCCGCTTCCTCTCCGTCTTCGGCATGGCCCTGGCCCTGCTCCGTAACTACAACCCCTTCGAAGCCCCCACCCACTTCAAGCTCGTCGACCTCATGAAGAAGTTCGACAAAACCTTCGGCGCCACCGGCCGCAGCTACGGCAAGGTCTCCGGCGACCGCACCAAAACCGACATCGAACTCCGCCGCCGCGACCGCTGGAACTTCCTCTTCATCGCCGGCATGTGGTTCCAGGATCTGTTCAACTACGACTTCCGCCGCACCGAACAGTGCATCATCCCCTACGCCACCCAGGACGGCGAAATCTCCTTCTGCGCCTATAACACCGGCGTAGGCTGGCGCAACATCATCGAAAAGATGCACATGACCGCCACGCTGACCAAGTGGTACGAGGAAAAGGGCCGCCACGAAATCTTCGCCGGCAACAAGCAGGTCGCCCTGCCAACCCTCGAACACCACCTCGTCCTCGACCAGACCGCCGTCGCCGCCGAAGCCCAGCACGACCTCGACGAAAAGGGCATCGCCAAAACCGCCCGCGAAGAAAAGAAGCGCCAGCGCGACGCCAAGCTGAAGCAGGCCGAAGACGAGCGCATGATGAAGCTCTACAAAGACCACGTCCTCGGCGAAAAGCCCGTCGAAGGCCTCGTCCCCCTCGACAGCCTCCTGGCCTCCGCCAAACCTGCGGCCCCCAAGCCCGCCGCCGAGTCCCGCGAAGAAGTCGGCTCTTTCGGCGACTAACCCGCTTCAACAAACCAAAAGGCCGGCCGCCCCGCGCAGCCGGCCTTTTTTATTTCACTGCACCTAACGCCCCCTCACTCCTTGCCTCGCCTGTCCTCCCACGCCGCCCGCTCCGCCCGCAGAAACTCCTCCCCACCCCCGAGCGCCTGAAAAGCCTCCCTCCCAACTCCACGGTACTGCGCGAAGTGCTCGCGCAACCCAACAGCCCGCCGCGCCGCCGCCTTCCTTCTCAACGCCGCCCAAGCCTTCTTCCAAATCTTCACCGCCTCGCTCCTATCTCGATTCCACCACACGCACTCACCGCCCCACCAGCACCCGATACCCCCACCCCTCCAGCGTCATCTTCGTCCCCTTCCCCACCTCCACCGCCTCCCCGCTCAGCGCATCCGTATACTTGCCCCACCCCAAGCTGTCCCGAAACTCCACCTCCTCCTCGCCCCCCGAAAAATTGATCGCCGCAAAAACCTTGTCCTTCTTGTTCTCCCGCACAAAGCTCAACACCCGCTCCGGCGCCGAATTCCCAACCGCAATCATCCGCGCCCCCCAGTGCGCATTCCACAGCGCCGTGTTCTTCCTCTTCAGCCCAATCAGCCTCCGGTACAGATCCCCGTTCCCATCCGGCCGCCACTCGATCGGATCCCGCTCGAAAAATTTCAGCCGCTTCCGGTTCCCCGCCTCCTGCCCGCTGTACACCAGCGGCATCCCCTCGCCCACAACAGACAGCACCATCGCCGCCCTCACCCCCCTGCCGAACTGCTCAAACTCCGTCCCGTCCCACGAGTTCTTGTCATGGTTGCTCACAAACGTCATCCGCATCGCATCGGCCGGCCACGCTCCCTGGTTCGTCGCGTAATACCCGATCAGCCCTCCCAGCCCCCGCGCCTTCCCCATGCAAATCGCATGCACCGCCTCATACCAGCTCCACCCGTACGTCATATCGAAGGCCCGCGCATGCAGGTCCCGCGACTCCCACTCGGCCAGCATAAACACCGGCTTCACCGCATCCAGCTCCCTCCGCGCGTTGTTCCAGAAATCCACCGGCACATACCCCGCCACGTCGCAGCGAAACCCGTCAATCCCGGTCTCCTTCACCCACCACACCATCGCCCCGGTCATGTACTTCCTCAGCCCCGGCTTCGAATAATCCAGGTTGATGATGTCGGTCCAGTCCTGCCACGGTGTCGGCGTGAAATCACCCTTCCAGTTCTTCTGATACCAGTCCGGATGCTCGCCCACCAGCACGTTGTCCCACGCCGTGTGATTCGCCACCCAGTCCAGAATCACGTGCAGACCCTCCCCATGCGCCGCCGCCACAAAATGTTTGAAGTCCTCCATCGTGCCGAACTCCGGATTCACGCTGTAGTAATCGGATATCGAATACGGGCTCCCCAGCTCCCCCTTCCGGTTCTTCACCCCGATCTTCTGCACCGGCATCACCCACACAATGGCTACGCCCAACGCCTTCAGCCGCGGCAGCTCCCGCTCAGCCGCCTTGAACGTCCCCTCGCGCGTAAACTGCCGCGTGTTCAGCTCGTAAATCGCCGCATTCCGGCTCCACTCCGGATGCCGTATCTTCACGTACGGCTCCGGCTGATACGGATCCGTCCCCTGCCCCCACGCGCCCCAACAGACAGCCGCCGCCGCTACCCCCCCGCCGCCCACCTCGCCACCTTCCTCCCCATCGCGCTCACCCTCCGCCCACCAAGTCTACTCTCCGCCCGCCCCCACCTCCATCGCCTCTGTGCGCCGGGCCGCAATACTACGCGTACCCGTACTCCCATGCCTCAAATTCCCGTCCGTGCCACAAATTTCAAGCGTATACTGAACCCCGCCTTCGATCGCCCCTCCGCCCCGCGGATGCGATCGACTCAACGCTTCGGGAGGAGACTCAATTCCATGCGGCTCAAGAAGTTGATCGCACTCATCGTCTGTATCTCACTGCCGGCCACTCTCCTGGCCGGTGACAACGCCTACAAGGTCACTTACGACGGCGGTTCCGTGCCCGATCTGAAAGTCGGAACGGGCATGAAGCTGTACCTCGACACCGCCAAGGTCCGATTTGTCCGGAATAAGCACGACGTCCTCGACATACCGGCATCGGCGGTCACCGAGATCAGCTACGGCCAGGATGTCCACCGCCGCGTCGGCGCCGCCATCGGCCTGGGCGTCGTCACGCTCGGCCTCGGCGCGCTGATGGCCCTCTCCAAATCCAAAAAACACTTCGTCGGCCTGACCTGGGCCGACGGCGAAAAAAAGGGCGGCGTCGCCATGCAGTGCGACAAAAAGGAATACCGCGGCGTCCTCGCCGGACTCGAAGGCATCACCGGCAAAAAAGCCATCAACTCCGACGCCATGACGGTAAAGAACTGACCATCCGCCAAACAA
>DAIDHC010000081.1 GCA_027452065.1 Bryobacterales bacterium
TAATGCGAATCGGGGTGGAAGACGCCGAATTTTTTCGCGGGCTCGATGAGGGTTGGGTAGAACTGGACGAAGGTGGTGTCGACGGCGCCGTGGGCGGAGTGGCAGGAGTAGCAGGAGGCCGAGGTAGGGACGGGGGAGGCAGCGCCTGAGCCGGTGGGGAATTCGAAAAAGGCCCAGCCGCCGGGGAATTGTTTGGGGTCGAGATGGGAGGGGTCCTTGAGATGGATTTCCCAGGCGATGGGGGTGGATTGGAAATGGCCACCGCGGTTGATGGAGCCCTGGGACTGGGCGCGCCGGACTTCGAGGACGAATAAAGAGCCGGAGGGCCAGCGACCGGTGGAGATGAACTGGCGGTAGGCGGTTGGGTTGACAAAGACGTTATCGAAGGAGGGTTCCGAGGGCGCGGAGGGGCCGTAGGTCATGCCGAGGCCGGAGCTGAGGAAGATCCACTCGCGGTAGGAAGCGGGGAACTGGAGCTGGCCGGAGGGCGAGAAGGCGATGCCGTCGGGGGGAGCGGCGAAGGCGAGGGGGACGAGCAGGAGTGCGAGGGAGAGTTTCACGGGTGGGATCAGTTGCGGGCGCCGAAGTGTTCGGTGCGGCCGGCCAGGGGTTTGATGGAGGAGCCGCCGCAGACGCCGACGCCGGTGTTGAGCAGGGCGCTGAGGAGGTTGAAGAGAACGGCGTAGATCATCTGCTCGGTGACCGGCTGTTTGCCGGGGAGGCGGAAGGAGGCGGGGAGTTCCTTGGCGATGCGGATGCGGATGGCGTGGGGGAGGATGCGGCCGGAGCGGTCCTTGAGATTGGCGACGGCGATGGGGGTTTGGAGGACGTTGCCGCTGCGGCCGTCGACGTAGAACTGGCAGCGGGAGAACCAGCCGAGGTTGCCGGGGTCGGCGGCATCGAATAAGAGGAGGGGGGCCTGGCGGTCGGGGGCGGTGAGGTCGAGGCTGAGGCTGCGCTCGGTATCGTCGATGCGGAACTCGAAGCCGGTTTGCTTGACGACGTTGGTGACGAGGTCGGGATCGAGCTCGAGGAGGAGGAGTTTGTGATCGCCGGCCTGCAGGACCTGCATATTTTTATAGTTTACTTCGGGGAGGGCGAGGGCTGCGCGGAGGTTAGGCGGTGAGTGGGGTGAGGCGGGGGCGGGCGGCGTGGGTGGCCTGGAGGCTGAAGGCGCGGCCGTGGAGGAAGAGGCGGGCAAGGGAGATCTGCTTCCAGGCGGCGGGGAGGGAGGCGTTGAGGGCGGCGCAGTCGCCGGCCCGGATGCGGAGGCCGGTGAAGCCGAGCATGGCGGTTTGGAGGAGGGAGCCGTAATCGGTGAGGAAGCAGCCGTAGGACTGGGAGGCGGCTTCGCGGATCATGCCGAAGGGTTCGAGCCAGAAGGGCTCCCAGGCGGCGCGGAAGAGATCGGCGGCGGCGGAGCGGTGGCCGAGGGCGGCGGCGAGGGAGGCCTGGGCGGCGGAGGCGAAGCCGATGGAGGGTTCGCGCGGGGCGCGGAGGAAGGAGTCGCAGGCGCGGCGGAGGGCATCGGGGGCGACGGGGGGCTCGAAGACGTAGAGGAAGCTGAGATCGGCGAAGGCGTTGCGGGGCGAGGCATCGCCGGCGATGAGCGTCCCCTGGGCGTCTTGGGGAAGAAACAGGGAGCGGGCGGCGCGGGACCATTCGGAAGGAGCGCGCTCGCCGGCGAGGGCGGCGCAGGCGACGGCGGCTTCGAGGGCCATGCGGCAGGCGAGGTTGACATAAGCGCTGTTGGAGACGCCGTTTTCCTGTTCGTTGGGGCCCATGATGTTGGTGATCTCGAAGCCGCGGGGGGTGAAGGAGCCGCGGCTGAGAATCCATTGGGCGACGCCGCTGAGGACGGGCCAGGAGCCGCGGGCGAGGAAAGAGCGATCGCCGGCGGCGAGCTGGTACATCCAGAAGGCGAGGGCGACGTCGGGGACGATGTGCTGCTCGGCCCAGCCGGTGGCGGCGAAGACAGGCGTGACCTCTTCGCCGTCGAGGGGCGAGGCTTCCCAGGGGAACTGGAGGCCGCGGTAGCCGAACAGGGCGGCGGCGCGGCGGGCCCATTCGAGGCCGCGGAGGCGGAATTCGAGAAGGGAGCGGGCGGCGTCGGGGGCGGCGAGGAGGACGGGGAGAAACGACCAGGTTTCGGTGTCCCAGAAGCTGTGGCCGAAGTAGTGCTCGCTTTGCGAGAGGCCGTAGGGGGGCATGCCGTTGAGGTTGGAAGGGTGGAGGCTGGAGTGGAGATAGAAGAAGGCGGCATCGAGGGCGCGCTGGTCGGCGGCGGGGCCGTCGATGGAGACGCGGGAGAGCCAGAGATCGTCCCAGAGGCTGCGGTTGTCGTGCCAGAGTTTTGTCCAGCCGGTGAGGAGGCCCCAGTTGGCCATGCGGATGGCCTGGAGGCCGGGGTCGGGGTGATAGAAGCTGGAGACGAGGGCGGCGATGGTGGAGATGACGAGGGTGTCGCCGGGCCGGGCGGAGGCTTGCCAGGCGGAGAGGGAATCGAGGCGGCGCCAGCCGGGGCCGGCTTCGACGCGGCAGGCGATGCCGAGGCGTGAGGAGCCGTTGGCGGGGTGGACTTCGGCCCAGGCGTCGGCTTCGGCGCCGGGCGGGAGGCGGCCGTGAGGGGAGGAGCCGGGGGCGAGGTCGAACAGGATGCGCGGGGAGTAGGTGAGGGTGGCGGCGGAATCGGCGCGGAGCTCGACGCGCTGGCAGAGGAGGCTGGGCTGGCTGCGGGAGGCGAACTGGAGGACGCGGACGTGAAGGCGGGCGCCGGCGGGGGTGGTGAAATGGAACTCGGTTTCGAGGCCGCCGGTTTGAAAATCGATTTTCTGGCTGAGAGGGACGGCGCGGGCGGGATCGTCGAGGAGGCTGGATCCGTCAAAGCGGATATCGGCGCCGAGAGGGAACGGGGCGGGGGCGAGGCAGGGCACAAGTTGGACGGGATGGCGGTAGGTGAAGCCGGCGGCGTAGGCGGGGGCGGCGGTGAGGGCGAGAGGCGAGGGACGGAGGCCGAGGAGACCGTTGCTCAGGTAGGGAGGGTCGGAGGCGGGGCCGGGGCCGGAGCGGCCGAGGATGGGAAGAGAAGCGGAGGCGGCGGGAAGGGGGAGCGCGCCGGCGGCGAGGCGGAGGGCTTGACGGCGTGTCAGGGAAGCGGGGGCGCCGGGCACAGAGACATCCTACACCGCGTGGGGTGGGCGCGAGAGCGGCGGCTCAGCCTTTGATGCAGATAAGAGGTTCGAGGCGGGCGACGCGGCGGGAGAGGCCGGCGGATTCGGCGGCTTCGACGACGGCGGTGACGTCCTTGTAAGCGCCGGGGGCCTCTTCGGCGATGCCTCGGGTGGAGGGGGAGCGGATGAGGATGCCATGGGCGGCGAGCTGGTCGACGAGCTGGCGGCCGCTCCAGGTTTTGGAGGCCTGATGGCGGCTCATGAGGCGGCCGGCGCCGTGGCAGGAGGAGCTGAAGGAGACGCGCTCGGAATCGGGGGTGCCGGCCAGGACGTAAGACGAGGTGCCCATGGTGCCGCCGATGAGGACGGGCTGGCCGGTGGAGCGGAGGGACTCGGGAAGGGAGGGGTGGCCGGGGCCGAAGGCGCGGGTTGCGCCTTTGCGGTGGATGAAGAGTTGTTTGGGGCGGCCGTCGACGGAGTGTGGTTCGAGCTTGCAGGTGTTGTGGGAGACGTCGTAGAGGACGGCGAGTTCGGCGTGGGGGAGGACTTCGGCGAAGGCGCGGCGGACGAGGTGGGTGATGATCTGGCGGTTGGCGAGGGCGCAGTTGATGGCGGCGCGCATGGCGCCGAGGTAGGATTCGCCGAGCGGGGAACGAATGGGGGCGCAGGCGAGCTCGCGGTCGGGGAGGTCGATGCCGAAGGAGGGGGCGAGGGCGACCATGTCGCGGAGGAATTCGGTGCCGATCTGGTGGCCGAGGCCGCGGGAGCCGCAGTGGATGCTGACGACGGCGTCGTGGAGGCGGAGGCCGAATGCGGCGGCCGGGGAGGGGGAGAAGATTTCGGCGACGCGCTGGACTTCGAGGTAGTGATTGCCGGAGCCGAGGGTGCCCATTTCGCGGCGTTGGCGGTTGCGTGCGAAATCGGAGACACAATCGGGGCGGGCGCCGGCCATGACGCCGCGCTCCTCGGTGCGGTCGAGATCGGCGGGGACGCCGTAGCCGAGGCTCAAGGCCCAGGCGGCGCCCTGCCCGAGCATGTCATCGAGCTGGGAGTCGGACAGATCGATGAGGCCGCGGCTGCCGACGCCGGCCGGGACGTGGTGGAAGAGGGCGTCGGCGAGGGCGTGGCGGACGGGGGCGAGAGCGGAGGCTTCGAGACCGGTGAGCAGGAGGCGGACGCCGCAGGAGATGTCGAAGCCGACGCCGCCGGCCGAGACGACGCCGGCGTCATCGGGGTCGAAGGCGGCGACGCCGCCGATGGGGAAGCCGTAGCCCCAGTGGGCGTCGGGCATGGCGAAGGCGGCGCGCTGGATGCCGGGGAGCGAGGCGACATTGACGATTTGCTCGTAGACTTTCGCGTCCATGGCGGCGATCAGGGGAGCGGTGGCGAACAGGACGGCGGGGACGCGCATTTTGCCGTGGGGCTCGATGCGCCACTCGGAATCGGTGATTTGGCGGAGCAGGGATGGATCCATGAGAGATTCCTCAGACGTCGACGACGCACTGCGCCACCCAGGCGCCGTTGGGGGAGCGGCCGACGAACAGGCTGGTGTAGGTTGCGCCTTTGACCTCGACGGCGGGCTGGTGGCGGGGGACGTCGACCTGCTCGCCCCAGGCCTCGGCGTCGAGGGCGGAGCCGGCGAGGTGGACTTCGAAGCGGCCGAAGATCATGCGGCGGACGGCCATTTCGTAGACCAGGGAATTGAGCCACTGGACGAGCAGGGCCTCGGGGCCGGCGGCTTCGCAATGAATGGCGATGCGGCGGCGGGGGAGGACGAGCGAAGGATCGGTGAGCACGGCGGTGAGGGCGAGGGCGGTCTGCTCGAAGGCCTGGGCCTGCGAGGGGCCGATGCCGCGGATGCCGATGTCGGCGCCGTGAGGGAAGTGTTCCCAGCGCGCGCCGGAATCCTCAACTTGGGTCAAAGCACTCACCTTTCGAGAGGGCCGCCGCCGTCGGGGGCGGCAATGGAAGAGGGAGCACGCGGGCGGCCAATGATGCACCGGGGACCGATAGCGGAGCGGATTGGGGGAGCGCCGCGGGGTGGCGAGGTACGTGCGAGGAAGGGAAGCGGAGAGGAGGAAAGCGATGGCGTTCCGGCTGAGGATTGACGATTTTGCGGAGGGCGGCGCGATTCCGCGGGAATTCACGTGCGAAGGGAAGGACGAGCCGCCGGTGCTGCGATGGGAGGGAGAACCGGAGGGGACACGGAGTTTCGCGCTGATCATGGACGATCCGGACGCGCCGGGCGGGACGTGGAATCACTGGCTATTGTGGGACATTCCGGCCGAGGTGCATTCGCTGGGAGACGGAGGTGAAGCGGAGGGCGGGGGGCTGAGCGGGACGAACGATTTTGGAAGGCGGGGATATGGAGGGCCGTGTCCGCCGGCGAAAGGGGGGACGCACCGGTATTTTTTCCGGCTCTTCGCGCTGGACACGGCGAGGCTGGGGCTGGCGCAGGGAGCGCAGCGGGGGGCGCTCGAAAAGGCGCTGCGGAAGCACGCGGTGGGAGAGAGCGCGTATATGGGGCGGTATCAGAGGGGTTGGCGGTAAGGGGAGACTACGGGATGCTGACGGTGTACCCGTGGCCGCCGGCGTCGGAGTAGTCGTACTTGAGCCGGGATGGAGCGGCGAGGCGAGCGGGAAAGACGGCGAGGATTTTGCGGTCGGGGCATTTCGCGGAAAAGCTGATGAGGCCCTCGAAGCCCGCCTGAAAGAGCGCGCCGCCGAAGAGTTGGGTGGGCGCGGGGCCGGCGTGGGGCGAGGAGGAAAGGCGGAAGCCGAAGCGCTGTGCGAAGGTGCGCCAATCGCCGGTGAGCTCCTGAGCGTTGGTTTCGATCACGAGGGCCTGAGAGGGGTCGGTGAGATCGGCGATGGAGCGCAGATGGACCTCGACGGGAAAGACGGTGCGGCCGCCCGCCTTGGGATCGGAAACGGGTTCGGTTCGGGAACCCAGGAGAGCCCCGACTTCGTGGAGACAGGTGTCGTGATCCTCGGCGAGGTAGAGGATTTCGAAGGCGGAGTGGTCGGCGGCGCCGGGCGAGAAACGGCTGGGGGTGTGCAGGGTGTGTAGCGGAGAGTAAGTTGGCGAAGTACGGCGGAGGAGCGGCGCGGTACCAGAAACCGGAGACGTGCGTGCGGGCGAGGAGGGCGTAGCGGGTGAGGTTCACGCGCGGCAGGGGGTGAACGCCGGACTAGGAGACACCAATGTAGACGATCGAATAGAGAAGATCGCGGACCGATTTCAGGTCGCCGGCGGCGATTCGTTGCTCCGGGGTTTGCCCGCCCAGGAGTTCGTGGGGGGTGGCGATCCACTGGCTGGCTTCGGGGAGAAGTTGCTTGATCTCGTCCCGGAGGACTTCGGCTGCGTCTTTTTCCCTCGGCACAGGATTGGAGATGGCCTTACCCGCCGCGTGGTACGAAATATGGTCGAGCGTAGCATGATCGTGCAGTTCTGAGAACTAAAAAATGCGGCGCGCGGACGTCTGTACGACGGCTGGGTGGAAGCCCAATTCCTTTCTTTAGACTGTGTGCCATCAGGCTTTGTGGCGTTGCTCTCACTTACTTTCACTACTACGATAGACCCGACTTAGGAAAGGCACGTTTTGAACCATCCGCTAAGCGCTTGGAAATACAGTGCCTCATGGGAATCACATCGGCTGTGAACGGGATTTTCCTTCAATATTCTTCCCACAGTTCGGATGCAGCGCGGCTTCCGGGCGTTTCTGGAAGCTCTGTAATATCTATCAGTTATGGACAATTAGGGAAATCCGGCGGTACTTTTTGCCAGGCGCGGGGACGGTGCGCGGTTTGGCGCTGGGGGGCGCGGGCCGTGGAGCGAGCTGATGAATTGCGGGGCGCAGGAGGAGACGGGGCCGAGCTGGCTGGTGGGACGGGCGGCGGTTGCGACGGCGTCCGCTCGATGGCAGTAGACGGTCTACGGCAACGGGTGTAGACTGTCTACAGCCTTATGAAACCTCGCGAGCCGTACCGGAACCGGATTGAGATGGTGCAGGGGACGCTCGATATGCTGATCCTGCAGACGCTGAAGTGGGGGGCGCAGCATGGGTACGGGATCGGGCAGGCGATTCGGGCGGGGTCGGAGGATGTGCTGCGGGTGGAGACGGGGTCGCTGTATCCGGCGCTGCACAGGCTGGAGAAGCAGGGGTGGGTGAAGTCGGAGTGGGGGCAATCGGAGAACAAGCAGCGGGCGAAGTATTACGCGTTGACGGCGGCGGGGAGGAAGCACCTGGCGGCCGAGCAGAGCCGTTGGGGGAGGGTGAGCGCGGCGATCGCATCGTTAATGAAGACGCAGAGGAGCGAGGCGTAGGAGGCGGCGATGAAATTGTGGCGGCGATGGCGGAGCCGGGGGCGGCGGGACGAGGAGCTGGGCGAAGAGCTTCGGGCGCACCTGGCGATGGCGGCGGGCGAGAGGATGGAGCGGGGCGAGGGGCGGGAGGAAGCGGAGCGGAACGCGCGGCGGGAGATGGGGAACGAGCTATTGATCCGGGAAGTGACGCGGGAAATGTGGGGATGGAGCGCGGTGGAGAGGCTGGGGCGGGACCTGCGGTACGCGGCGCGGCAGATGCGGCGGAGCCCGGGGTTCACGGCGACGGCGCTGGCGACGCTGGCGCTGGGGCTGAGCGCGACGACGATGATGTTTTCGATCGTGAACGGAGTGCTGCTGGAGCCGCTGGGATTTCGGGAGCCGGAGCGGCTGTACGTGGCGCGGACGGTGCCGCCGGCGGGGAGCGCGTTTGCGGGCGACTTTCCGATGAACGCGCGGCAATGCCAGCAGTGGCGGGAGCACTGCCGCGCGTGCGAGGACACGGCACTGGCGCAATACGAGGAGCTGACGCTGGTGGGGACGGGCGAGCCGGTGAAACTGGGGGCGCTGGGAGTGTCGTTCAACTTTTTCCGGACGCTGGGCGTGGGGCCGGCGCTGGGGCGGGACTTTTTGCGCGGCGAGGAGGGGCCGGGGCATTTCGGCGAAGTGATTCTGAGCGACGCGTTGTGGCGCGGGCGTTTTGGGGGCGATGTAGGGATTGTCGGGAGGACGGTGGAACTGAACGGGGAGGCGCACACGGTTGTTGGGGTGATGCCGGCGGGGCTGCACCTTCCGAAGGGAGACGAGTGGGGAGCTTATTTCGGGCCGGCGGAGGCGCCGCAGATTTTCCGGCCGCTGGGCATTGACGCGGCGGGGGAGCGGGGGGCGGGCAATCTGAACTACACGGCGGTGATCCGGCTGAGGCGAGGGGCGAGCGAGGCGGGCGCGGCGGCGGAGATGAACGCGCTGCTGGGAGACATCGAGCGCCAGTACGGCCTGCAGACGAGGATCGCGCTGGCGCCGCTGCAGAAGCAGGTGACGAGGGGTTCGCGGGCCCCGCTGTGGCTGCTGCTGGGGATGGTGGCGACGGTGCTGGCGATTGTGTGCGTGAACGTGGGGAACCTGATGGTGGCGCGGACGGCGGGGCGGTATCGGGAGGCGGGAGTGCGGATGGCATTGGGCGCGAGCCGGGGGCAGCTATTCGGGCTGGTGCTGAGGGAGGCGCTGGTGCTGGTGGCGGCGGGCGGGATTGCGGGGCTGGCGATTGCGGAGACGGGGTTGAAGGCGTTTGTGGCGTGGGCGCCGGTTGGGCTGGCGCGGCTGGAGGAGGTGCGGATGGACGGGAGGGTGTGGGCGTTTGCGGGGGCCGCGATCGCGGTATCGACGATGGCGTGCGGACTGATGCCGGCCTGGAGGCTGGCGGGGATCGGGGTGCAGGATTCGTTGAAGGCCGGGGCGGCGACGGAAGGGGCGGGCAGGCTGAGGCTGCGCGAGGCGCTGGTGAGCGTGGAGGTGGCGTTGAGCACGGTGCTGCTGATTGCGGGGGGACTGCTGACGATGAGCTTCTTCCGGGTGCTGCACGCGGACAAGGGGTTCGATACGGCGCAGATTGTCACGCTGGACGTATCGTATTTATCGCCGAAGTACGCGCACGGGGCGCGGCGGCGGTTTGTGGAGGAGACGACGGAGAAGCTGGAGCGGATTCCGGGAGTGCGGGCGGCGGCGGCGATTAACCAGTTGCCGCTGCGGGGCGACGACTGGGTAGGCGAAATCGAGGATGCGGACGGTGCGCCGCGGCCGGTGGAGAAGGCGGCGCTGGCGAATTTCCGTTTTGTGACGCCGGGCTACTGGCAGGCGATGGGGATCGCGCTGAAGAAGGGGCGGCTTTTGGACGATGGGGACAAGAACCGGCCGCGGGCGGTGGTCAGCGAGAACGCGGCACGGTATTTATGGCCGGATGAGGACCCGATCGGCAGGCATGTGCGGGGCGCGGGGCCGGGGAGTCCGGCGCTGGAGGTGGTGGGAGTGGTGGGGGAAGTGCGGACGGAGCTGGAACAAAAGCCACCGATGATGATTTATGAGCATTACTGGAGAATGGAGCCGGTTGGAATGACGTTTGTCGCGCGGACGGGCGGCGGGGCGGCGGGGGCGGCGGGGGTGGCGCGGGCGATGCGGGCGGTGCTGGCGGCCCAGGATCCGGAGATGGCGATTGCGCGGCCGGCGACGATGGAGCAGATTGTGGGGGAGTCGGTGGCGCAGAGGAGATTTGAGACGATGCTGGCGGCGGGGTTTGCGGCAGCGGCGCTGGCGCTGGCGGCGCTGGGGATTTACGGGGTGATCGCGTACGCGGTGGCGCGGCGGACGCCGGAGATCGGCATACGGGTGGCGCTGGGAGCCGGGGGGCGGGAGATCGCGGCGATGGTGCTCAAGGAGGGGATGAGGCCGGTGGCGGTGGGGCTGGCGGGCGGAGCGGCGGGGGCGCTGGCGGCGAGCCGGGTGATGGCGAGCCAGTTGTTCGGCGTGGAGGCGTGGGACCCGGCGACGATGGCGGGGGTGGCGGGGGTTGTGGTCATTGTGGCGGCGGCGGCGTCGGTGATTCCGGCGCGGAGGGCGGCGCGGGTGGACCCGATGGCGGCGCTGCGGTTCGAGTAGAGGCGGGGGCTTGACAACGTTCTCCTAGACGTCTAGGCTAGAGGACCGGGAGACGGAGATGAAGCGCGGCGACCGTTTACAAGGCAGTCTCGATCTGCTGGTTTTGAAGACGCTCCAAAAAGGGGCGAATCACGGGTTCGGCATCACGGTTCACGTGCAGGAGGTTTCCGGGGGACTGCTGCGGGTGGAGGAGGGGTCGCTGTATCCGGCGCTGCACCGGATGGAGCGGGAGAAGCTGATTGCGGGGGCGTGGCGCACGACGGAGAACGGGCGGCGGGCGCGATTTTACAAGCTGACGGCGGCGGGCGGAAGGAGGCTGGCGGAAGAGGAGGCGAACTGGGCTTCGGTGGCGCTGGGCGTGGAGAGAATGCTGAGGCCGGCATGAAGAGGATGTGGGAGTGGGTGAAGCGGCGGCTGAGCCGGGACGAGGAATGGCGCGAGGAGATCGAGAGCCACCTGGCGATGCGGGAGGAATGGCACCTGGGGCGGGGGAGCACGGAAGAGGAAGCGCGGGCGGCGGCGCGGAAGCAGTTCGGAAGCCCGCTGGCGGCGGCCGAGCAGGTGCGGGCGGTGCATATACGGCCGTGGGTGGAGAGCGCGATGCAGGATGCGGCGTATGCGCTGCGGGGGTTTCGGAGAGCGCCGGGGTTCACGCTGGTGGCGTGCCTGACGATTGCTGTTGGGATCGGGGCGTCGACGGCGGTATACAGCGTGATCGATCCGCTGCTGTTCCGGCGCCTGCCGTATCCGCGGGACAACCAGCTTGTTTCGCTGGGATACTTCGGGCCGGTGGACAGCAACGAGTTCAACGTCGTGGCCAGCTACCTGGAGTGGAAAAAGCAGCAGACGGCGTTTCAGGCGATGACCTCGATGAGGCCGGGGGAACACTGCGATCTGCTGGAGGGAACGGCGCCGGTGCGGCTGGACTGCTACCGGGTGGAGGCGAATTTTCTAAAAACGTTCGGGGCGGCGCCGGCTCGCGGGCGGGACTTCACGGCGGACGACGACCGGCCGGGGGCGCCTGAGGTGGCGTTGATTTCGTGGGGGCTGTGGCGGAGTGCGTTCGGAGGGTCGGAGGCGGTGATCGGGAAAACGGTGACGGTGGACGATCAACCGGTGCGGGTGGTGGGAGTGCTGGGCCGGGACTTCGAGATGCCGCAGAGGGGCGAGGTGGAGATCATGATGCCGGAGCGGCTGGACACGAGGCAGGGGCGAGCGCGGAACGCAAGCTCGTTTCTGCGCACGTTCGCGCGGCTGCGGGAGGGCGTGTCGATGGAGGAGGCGCGGGCGCGGATGGAGCCGCTGTTTGAGGCGACGGCGCGGGTGGACGTGCCGGCGGAGCTGCGGAGCGAAGTGCGGCTGGTGGTGCGGGGGCTGCGGGACCGGCAGATACACGAGGTGAAGCTGGCGTCGTGGATGCTGCTGGGAGCGGTGATGGGGCTGTTGGTGGCGGCGTGCGCGAATGTGGCGAACCTGCTGGTGGCGCGGGCGGCGGCGCGGCGGAGAGAGCTGGCGCTGCGGGCGGCGATCGGAGCGAGCCGGGCGCGGCTGGTGCGGCAGACGCTGACCGAGAGCCTGATGCTGGGGCTGGCGGGATGCGTGGCGGGGTGCGGAATCGGATGGGCGCTGCTGCGGATTCTGGTATCGCTGGCGCCGGAGGGATTGCTGCGGCTGCGGGAGGCGCGGATGGACGCGCGGGTGTTGGCGTTTGCGCTGGCGGCGTCGGCGGCATCGGCGCTGCTGTTCGGGATGGCGCCGGCGCTGGAGAGGCCGCGGGTGGAGGCGATGACGGCGTGGAGCGCGGCGGGGCCGGCGCGGACGCTGTTCCGGAGGGTTCTTGTAGCGGCGCAGGTGGCGATTTCGCTGGTGTTGTTGACGGGGGCTTCGCTGCTGGTGAGGAGCCTGTGGAAGCTGGAGAGCGAGCCGCTGGGGTTCGACGGGGAGCACGTAGTGGCGGCATCGCTGGCGCCGCGAACCAGGCACTATCCGACGGCGGCGGCGCGGACGGCGTTCTTTAACGAACTGGAGCGGAGGCTGGGGCGGATCCCGGGCGCGGGAAGCTTCGCGCTGACCGATTCGCTGCCGCCGGCGGGCGGGGAGATGGGGCGGCCATATTCGAACATCCGGATTGAAGGGCATCCGCCGGTGGCGCAGAACGGGGGCATGGTGTTGTTCCGATGGGTGACGCCGGGATATTTC
Source organism: Bryobacterales bacterium (assembly GCA_027452065.1). GTDB lineage: Bacteria > Acidobacteriota > Terriglobia > Bryobacterales > Bryobacteraceae > JAJYKC01. Next base: position 12,346 of record DAIDHC010000081.1, read on the forward strand.
GAGACGATGGGGATTCCGATTGTGGCGGGGCGGGGGTTCCGCGAGGAGGAGCGGGGGGCGGGCGAGCCGCCGTTGATACTGAGCGCGGGGCTGGCGCGGAGGCTGTTTGGTAGGGAGGATCCGATCGGCAAGCACATCGACCTGGAGGCGAGCGGGCACTGGTGCACGGTGGTGGGAGTGGCGGGGGATGTGAAAAACAGCGGCCTGAGGGAGGCGCCGGATCCGGAATATTACCGGCTGCGGATGAAGACGGAGGCGCCGGGCGGGCTGGACGTGGCGGCGGTGTACCGGACGCCGCTGGACCGGGCGACGCTGGGGCGATGGATCCGGAGGGAGGTTCGGGAGCTGGACCCGGCGCTGCCGGTGACGATTGCGAGCATGGACGAGCGGGTGGGGAGACTGCGGCAGCAGCCGCGGTTTGTGGCCTCGCTGGTGACGGTGTTCGCGGGGCTGGGGCTGACGCTGGCGGCGGTGGGATTGTACGGGGTGTTGTCGTTCGTGGTGGCGCAGCGGACGCGCGAGATCGGGGTGCGGATGGCGATGGGCGCGCGGCCGGGGAAGATTGCGCTGGAGGTGGAAAAGTACGCCGGGACGTGGACGGGGATCGGCGTGGCGGCGGGGGCGGCGGGATCGGTGGCGCTGGGGCGGGCGATGCGCGGGCTGCTGTTCGGAGTATCGCCGTACGATGCGGGCTCGCTGATAGTTGCGGCGGGGGTGCTGGCGGCGGCCGCGGCGCTGGCGGCGCTGGTGCCGGCCTGGAGAGCGGCGCGCGTGGACCCGGCGGTTGCGCTGAGGCACGAGTGAGGGGCGGCGGGGTAGGCTGAAAAGCGGGAGCGGAGAATGGACGGGTTTCGAATCGCATTGGCGAACATACGGTACCCGGCGACGCCGGAGGAATCGGTGGAGTTGGTGAAGAAAGCGATTGGCGAGGCGGCGGGCGAGCGGGCGGGCATTGTGTGTTTTCCCGAGTGCTATGTACCGGGGTACCGGGGGTTGGGCAGAATGCCTCCGCCGCCGGATGCGATGTTTCTGGAGCGGGCGTGGGCGGCGATTGCGGAGGCGGCGGGGAGGGCGGGAGTGGGAGTGGTGCTGGGCACGGAGCGGGTGGAAAACGGCGCGCTGCTGGCGACGGCGCTGGTGATCAATGGGGACGGAGCAGTGGCGGGATTCCAGGACAAGGTGCAGATCGACCCGTCGGAGGAGGGCGTTTATACGGCGGGCGCGGGGCGGAGGGTTTTCGAGGCCGGTCCGTTAAAATTCGGGATTGCGATCTGCCATGAGGGCTGGCGGTATCCGGAGACGGTGCGATGGGCGGCGCGGCGGGGGGCGCGGGTTGTGTTTCATCCGCATTTTCACGCGGCCGAGCCGGGGAGTTACCGGCCGAAGAGCTTCGCTGATCCGGCGAACAGTTTTCACGAGAAGGCGGCGCTGTGCCGGGCGGCGGAGAACACCTGTTATTTCGCGACGGTGAATTACGCGAGCGCGGGATCGCCGACGACATCGGCTGTGGTGCGGCCGGACGGGACTTTGGCGGGCTATCAGCCGTATGGGGAGGAAGGGCTGCTGGTGGCGGATATCGATCTGGCGGAGGCGACGGGGCTGCTGGCGGCGAGGTGGAAGGCGGAGTAAGGGGGCGGAAAGCGGCCGGGTGCCGCGTCGCCGCCCTGCGGGATCTCGGGACGCGGACCAAGCCCGTGGACAGATCGACCGAAATATAGGATAATTATAATATCTGACTTTAGGAATATCCTGTGAACAGGTCCGAACGAGAGACTGCTGAGGAGATCTTCCGCACCGCGGACCTGCAACACGGTCTGTTCACCGCCAAGCAGGCAAAAGCCGCGGGCTACTCCGAGCAAGCTCAGCATTACAACGCCAAGGTGGGCAATTGGATCCGGGAATCCCGAGGTATTTACCGGCTGGCCCGGTACCCGCGGTCGGAGTGGGCCGGGCTGGTGCACTGGCAGTTGTGGTCGCGCAACCGGCTGGACGTCCCTCAGGGGGTATTCAGCCACGAGACCGCTCTGTCACTTTATGAGCTCTCCGACGTGCTGCCTGCGAGGCTGCACATGACGGTTCCGCCCGGTTTCGACCGCATGGCAGAGATTCCGCCGGTCCTGATCCTGCATCGGGCGCGGCTTACGGAAGAGGAGATCGGGACGATCGAAGGGGTTCGCCTCACGCGGCCGCTACGAACGATCCTGGATGTCGTTTCTGAGGGGACGCTCTCGCCGGACCTGATTGATCAGGCCATCCGGGAGGCGGTGAAGCGGGGACTGATTTCGATCGAGGATCTGCGGCGCGCAAAAACCAGCCGGCGCGTTGCCCGACGACTTAAGAGGATGATTCCCGGAGACGCCGCGTGAACGGAAACCAACGATACGCGACGGCGAGGGCCTTCCGCCAGGCGCTGGAGATGCGGCTGCAGGACCAGGCGCGACGCGGCGGGCAAGTGGTGGAGCGGCTGAGAAAGCAGGTGGCGTTCGATCGCTTTCTCGCCCGGCTTTTTCCGGCCGGCGCGGAGAGTGCGGCGTGGGTGCTGAAGGGGGGATACGCACTGGAGCTTCGATTCCGGCAGGCGCGGGCGACGCGAGACATTGACCTGACGCTGGCGCCGGGTGTGATCAGCGCGACGACTGTGGTGGACCGCCGCGAAGGTCTCCGGAGCTATCTTCGCGAATGCCTGGCCGGGTTGAGCTTGGACTTCTTGGAGTTTCTCGTAGGGCCGGCGACTCTTGATCTCGAGGGCGCGCCCGAGGGAGGCTATCGATACCTCGTGGATGCCGTCCTGGATGGCCGGCGATTCGCTCGATTTCATGTCGATATCGGCGTCGGAGATGACATCTCCCCACCTGGGGAGATTCTGGAGGGCGGGGCCTGGCTGGAGTTTGCCGGAATCGCCACGCCGAAGTTTGTGGCCCTATCGGGTGAGCAGCAGTGGGCGGAGAAACTGCACGCCTACACGCGCCCGCGGGGAAATCGGCCCAACAGCCGGACCAAGGATCTGGTGGATCTTATACTGCTCATCCAGCTGGGGAAACTATCACGCGTCCGAATTCGAGTATGCGTAGCTGAGACGTTTGCTCGCCGTGGAACTCACTCGGTACCGGCTTCGATTCCGGAACCGCCTGTGGAGTGGGAATTGGTATTCCGCCATCTTGCCCAGGATGCGGGCATTGATCCGGACGTCGCGCAGGGGTGGGAGATAGTGCGCCAGTTTTGGGAAACCGTTCGATGAGTTGCGAGGGGCCGTTCGCCGGCGTCAAGCGGCCGGGCTCGCGTCAGGCGGCGAGGCCGTGGATGGCGGAGCGGAGGCGGTTGAGGCGGAGGGCGAGGGCAAGCATCGAGAGGGCGCAGAAGGCGAAGTAGGAGCCCATGAAGATGAAGTAGGTTTCGGGGTTTTCCAGGCGAATCCAGCGGAAGCCGAGGACGAGGAACGTCGCGGCGAAGGCGAGGGAGGCGGCGCCGGCGAGGGCGAGGAACCATTCGCCGGCGAGGCGGAGGCGGAGCGAGCGGGCGAGGGCAAGGGCGAGGATGCCGAAGCTGGCGGCCATGAGGGCGAGCAGGAGGGCGAAGGGGAGGAAGCTGTGGCGGCCGCGGTAGAGCAGAAGCGAGAGCACGGCGAAGACGCCGAGGGCGAGACCGTTGAAAGTGACGAGCCAGGAGCGGCGCGTTCCGGAGGTCCACAGACCGGCGGCTGCGACGGAGAGGCCGGCGGCGAGGGCGAAGAGGCTCATGTCGACGACGGTGGGGCGGGGAGCGAAGGCGCGGAGAGTGAAGGAGGCTCCGCCGGGGTTCCGCATGAGGAACTGCATGAGCGAATAGACGGCGTCGAGGAGGCCGGCGAGGGCGAGCAGCCACCAGTTTTTGGCCAGCGTTTGAATCATCATCGCCTCCCGGCCTGGATCGCGCCCCGGCTCAGGAGCGCCGCGATGATTGTAGCGCCGGGCGCGGCTATAGTAAAGGGGACATGCAAGGGGCGAATGCGCTGGTGTTGTTTGATATCGACGGGACGCTGGTGCGGAAGGCGGGACCGCATCACCGGGAGGCGCTCGAGAAGGCGGCGCTGAAGGTGACCGGGATGAGGGTGAGCACGCAGGAAGTGCCGGTGGCGGGGATGCTGGACCGGGACATTTTGGGGACGATGCTGCGGCAGGAGGGGTGGCGGGAGAAGGCGATCCGGGAGGCGATGCCGGAAATGGCGCGGCAGGCGGAGCGGATCTATGTGCGGACGTGTCCGGACCTGAAGCGGAAGGTGTGTCCGGGAGTGAGGCGGCTGCTGCGGAGGCTGGCGGGGCGGGGGGCGCGGATGGGGCTGGTGACGGGGAACCTGAGCCGGATCGGGTGGAAGAAGATGGAGCGGGCGGGCTTGCGGGAGTATTTCG
>DAIDHC010000082.1 GCA_027452065.1 Bryobacterales bacterium
CCGCATCCATCACGACAACAGGCCCGTAACAGGCCTTCTGTTCGACAATACCCAAAAAACCGCTCTAAAATCAGCCCCGATCCCACCGGAGACTGGCCGGCTGGCTGCCTCTGGTCCCTGTGTGAGAAATCGCGGCTAGCGTTACTGGCTAAGATTGAAGGTAATGCCGGGGGGCCGATGTTTGCGCCGGAGTTGATCAAGCAATCAACGCTGCCGCCTGGTCTCAATATCGCTCGCGCTACCCCGGTGAACGAAACGCTGCTCGCGCGGCATTCATTGTCTCCGCGCGCCTCCTACTCAGACCAAAGCCCGAGTCGAACCAACTCCCGGAAGGCGGAACCCGGGCGCCTTCAGCCGCTCTCGGCGGTCTCTCCCGCATGTCCCGGCACACCCCGGGCCATTCAAGCTCCGGAAATCGCCCCGGCGCACCGATCGGACCGACATTCAGCAGTCCAGTGCATCCTTCGAAACCATTGCTGAGATCGGGTTCGCAATTACGACGCCGGCGAGTCCATCGAGACTGCCACGGCTCTCCCGGTCGCCCCGTCCCGGCGGCGCCGCCTCCCCGCCTCAGCTCCGAACCGCTCGCCAACCCGCGCCTTTCGCCGCCGGCCGCCGTCGTGACGGGTCCGCTTCTAGCACCGGCAGGCCGCAATCCCCCATCAGCGAACGGAACCGGGGCTCGCCGCGAAACCGGTCCCACTTCGGCTCCACCGTGAGAAACACCATGTGGACGTCGCGGTGCAGTCGCGCTTTTTCCAGCCACTCGTACGCATTGTCGGAATCGCCGAGACCGGCGAACAACAGAGCCACATTGTAGGGAGGCACAAATCTCGTCCGCGCCGTTTCGAGCAGCGTCCGCAGCACCTGCTCGGCTTCCGCGCGCCGCCCCATTCCCGCCAGAGTGTAGCCCTTCAACGACAACGCCTCCGTGTTGCCTTCCGAAAGCTGGAAGGCGATATCGAAATCCTGGAGAGCCGCCGCCGCCCGCCGCGTTCGTTCATGGACTTTCCCGAGGATGAGATGCCCCAGCCAAAACTCGGAGTGGAGCGCGAGAGCGCGCCGCGCCTGCTCTCCGGCTTCGCTGAACTGTCCGGCCTGGAAATACAATTGTCCGGACACCGCGTGCAGGGCCGGTGACAGAGGATCGAGCCTTCGCGCATTCTCCATCACCGCGAGGGCTTCGGCGTGCCGCCCCAGGTTGGATAGGACGTGCGCCAGAAATCGGTGTCCGGAAACATAGCTCGGATTCAACTGGACGGCACGCCTCAAATCCCGCTCGGCGCGCGCCCAATCCCAATCCAGCCAAAAGCCGGCAACGCCCGACGAGGTCCAGGATTCGGCCGTCCCGCTTTGTAGCCGGAGTGCTTCGTCGGCGGCGTGCCGGGCCTTCGGCCAGAGCGCAGCCGGATCGGCGTCGCTCGTCACCGGGAGGATCGAGTAAGTATCCGCCAGCCCGGACCAGGCGAGCGCAAACAAAGGGTCTTTCAAAACCGTGGATTCGAAGCATTCCATGGCGCGGATCAGCGACGTCGCGCGAATTTGATTCCAGTAGTGTCTTCCCCGCAGATAAAGATCGTAGGCGTCCGGATCGATGGCGGCCGAGCGTGGCCGTGCGGCGGCCGGCGCCGGCCCCACTCCTGTCTGAACATGGATCGCAATCGCCCGAGCAAGCTCTTCCTCCAGTCCCAGCACCGCCCGCCATTCGCGATCGAATTTCCCGCTCCACACCTGCGCCTGATCGCGCGCGCGAACCAGGGTCGCCCGCACGCGGATCATCTGTTCGTCGCGCCGCATCGTGCTTTCGAGAAGATAGTCGGCCCCCAGTTCTCCTCCCATCTCCCTCGCCGATTTCGTGGTGTGTTTGTAGCGCATCACCGACGTCCGGGCGATCACCTTGAAACGTTCCGCCGCCAGGTTCCCCAGCGCGGCGATCGTCTCCTCCGTCAGGCCGTCGCTCACGTAATCCTGGTTCGGTTCTCCGGTGAGATTTTCAAATGGCAGCACCGCCACGGAAATGTCCCGGCGCGCGGCCTCCGGTGCGCCACCGTCCGAAATCGTGACCGGCGCCACGAAACGATATCCTTTGCCGGAAACCGTCCGTATGAACGCCGGCCCGTCGCCACGCGAGGTGTGGAGGGCCCGGCGGACCTTTCGAATCGCCGTGTGCACTCCGTTCTCGATGTCGTGAAATACGTTCGCCCCCCACAGCCGCGCCGCGATCTCTTCCCGAGTCACCAGATCGCCGCGCCGCTCCACCAGAAACAGCAACAGTTCCATGGGCAGGCGCTCGATCCGGACCGGCCGGCCGCGCCGCCGCAGTTCATAGGCCGACGGCTCGAGTTCGTAGTGGCCGAACTTCAGAATCACACCAGGCCAATTCTACTATGCGGGCGGCTCCAAAACATTCGTCGGGATCAATGCCTTACGCCTACAGAAAATCTTCAGAAATTCTCCCGTCCCGCTCCATGGGCGGCGAGACGAAAAACCGCCATGATCTTGCTCATGAGGAAGGTTATGAAAACCACAATCACGATGCTCCTGTTTCTCGCGCCGGCCGTTTGGGCGCAGGACAGCCCGTTTCAGAGCGTGTGCACCAACGCCACGCTTGAAGGAGATTTCGGCTTCACGGTGACCGGGACGCGCCCGTCCGCCCCAACGCCCGGCGCTCCCGTCGAAACGATTGTCGGAGTCGCGATGACGAACTTCGACGGCAACGGCAATTTAACCCAGACCGACAATATCCACGGATCGGTGAACGGATTTCCGGCGCCCGATCGCAAAGGCACCGGAACCTACACCATCAACGCGGACTGCACGGGTACGATGACGCTCTCCAGCACCGGTTCCCCCACCCTCACTCTGCGGATTGTCGTGGTAGACGATGGCAACGAGGTGCGAACCGCCGTTGTGGATCCAACAGCCAATGTCAGACCCGCGACGCCCGCGCCGCAGGTCATGGTGACCAGCAATGGGCGCCGGGTCACGCGCCGTTCGCAAATCGCCATCATCATGAATTCGTCCAAGCCCGCCCGCTGACGCTCCACCGGTGCCGGAATCGATGGATGCCGCCGGCTTCGCGCTCCGCAAGCCGCCCCTCACTCCATCGGTCCCGGCCCCGTCATCCACGACATCGCATACCCCATCCGCATCACGTGCCTCCGCGAATAGCTCGGAATCACCACGTCCATCACCTGCACCGGCTCACCGGCCGGCCGCATGTACACCGCCGGGTTTTTCATCTGCAGGTCCCGTCTCGTGCTCGTCAACAGCTCCACTTCCTTCACCTTCCCCGGCATCGCGTAGATCGGCGCCTCTCCACCCGCCGTCTCCACCGCCTCCAGTTCCAGCCCGAACCGGAAATAAGGCGGTTGACCCAGATGGTGCTCCATCGTCACAATCCGCCCCCGCACCTTCACTCCCGCCCGCATCGCCACTGTCCCGTCCGCCGCCCGCACGTCCTTCTTCACCTGCGCTTCGAACCGGTCCCCCGCCGCCGCCGTGTCGCTGTCGATCGGAGCCGCCAGCGCCAGCTCCACCTTCAATCCCGGCGCAATCGGCGCCGGCGCCGCCTTCGGTGCCGCTTCGTCGGTCACATCTTCCGGCCCCGCCACCAGCTTCGCCTCGCCCATGAACTCGCGGCAGTTCGTGTACACAGCCTTCACATCGTCCTCCCGCGTGTCCCGCAACAGCAGACGCAGGTCGCTCCCCTGTGCCAGCAAATAGTCCCCGCTCCCCGTCGGCCTCTCGGCGTAGTCCACCGTCGTTGCCGCCTCGCACGTCCCCGTCCGCGGCGGCAGCTCCGCCGTCCGCACCTCCAGCCTCCGCAGCCCGCACGTCGCCGGCTCAATCCAAATGTCGCCCGAGTACGCCGTCACCGTCACCCCCTCGTCCAGGTCCACCATGTAGTGGCTCGATCCCGCCGGAACCTGAAAACGGTAGCGCAGCATCGCCTTCCCGTTCACCGTCTCCTGCCCGGCATACTCGAAGTTCACTCCCCGCTGAATGAAAATCTCCCCCAGCAGCGTTCCAAACGGCCCCGTCCCGAACGGACCCCTCACCAGCTTCGCCATGTTCTGCTCTTGAAAATGGCTCGCCCCCGCCCACGATCCGATCTCGCTCCCCTGCGAAACCTTCACGTCCAGCCGCAGCCGGTCCGTCGCCTCCACTACCAGCTTGTAGGCCTTCCGGTCACGCTCCCCCATCATCCGGTCGCAGTCCGGCGGCGGAGCCTCCTGCCGCTCCCTCCGGTAATACGTCCGGTCCACCGTCTCCACGCAGGTGTAGTTTCTCAGCCGCGCCCGCCACGCCAGCACGTTGTCCCGCGCCCGGTTGAGCGTTGCCGTCGGGTCCGGTCCGTTTTGGGCGCCCGCGCTCAGCGCCACCGCCAGCACCGCCCACCTCACGCCCATCCCGCTCCTCCCGCGCTTAGTCCGCCGCCCCCGCCCGCGCCATCTCCGGCTTCTCCACTCCCCGCCGCGATTTTGCCACCAGCGTCCCGGCCCGCAGCAGCGAGTCGAACGTCCCCGCGTCCGTCCACCAGCCCTCCAGCTCGTGAAACGTCATCGTCCCCTCGCCGATGTAGGCGTTGTTCACATCGGTAATTTCCATCTCCCCGCGCCGCGACGGAACCAGCGTCCGGATCTTGTCGAACACCGTCGCGTCGTAGAAGTAAATCCCTGTCACCGCCTTGTTCGACTTCGGCTGCAGCGGCTTCTCCTCAATCCCCACAATCCTGCTCCCCTGCATCTCCGCCACGCCGAACCGCCCCGCGTCCGCCACTTCCTTCAGCAGAATTTTCGCCCCCCGCTCCTGCTGCCGGAACGCCTCCGCCGCCTCCGCAATCGTCCCCTCGATAATGTTGTCGCCCAGAATCACGCACAGCTTCTTGCCGTCGGCGAAATGCTCAGCCAGCCCCAGCGCCTCCGCGATCCCCCCTTCGCCTTCCTGATACGTGAAGTCCAGGTGCGCCAGCCCGAACCCCTTCCCGTTAGCCAGCAGCCGCAGAAAATCCCCCGCGTTCCGCCCGCCCGTCACAATGAGAATGTCCCGGATCCCCGCCGCCACCAGCGTCTCGATCGGGTAGTAAATCATCGGCTTGTCGTAAATCGGCAGCAGATGCTTGTTGGTGATCTTAGTCAGCGGATACAGACGGCTCCCCGTCCCTCCGGCCAGCACAACGCCCTTCATGGTCGAATATCCTCGCTCTCAATACCCCGTCGGGTAACCCCTCATCTTAGCAAGGCCCACCCCCCGCACTCCTCCACGCCTACCGCCCCGTATCCGCCCTTAAGATCACCCGCTTGCTCTCCCGCTCGCCGAGGCTGAACCTCTCCACGCCGGCCCCTTTCCAAATCCGGTCCAGCACCGCCTCCGCCGCCCCCTCCCTGCTCGCCGCCGCCATGTACTCGCCCGGCCCCAGTCCCTCGATGTGAAACGCCCCGTCCTCGCCCGTCGCCGCCACCGCCGCAGGCTCACCGTCGCTCCGCGCCAAAATCACCACCGCCCCCGCCTCCGCCTTGTCCCCCTCGCCCAGAACCACGCCGCCCAGGCGCGCCGCTGCCCCGCTCACCGTGATCTCCATCTTCGCCCCCGCGCTGAACCCGCACCACCCGCGGCCCACTTCTTCGCCGCCGTATCGTATCGACTTCACAAAATATCCGCCCGCGAGCCCCTTCAACCCGACCGCGAACCGCGAAGCGTTGATCCCCCGAATCTCGAACGTAAAATCCCGCCCGACCGCGGCGTCCGCCGAATAGCTGATGCCCGGCGTCGTCACCGACACGCTCAGCTTCCCCGGGTCCAACCCCTCGCCCGCCTCCACCACCCTGATCGAGCCAGCCACACTCCCCACCGGCACAAGCCTCATTGACACCCCCTCGATGTCGCGATCGGTCACCTCCACAGCCTGCTGCGCGTATGACGTCACGCGGTCCTCGTCCGGTTCCGCATACAACGTGTAGGAGCCCGGCGTCATTCCACGCAGCGCGAATGCGCTCTCCCGGGGCTCGAGGTTCCGGTCAATCACCCGTCCCCCGCTTCCCTCGCGCTCCCAGGCCAACACCGCACCCACCCCCGCCTGCCTGACCACCGTCCCTGAGATCCGGAAGGCCTTCTGCCGCCTCACCTCAATGTCCACGCCCCGCGTCTCCCCGCCCGCCTCAGCGCTCACCACGCCCGCGTCCCCCGCCCTACTCGCCGATGGATAATACGTCGCCCCGTAAACCCAGTCCGGACCCTGCCCGTTCACGCCGAATCGCTCGGCCAGCTCGGTCACGCGCGATAGCCGGCGTTGAGTCAGCGCCAGGTACCTTCCCGGCCAAAGCCTCGTGACACGATACTCTCCCCGATCGTCCGTCATCGCCTCCCCGGCCGCCACCCACTCGACGTCAACGCCGCGAAGCGCGGGTTTCAGCACCTCGACGCGGACTCCCATCAACGGATCCCCATCCTCGTCTACCACCCTCCCCTCGATCACCGCCATCGGTGTGAGCCGCACTGCGACCCCCTCCCTCCGCTCGCCCACTCCAAGCGCTACCTCGACCGCCGCCTCTCCCCGCGCCCCTGCACCGGAATCCACAAAACCGTCTCTCGATGCGGTCACCCGGTATCGCCCCGTCCCCAGTCCGTCGAAAGCGAACCGCCCTTCCCCGTCCGTCTCCCGGATCTCCTCCACCCGCCCGTCGCTGCTCTCCACCACCCCGCTGAGGCGCACAACAGCCTTCCGCACCGGCTCTGCCGTAACCGCGCTTACCACCTGCCCCCGAATCCATCCGCCAGCCGCCTGTGCCTGGAACGCGCTCCCGGGCACGCAAGCCGCCCACGCCCCCAATAGCACAACGACCCCGCCCACTCCCCATCGCCCCGGGCCGCATTGCCGCGTCACCGCCCTCCGCCCCTCATGCGCCGTCTCGTGCATCTTTGGTCTCAGTTTCCCAAGACTACGTGATCTCAGTCCATCCCTGCCGGCTCATGTTCGGCCGTGTCGATTCTCACATCGGCGCCGCACCACTCCCCGTCCTCACTTAAACCCCACCACCGCATCCACCAGCGTCCCCGTTCTCTTCCCCTGCACCTCCCGGAAGCCCGCCTCCTCCAGCAGCGCCCGGTACTCCCCCAGCGTCCGCTCCCGCCCCTCCGTGCACACCAGCATGTTCAGCGACTGCATGTGCGTCCCAACCGGCCCGCTCCGGTCCTCCTCCATCAGCTTCTCCGCAATCAACAACCCTCCGCCCGCCGGCAGCGCCGCGTGCACCTTCGCCAACAGCCGCCCGATCTTCTCCTCGCCCCAGTCGTGCAGAATCCTCCCCATCGCGTACAAATCCGCCTCCGGCAGCGGGTCCACAAAAAAATCCCCCGCCACAACCCCCGGATACGCCGCCGCCACGCCCGGCAGATCGAACACCAGCGTCTCCATCGCCGGATACCGCTCCTTCACCGCCTCCGCCAGGTGCCCCGTCCCCCCTCCCAAGTCCACCATCTTCCGAAACCGGCTCAGGTCGAACGCCGCCGCCACCGCCGCCGAGCTCAACCTTCCGAACCCGTGCATCCCCGCCAGAAACTCCTTCATCGCCGCCTCGTCCCGGAAAAAATGCGAAAACAGCGGCCCGGCGAGCCCGAACGTCTGCCCCCACCGCGGCGTCCCCTCCCGCACCGCATCCTCCAGATGCCCCCACATCGGATACAGCACGTGGTTGGAATATTTCACATACCCGGCCAGCGTGTCCGGCGAATCCGACCGCAAGTATTTTTCCGCCGCCGCCGAATTCCGGAACCCCTCGCCCTCCCGCTCCAGCAGCCCCAGCGACACACACGCCTCCAGCAGCCGCTCCAACTCCTTGTACCCCTCCGGCCTCCGCCCGTCGAAGATGCCCAGCTCAACAGCCGCGAACATCGTCTTCGACCTTCGGAACGCCTCAATCAGATCCAGAATCCCCGCGGGACTCGAAGTGTTCGTATCCATGTCTCTCCAACGGCCGGCCCATCAACGTCACTCTGCCGGCCTTCCCTTTCACAATCTCACCCACACGGTGCCCCGGCACGCGCACCCCCGCCGGCGCCGTGTACACCAACTCGTAATCCTCGCCCGCATGCAACGCTTCCTCGATCGTCGCCCCCTCCAGCAGCGGCGGCGCCCGGTCCAGCCGCGCCTCCACGCCCGATGCCGCGCACAGCCGGTATAAATCGAGCGCCAGCCCGTCGCTCAAGTCCATCGCCGCCGTCGCCTTCCCCACCAGCTTCCGTCCCAGCGCAATCCTCGGTTCAATCTCTCCCCGCCGCCGCCACCCTCCCAACGCCCCCGACACATAAATCACGTCCCCTACGCGCGCCCCGTCCCGCCGCAGCGCCATCCCCTTTTTCACCGCCCCGCACGCCATCACATCGCACACCACAACCCGCGCCTCCGACAAATCTCCCCCGGCCAGCGCGCACCCGAACCGGTCCGCCATCCCGATCAGCCCGCGAAAAAATCCCCCCACCCACTCCTGGTCCGCCCAACGCGCCAGCCCCAGCGACACCAGGCAAAACCCCGGCCGCGCCCCCATCGCCGCCAGGTCGCTCAAGCTCCGCCCCATCGCCCGCCGCCCCGCCTCCTCCGCCGTCAACCCCCGCCGCCGGAAATGCACGCCCTCCACAAACAAATCCGTCGTGAACACCAGGTCCTCGCCCGCCCGCGGCCTCCACACCGCCGCGTCGTCCCCAATCCCCTCGATCAACTCCCGCGCCCGCTTCGCCCCCGGCCGCGCCCACCGCCCGATCCGCTTCACCAGCTCGAGCTCGTTCATTACTCCTGCGCCGCAGCCACCAGCCCCGACGGCAGCTCTTCTCCAAACACCCGGCTCGCGTCCTCCTCCTCGTCCCCCTCGAGCACCGCCCACATACTTTCCGCCACCGCCCTCTTCACCACTTCCCGCGTCGCAGGCGCCACGTCCCTCGTGCTGTCCCCCGTCCTCCGCGCCAGCGCCACCAGCGCATCCGCCGCGTCCCCCCGCTTCACCAGAGCCTCCACCCACCGCGCCGCCGTCGATGCCGGCAGCACCTGATTAATGGGCCCGTAAAACAATTTCCGCGCCCCCAGCCGCGCCAGGCACCACAGCCCCGGCTCTTTGAACTCCCCCGTCTTCAGCTTCGCCACGATCGCATCCCCCATCTGCGTCCGCGTCTGCGCCGGCAGCAGCTCCAGGCTCGCCGCCGTCCGCCACATCTCCCGCAGCAGGCTGGTGTTCACTCGCTGCTTCTTTCCTCCGCGCGGCAGCAGCACCGGCGACAGCCTCTGAAACACGTCCACCTGCTGGTTCCGGTTCAATCCTCCCGCCACTCTCCCCCAGAAAATCCACCACTCGATCTCGTTCTGCACCTGGTTGCCGAACCTCAACCCGCCCGCGTAAATCCGCCGCGCCTGCTCGATCCTCCACTCATCCCCTGGAAACCCGAATCCCGGCCGCAAACAGAACCCGCACAAATTCAGCCACCGCGCCTCCAGCGCCGCCGACCCCTTCCGCCCCTCCGCCCTCTCAATCATCCGGTCCGCCAGCCTCCGGATCGCGCTCACCGGCCACGAATTCCTTCCCAGCGCCAGCGCCTGCTCCAGCTTCCCCGGCAGCTCTTCCGGCGCCCCGCCCCCGCCCCCGAACGCCGCTTCGATCAACCCTTCCGCCTTCGCCATCCCCTCATCGCTCACCACAGCCGCCGGCCGCGCCCCCGCCTTCGCCGCGCTCTTCCTCAGCTCAAACTGCAGCCTCCACCGGTGCTCGCTCACCTTCGACTCCGCCCACACCTCCAGCGTCCCCACCTCCGTCAGCCGCGCCCCCAACTTCACCGGCACCAATCTCTCGCCCTGCTTCCCAAACCGGATCACCGCGTTCAGCGGCGCGTGCAGATGCAGCTCCTCCTCCGCCTTCGCCGCATCGAACTCCACCGTCTCCCCCAGCTTGTCTTCCGTCCGGCTCAGCGAGCTGTACAGCCGGAACGACACCGGCTTGTTCGCCACCAGTTGCAGCTCCGCCCGGTCCACCTCCAGCGTCGCCCCTTCTTCGGTCCCCCGCGGCACCAGGCACACCGCCTTCAGCTTCCCCTCCGCCTCGCCCGCGCCCAGATAATACGCCCGCGGCAGCCCTCCCCGCACCAGCAGCCCCGCTCCCGTCGACCGCACATAAGAGTAATACGCCGCCCCAACCGCCACCGCCAGGTCCAGGTCCTGGTTCTCCAGCACCAGCGGCCTCTTCCCGATCCACCCCTCCACAACATCGGCCACGCGCCGCCGGCAGATCTCGGGAATGAAAAATCCTCCGTTGAACAGAATCGCGTCCGGCTTCGCCCCTTCGTTCGCCGCCAAAAACGCCGCCAGGTGCCGCGTCACCGCCGGGTCGCTCACATACGGCAGCCCCAGCTCCCGGAATAAACTCTTCTTCTCCTCCTTCGGCTTCTCCTCAAACCCGCAGAACGGCAGAAACCCTTCGAGCGTCAGCTCCAGCGCTTCCTCCCGCGTGATCTCCGTCTTCAGCGTCCCCCCGATCAGCGAAGACCCCGCCCCCAGCACCGTGATCTCCACCGACTTCAAATTCTCATCCGCCAGCATCCGCTCCTTCGCTGCCGCGCACTGCCTCCGCAACGCGCTCCTCTGCCGGATCGACAACTGCGCCCCCAGCTTCGCCTCCACCAGCCATCCCAGCGTCAGGTCCAGGTTGTCCCCGCCCAGCAGCAGGTGCTTGCCCACCGCCGTCCGCGTGAACTCCACCTTGTCCCCCTGCCGCCCCACACGGATCAGCGTGAAGTCGCTCGTCCCGCCCCCCACATCGCACACCAGCACAAGCTGCCCATCGTAAAGCTGCTTCTGCCCCTGCGCCAGGTGATTCGCAATCCAGGAATAAAACGCCGCCGCCGGCTCCTCCAGCAGCGTCAGCTTCCCGATCCCCGCCTCCCGCGCCGCCTCCACCGTCAGCTCCCGCGCCTCTTCGTCAAACGACGCCGGCACCGTCAGCACCACGTCCTGCCCCGCCATCGGCTCGCCCGCCCGCGCCGCTTCCCACGCCTTCCTCAGTTGCTCGAGAATCTTGCACGACACCTCCACCGGCGACAGCACCCGCCCCCCCTCCTGCGCGTCCCACGGCAGGATCTTCCCCGTCCGGTCCACGTCCGGGTTCGACAGCCAACTCTTGGCCGAGTGCACGCTCCGCGTCGGCACCAGCGCCCCCTGCTCCCGCGCGTACGCCCCCAGATATTCCTGCTCGCCTAAAAATAAAAATGACGGCAGCGTCCGCCGCGCCTCCACCTGCGCCGGCCCGGTGTGCTGCGGTATCTCCAGCACATGTACCGGTGGAAAATCCGCCTCCGCCGCCTCCGCCGGATCGATATAGGCCAGCGCCGAGTTCGTCGTCCCCAGGTCGATCCCGATGTTCATCGCCCCGCCGTTTCCCGGACGTTGAACTCCAGCTTCCACCTCCGCCCGTCCCCCGCCACGCACCACAACTGCAGCACCCCCGTCTCGGTCACCACCGTCTCCAGCGTCACCGGCACGAACCCTCCCCCGCTCCCCTCGGCCGGCAACTGCACCTCCATCGGCGCCAGCTCTTCAATGTCGCTCCCCAGCTCTTCAATCAACTCCCCCGCCGCGTCCTTCTTCCGCGTCGCGCTCTGAAAGAACCGGAACTCGGCCGGCTCGCCAACAGCCAGCCCGAACCGCCGCTCCGGAAACTTCAGCGACGTCCCCTCCTCCATCCCGAACGGCGCCACCGTCATCGCTTTCAACGGCGCCGCCATCCCCGGCACCGCCGGCATCGAACTCTCGATCCCCACGTAATACGTCCGCGCCACCCCGCCCCGGATCCTCACCCCGCGCCCGCGCCGCGCCAGCCCGTAATACGCTGCCCCGCGCGACACCGCGTGCATCAGGTCCTCGCCCTCCAGCGCCCGCGCTTCCTGGAAACCTTCCTGCTTCAACCACCCGTTCAGCGTCTTCAGCAGCCGCTCCCGCGCCAGCCCCGCCCGCATCACCCCGCCATTGAACAGCACATGCGTCGGACACGCCAGCCCGGTCGGCCCCCTCCGCACCGCCGCCGCCTTCGCCCCGCCCCCCGGCTGCCTGAGAAACCGCGCCAGGTGCCGCGTCACTCCCGCGTCCTCCGCATACGGCAGCCCGATCTCGGCCAGCCCCGCCCGCGCTTTCCTCCGCGCCGGCTCCGCCGTGCTCTCCGCCTCCGGAAGAAATCCCTCCCCCAACACCCTCTCCACGTCATCCCTCTTCAACTTCGCCCGGATCGTCCCTCCCACAAGCCCCGACCCCCGCCCCAGTATCGTCACCGCCTGCTCGCTCTTCTTCGACCCTTCTTCCAGCAGCTCCTCCTTCGCCCCCCGGCACTGCTGCCACAGCGCATACAACTGCGCCCCGTCCAGCTTCACTCCCTTCGCCGACAACTCCTGCTCCAGGTGCCTCGCCAGCGCCAGGTCCACATTGTCCCCGCCCAGCAATATGTGCTCGCCCACGGCAACACGCTCCAGCCTCAGCTCGCCCGCTTCCTCCGTCACCGCGATCAGCGTGAAGTCCGTCGTCCCTCCACCGATATCGACGACAAGGATCAGGTCCCCCACCCCAACTCTCTCCCTCCAGTCCGCATGCCTCTCGATCCAGGCGTAGAACGCCGCCTGCGGCTCCTCCAGCAGGATGACCTCCGGATACCCCGCCTCCTTGGCCGCCTCCAGCGTCAGCTCCCGCGCCACCGCGTCAAACGACGCCGGCACCGTCACCAGCACCTGCTGCTTTGCAAACGGCGCCTCCGGATGCGCCGCTTCCCACGCCTGGCGAATATGCTCCAGATAATGCCGCGACGCCCGCACCGGCGAGATCCTCTCCACTCCTTCCGGAGCGTTCACCGGCAGCAGCCCCGACGTCCTGTCAACTCCCGAATACGACAGCCACGACTTCGCCGACCCCACCAGCCGCAGCGGCGACTCCGCCCCTCTCTTCCGCGCCAGCACCCCAACAACCGGCCCGCCCCCGCCCCACGGCATCTCCGCCGCCCCCGGCGCGAAATCGTTCTCCCCCGCCAAATACAAAAACGACGGCAGCAGCGCCTCCGCCCTCACCTCGCCCGGATTCACCAACTGCTCAATCGCGAAGATCTCCGCCCGCGCCGGCTCGCCGTCCCCCGCCTCGGCCCGCGCAAACGCAACGCCGCAGTTCGTCGTCCCCAGGTCGATCCCGATTACGTATTCTGGCGTCAAGGCCTGTTACTCGACTTCCACTTCCGCCGGATATACAACGTTGCCCGCCGCCGCCCCCGGCAGGTTCACCTTCTGCGCCTTCCACCCCTTGTGCCGCAGCACACCCCCCGCCACCTTCCCGCTCGCCGGCACATTCCCCACCAGCTTCACCGCCCCCACGCCCACTCCCTCCACTTTCGTGTACGTCCCCTCCACTCCATCGATCACCGGCCCAAGCTCCACATACCTCTTCAACGACTCGCGGCACTGCTCATGCACATTCCGCACCGCCGCCCCCACCTGGTCGTCCGCGTACGCCCCGATGTCCTCCATCAGAAAATCCAGCAGCCGGCCGTCTCGCTGCAGGATCCCCAGCATCTGCACCGCCCCGTCCACCGGCCCCAGCTTCGGCTCCACCTTCACCGGCGCCGCCGGCTTCTTCACATACCCGTGCGCCAGCGCGACTCCCTCCGGCAGCGTCCCGGAAAAAAGCAGCGCGAAAAAACTCTGAAATGCTTCTCCAATGCGTCCCAATGCGTACCTCTTTGTTAGTGTAGCGTCCCGCCGCGCCCCGCTCCCTCCGCCCGCCCCGCCCCGGCGTACAATCGTCGCTAGTGGCCCACTCCTACGGCGAAATCCCGCCCGCCCCCCGCCTCGCCCGCTTCATCGAGTGCTACTGGTTCCGCGCCGATGCGGCCCCCGCTCCCCGCCACCGCGTCCTCCCCGACGGCTGCGCCGACATCCTCTTCACCCAAATCCGCGGCCAGCCCGTCTCCCTCACCCTCGCCGGCCTCATGACCACCCCGCTCATCTACGATGCCCCCGCCGGCCAGGCCATCTTCGGCGTCCGCTTCCGCCCCGCCATGGCTTCCGCCTTCCTCCCCGGCGCCCCCCTCTGCACCGACCGCATCGAGCCCCTCGACAACCTCGCCCCCGCGCCCGCCCGCGAACTGCTTGACCGTCTCTCTCACGCCCCCGGCCCCGCCTCCATGGCCGCCCTCTGCAACCGTTTCCTGCGCCCCCTCGATCCCGTCTCGCCCTTCCACCGCGCCCTCTCCCTGCTCGAATCCCCCGATCTCCCCCTCGACTCCCTCGCCTCCCAACCCTCTCTCGGCCCCCGCCACCTCCGCCGCCTCTGCCGCCGGCACTCCGGCGTCGGCCCCAAGTTCCTCGCCCGCATCCTCCGCTTCCGCCGCGCCGTCGCCCTCCTCCACGCCGCCGCCTCCGGCCCCGCTCAACCCTCCTTCACCCAAATCGCCCTCGCCTCCGGCTACTACGACCAATCCCACTTCATCGCCGACTTCCGCCGCTTCGCCCTCTCCACTCCTGTCCGTTTTTTCCAATCCCTCCGCCCCGCTTCCGAGGCACACTGAGGTCACCATGCCCGAAACAAAACCGGAAAACCAGATCGACTACATCGAATTCCCCGCCGTCTCCATCGAGGCGACGAAACGTTTCTACACCGAAGTGTTCGGATGGAAATTTGAAGACTACGGCCCCGCCTACTCGAGCTTCCACGACGGCCGCCTCGCCGGCGGCTTCACCACCGATGCCCCCGCCCCCGCTCTGTCCCCCCTGGTCGTCCTCTACTCCTCGCGCCTCGAAGAAATCGAGCAAAAAGTAAAGGCCGCCGGCGGCGCCATCGTCAAGGAAATCTTCTCCTTCCCCGGCGGCCGCCGCTTCCATTTCACCGACCCCAGCGGCAACCAGCTCGCCGTCTGGTCCGACGTCTAACCGCCCCCGCGCGCGGGTTCCGGCGCGCCCCGCGTCTTAAGCCCGCTCTCCTCCATACCGCACCAGCCGCAGTCCTTCCAACTCAAACTCCCGCTCCCTCCGCAGCCCCAACTTCTCCATCACCCGGATCGACGCCGCGTTCTCCACCCGCGCCACCGAGATCACCCTCCGCACGCCCGCCCTCTCGAACGCGTCCCGGAGCGCCGCCCGCGCCGCCTCCGTCGCCAGCCCTTTCCCCCATTCCCTCCGCGCCAGCCACCACCCGATCTCCGGATCCCTCTCCTCCCGCCACTGCCCCAACCCGCAGAACCCGATCGTCGCCTCGTCTTCCTTTTTCGCCAGCCGCCACCGGCAATATCCCCGCTCGGCCTGCATCTCCACCTGCCGCTCCACAAACCGCCTCACCTGTTCATCGCTCCACGGCACACCCCCCGTGATGTACCGCATCACTTCCGCGTCCGTCGCAATCGGCCGGAACGTCTCCCAATCCCCCACGCGCCACTCGTCCAGAATCAGCCGCTCCGTCTCGAGCGCCATCGCCGCCGCCCCCCGCCTCGCACCAGCGCGCCCGTTCGCCGCCCTCTCACTTCCTCGACGCCCACGCCAGCCCGTCCGGCTCCTTGCCCGCGTCGATCTTCCCCACCACCTCGAGCGTGCTCAGGTCGATCACCGCCACGTAGTCCTCCGCCGTGTACGACACAAACGCCCTCTTCCCGCCCGGCTCCATCTCCATCCCCGCCGCCCCCCGCGACGGCAGCCTCTTCACCTCGCTCCCCGTCTCCGCCTCCAGCACCACAACGCCCGCCCCGCTCAAGCTCGAAATCATCACCCGCTTGCCGTCCGGAGTAAACTTCAGCCGGTTCGCCCCCCGCACATTCGCCTCCAGCGTCTTCACAACCTTCTTCTCCCCGATGTCGATCACCGACACCGTCCCGTCCCCCGCGTTCGCCACCCACATCTGTTTCCCGTCCGGCGACACGTCAAACCCCTCCGCCCCGCGCCCCACCGGAATCACCGTCTCCTCCCAATTCCCTCCCGGTGGCGGCGGCATCCGTCCCGGCCCCGGCCCCCGCCCCGCCGGCGCCGCCTGCTTCTCCAGCACCGTCACCGTCGCCGACGCCACGTTCGTCGTCACAATTTTTTCCTCCCCCGGAAACACGTACAGCATGTGCGTCCGGTCCTGCCCCGTCCCCATCACCCAGTCCACCTTC
>DAIDHC010000083.1 GCA_027452065.1 Bryobacterales bacterium
CGCCGGTCTCGTCAAGACCGTCCGCCCGGACGGCTCGGTCAAGTGGCGCAACAAGGAAGGCAAGCTTCATCGCGAGGACGGCCCCGCCTGCGAATACCCGTAGGGCGCGAAGGAATGGTATCGGAACGGAAAGCTTCACCGGGACGATGGCCCCGCGAAGGAGTATCCGACGCAACAACGTTGGTATCGGAACGGGCATGGAAGGTTACCTGATGTCCGGATGGGACGAGCATACGCTGAAGCGGCGAGTCCCTTGACGCTCAAAGATTTTTGTACCGATTTTGTACCGAAGGCCTGCTTTTGATGGTTTTGACGACTTCAGCGACTTTGTAGAATCAATAAGTTGCGAGACTTCAAAATCTTGTCAAGTTCGTGGTTCGAATCCATGCCGGGGAGCCAAACTCGCGATCGAAACACCCACCGAACACCGACGTATCGGAATAAATGCGTAGAGGGGCGTTCACAGATCCTCGTTATCATCCGGCGCTTCGGGCAGTTGCAGGGGGAGTTGCTCGGGGAGATGGGCGGCGGAGGGGAATCGAGGCGCCGCGGGGGGAGGGTTCGTCTCCCGAGACGGCGGCGATGCCGGATTTCACGGCCGGCGCGTACTGGCCTTGTTTGGGGTTGATTCCGGTGCGGATCGGCGCGAAGGAGGGGTCCCTGTGGTGCGAGTGGACGGAGGCGGCGTCGGGGGGCTGGAATTTCCCGAAGTGGTGAATCCTGCGGGCCAGTGGCCGCGGCATGCCGCGGCTGCGCTGGAAGGTGCTGAGGGAGGGGGGCTGACGGCGTTCGCCGCATCGAGGGGGAGCGTTTCGAAGAGGCGCGCCCGCGGAACGTTGGGCGTCTCGTCCTCCGCGGTGGGATTTGGCGGCCTGATGCTTCGCACGGCGACGCTTTCGGTTTCGGACATGGGCGGGGGCTGCGCGGGCGGTGGGGCCGATGGGGCGGGGGTTAGAGGAACAGGTCGGCGGCGGTGAGGGCGTAGATCAGGGCGCAGGCGGCGATGTGGGAGATGGGGACGAATTCGTTGGGGCCGTGGGAGACGGTGAGGAGGCCGGGGCCGTAGGCGAAGGCGGGGATGGCGCGGGCGGCGTAGAAGCGGGTTTCGAGAAGGCCGGGGCAGAGTTCGACGGCGGGTGGTTTGCCGGTGATGCTGGCGATGTGGCGGGTCAGGATGGCGCCGAGGGGGGATTGGGCTGGGGTGGACGCCGAGGGTTCCTGCTGGAGGGTTTCGATTTCGAAGCCTTCGAGGGCATCGAGCAGGCGGCGCTTTTCTTCGTCGAGGTTTTCTTCGGGGTTGATGCGGCGGTCGATGGTGAAGGAGAAGAAATCGGGAGTGACGTTGAAATTGGCGCCGGCTTCGGCGCGGCCGCCGAGCATCAGGATGGATTTTCGCGCGGCGGGCGGAGCGATGTTGTGAAGCGTTTCGCGGAGCTCGACTTCCTGTTTGAGGGCGGCGAGGCGGGCGAGGGCGGGAAGAGCGCGCTCGAAGGCGTTGACGCCTTCGAACTGGCGGCCGACGTGAGCGGCTTTTCCGCGCATGGTGGCGCGGAGAGAAATGGCTCCGCGGTTGGCGTTCCAGATGACGCCGCCGGTCGGCTCCGGAGTAAGCATGCCGATGGCATCGCGGCCGAGCAGACCGAGGGAATCGAGGTGGCGGGAGCCGAGGGGGCCGGCGGTTTCCTCATCCGGCACGAGCACGATGGCGATGCGGCCGGTTTCGAGGAGGCCTTCGTCACGGGCGGCGGCGGCGGCATGGATCATGGCGGCGAGGCCGCTCTTCATGTCCGAGGAGCCGCGGCCGAACAGATTCGCGCCTTCGACACGGGGCTGAAACTGCTGGCGGCTTTGAGCGGGGACGACGTCGTAGTGGCCGCTGAAATAGAGCGCGCGGGTGCCGGCGCCGGCGGAGGCGAGGACGCAGGCTCCTACGCTGCGCACATCGTCGAAGCCGAGACGGCGCAGTTCGTCGAGGAGAACGCGGGCGCAGTCCTGGTAATGATTGCCGGGCGGATTTTCCGAGGGAATGGCGATTAAACGCTGCGTGAGATCGAGCATCGCCGGAGCGGAGAGGCGCTGGCGCAGACGGGAGGAAAGCTGGTCGGTAGGCGGTGTGTCCACGGGGCTGGAGGGTCCTGTCGCGCGCGGTGGCGGATATTTCCGCCCCATGATGCCACAGCGGGATGCCGGGGCGGGGGTCGGCTATACTTTTGGGTGTTGAGGGAGGGCGAGGCGGAGTGGGACGAGAGGAGAAAGGGAATTGAACACGGCGGCGGCGGCGGCGGTGAGGCTGGGAACACCGCGGTTGGAGAAGGGGATCGGCGATGTGATTACGTCGCCGGGATCGGAGAAGCTGATCGCGGGAGTGCGAGTGGAGGCGATCGCGGTGTGGCCGGACGACCGGGGGTACTTCTTTGAAGTGCAGCGGATGGGGAAGGGGCTGGCGGCGGAGTTTCCGGCGGCGAGCACGCAGATTTCGGCGGCGCTGAGCTATCCGGGGACGATCAAGGCATTCCATTTTCACCGGCACCAGACGGACTGCTGGACGCCGGCGGCGGGGATGCTGCAGGTGGCGCTGGTGGATCTGCGGGAGGACTCGGCGAGCTACGGGCGGCGGAACACTTTGTACGTGGGGACGCTGAGGCGGTGGCAGATCCTGATTCCGCCGGGTGTGGCGCACGGGTACAAGGTGATCGGGCCGGAGGCGGCGATGCTGGTGTACATGACGGACCGGTTCTACGATCCTTCCGACGAGGGGCGGATTCCGTATGACGAGGCGGGGTTGAACTACGACTGGGAGACGCAGCACAAATGAAACTGCTGGTGACGGGAGGGGCGGGGTTCATCGGGTCGGCGTTTGTGCGGATGGCGCATGGGAGCGGGTTCGAGATTGTGAACCTGGACAAGCTGACGTACGCGGGGAATCCGGAGAACCTGGAGGCGGTGGAGGGGAAGGCGGGCTACCGGTTCGTACACGGGGACATCTGCGACGCGGCGCTGGTGGAGGGTTTGCTCGAGGAGGCCAGGCCGGAGGCGATTGTGCATTTCGCCGCCGAGAGCCACGTGGACCGGAGCATTCTGTCGCCGGACGCGTTTGTCGAGACGAATGTGCGGGGGACGTTCACGCTGCTGGAGGCGGCAAAAAAAGCGGGGACACGAAAGTTTTGCCACGTTTCCACCGATGAAGTGTATGGGAGCGTGGAGGCTCCGCACGAGGCGACCGAAGAAGACGCGCTGCGGCCGAACAGCCCGTATTCGGCGTCGAAGGCGGGCTCGGATCTGCTGGTGCGCTCGTATTTTCAGACTTACGGGCTACCGGCGGTGGTGACACGGGCGTCAAACAATTATGGGCCGTACCAGTTTCCGGAGAAGCTGATCCCGCTGATGATCCTGAATGCGATGGAGAATAGGCCATTGCCGGTGTATGGAGATGGGCAGCAGGTGAGGGACTGGCTGTATGTGGAGGACCACTGCCGGGCGCTGATGGCGGTGCTGGAGAAGGGGCGGGCGGGGGAGACGTACAACATCGGGGGGAACCGGTCGCTGGCGAATCTGGAAGTGGTGCGGAGAGTACTGGAGTCGGTTGGGCGTCCGGAGACGTTGATTCAGTATGTTAGGGACAGGCCGGGGCATGACAGGCGGTACGCGCTCTCGAGTGCCAAATTAATGAATGAAACCGGATGGGCTCCGGAAGTGTCTTTTGAAGATGGACTTTCGGAAACAATCCGATGGTACCGAGGCCACCCGGGATGGATCGAAAGGGTGCGCTCAAAAGAGTACCGCGAGTATTACGCGGCAAACTATAGCGGCCGGGGACTCAAGAAGTCGGAAACGTTGTAAAGAAGGAGTCCGTCATTGCGGGTAATTTCTAAGAAGACAAGATATGGCCTGAGGGCCTTGTACGCCTTAGCGAGGAATTATGGGCATGGACCGATGCTGGTGTCGGCCATCGCCGAACAGGAGACCATACCGAAGAAGTTTCTGGAGCTGATACTGTTGTCGCTGAAATCGAACGGGATTGTCGATAGCAAACCGGGCCGCGGTGGCGGATACCAGTTGTCGAAGTCGCCGGGCGACGTGACGGTGGGATCGGTGATCCGGATGATCGAAGGGCCGCTGGCTCCGCTGCCATGCGCGAGCGAGACGGCATACCGGCCCTGCATGGAGTGCGGCGACGTGCGATCGTGCGGGACGCGGATGGTGATGAAGCAGGTTCGGGATGCAACCGCGGAGATCCTGGACCGGACGACGCTGGCCGACATCTGCCACCGGGTGGATGAAGTGCGGGGTGGAGACGAGCTGGCGATGATGGTGGGCGAGGCGGTGGTGTAGCGGGGGCCAGAAGGGACGAGGACGCGTGGGGCGGCGGAAACGCCGGTGGCGTCCTCGGCGGCAGAGTTGCCGTTGAGCGCGGAATTGGCTGGAGGGACAGTTCCAGGCTCAGTGGGGCAGCGGTTGCGTAAAGGGCGCGGCCGGTGGAGGAACCGAAGCGGATGGATGGGGCGGAAGTGTGCCCGGAGTGCGGGCGGGGGCGGACGGAGGATCAGGCGGCGCGGAGCGAGGCGCAGAGTTCGAAAAACCGGGCGGGGATGGGATGGTCGAGGTCCCAGTAGATGCTCATGGGGCGGGTTCCGGAATGGGAGACGTAGCGGAGGGGGCCGAGGAAGAGGAATGGGTCGTCCTTCCGGGGCCGGACGAACAAGAGGAACGCGGCGCCGTTTTCGCGCTGGAGGATGTAGCGGCGGCCGGTGGCGGAGTCGTCGCTGGTGGTGCTTTGGGACTGCCAGTGAAAACGGGTGGGGCTGACGGCGAAATCTTCGTAACGAGTCGAGGGCGAGAAAGTCTTTTCCGATTTATCCAGGGTGACGAAGAGGAGCTCGGTGCGGGAGGATTCGATCCAGAAGCGGCCGGTTTGAGCGGGGCGCGTTCCGACGGCATCGGCGAGGCCGAGAGCGACGAAGATCTCGTCGCGGGTGTATTGGCGGTGGAGGAAGAGCGGGGAGTTGCCGTGGAAGGCGCGCTCTTCGGCATGGAGGGTGACGCGGTCGAGCAGGGCGGAGCAGAGTTCGGCGAGCTCCGCGGCGGCATCGGGGCTCTGGCGGAGACGCGTGAGAGCAGCGGTCCCATCGGGTTCGCTTTTCCGGTCCTCTGACGGGAGAAGGCGGAAGGTGAGCATGGCGGCCATGCGCCGCTCGATGGGGGAGAGAGAATCGAGCGGACGTGCGGAATCGAGGATGAGTTCGCGGTAGAAGCGGAGGCGGCGAACGGAGTCGATGTGGAGCAGGTGGGGGAAGCGCTTCACCAGGAGCGAGCCGGATTCGGTTTGCGGCTCGGGCACGAGCAGCGCTTCACGGAGCAGGGCGTGCCAGCCTCCGACGGAGGATTTGTAAAGGTCGGAAAGCTCGTAGCGGGTTTCGGCGAGGAACTCGATGAGCGAGGGGCGGCGCGCGAGTTGAGAGGCCAGCGCGGTGAGCTCGGCGGCCATCATGGCGCGGGTGGCCTGCAATTGAGTTTTGAGGTTGTCGAGGACGGCCTTGCGGGACTCCTTGTCGAGGCGGAAATAGCAGTTGCCGGGCAAGGGCGTGACGCCGGCTTCGATCTGGCGGAGGACCTGCTGGCGGGTGCCCCCGAACAGGGCGCGGAAGCGCTGGTCGAAGCGGAACTCGCGGCGCTGGGCGCCGATGAAGTCGAGGACGAGGCAGGAGGTCTTGCCGGTATCGAGGCGGAGGCCACGGCCTAACTGCTGGAGGAAGACGGTGGCGCTCTCGGTGGGCCGGAGGAAGAGAACGCAGTCGGCCTCGGGGAGGTCGACGCCTTCGTTGAACAGGTCGACGGTGAACAGGACGTTGACCTCGCGGCTGCGGAGCATCGCGGCGGCGTGGGCGCGTTCGTCGGGCGGGGATTCGCTGGTGAGGGCGAGGGCGGGGATGCCGGCGCCGTTGAAGCTGGCGGCCATGAATTTCGCGTGGGCGATGCTGACGCAGAAGGCGAGGGCGCGGGCATCGCGCCAGTCGCCGTAGAATTCGCAGAACTGGTGGAGGATGAGCTCGGCGCGGCGGGCGTTGCCGAGGTAGTTTCGTTCGAGCTCGGCGACGGCGTAGGAGCCGCGGGTCCAGGCGAGGCCGGAGAGATCGGTGCCGTCGTGGATGCCGTAATAATCGAACGGGACGAGGTACTGGCGCTCGATGGCGTGCCAGAGGCGCATTTCATCGGCGATGCGGTGGCCGAACCAGGGGAGGATGCTCTCGCCGTCCATGCGCTCGGGCGTGGCGGTGAGGCCGAGCAGGATGCGCGGGCGGAGAGAGGCGACGATTTCGCGGTAGCCGGCAGCGGGCACGTGGTGGGCTTCGTCGAGGACGGCGTAGGCCCAGAAGCCGGGGCCCTGGGAGGCGAGCAGGTCGCGGACGCGGAAGCTTTGAACGGTGGCGAAGAGGTGGTCATAGGCGGCGGGCTCGTGGCCACCGCCGAGGAGGTCCCCGAACGACTCGTCGCGGAGGACGTGGCGGAACTGACAGCGGGCCTGGTGGAGCAGTTCCTCGCGGTGGGCGAGGAAGAGGAGGCGGGGGCGGGCTCCGGAAAACGGCTGGCGGGCGTAGTCGAAGGCGGCGATGAGCGTTTTGCCGGTGCCTGTGGGGGCGACGACGAGGTTGCGGAAGTGGCCGCGGTCGACGCGTTCGGATTCCAGTTGATCGAGAGTGGCCTGCTGGTAGGGGTGGGGGCGGAGGTCAAAGAAGACGGGCGCGGGAGCATGGCCGCGGCCGGGCGCGTGGCGGGCGTGATCGAGCGATTGTTTCACGCGGCGGCAGAGGTCTTCGTCATCGGGGCGGAAGGGTTCGAATTCCTCATCGCACCAGAGGGAATCGAAGGCGCCCTGGAAGCACTGGACGATGTGGGGGGTTTCGACTTCGCTGAGTTTGACGGTCCATTCGATGCCGTCCTCGAGGGCGGGCCCGGAGAGATTGGCCGAACCGACGTAGACGCTGCTGAAACCATTGTTGCGTTGGAAGAGCCAGGCCTTGGCGTGGAGGCGGCGGCGGCGGCCGTCGAGGGAGATGCGGAGCTCGACGTTGGGGAGGCGGGAAAGCTCCTCGATGGCGCGGAAATCGGTGGCTCCGATGTAGGTTGTGGTGAGGATGCGGACGGGGACATGGCGGGAGGCGAGATGGTGAAAGGCGTTCTTGAGGCGCTGCCAGCCGCGCCACTGGATGAAGCTGAGCAGCATGAGGACGCTGTCGGCGGTGGCCATTTCGCGTTCCAGCTCGAAGCCGAGGCGCGGTACACCTTCGGCGTTCATGAGCAGGCTGCTGGCACTGAGGGGAGTAGAGGGCTCTTGCGGCGGAGCGGGACCGCGGTAGAGGGCGCGAAGAACCTGGGCGGGAGATTCGACGAGGTCCGGTTCGGCGGGATCGCCGGAGGAGCGGAGCGATTCCAGAAGGGCGTTTGCGAGCTCGATCTGGCGTTGGGGGCCCTCATCGGCGGGCAGGGCGCGAAGGGCGGATTTCATCTGGCGGACGAGGTGGCGGGCGAGATAGTCCGGCGAGTTGATTTCTTCGATCGCCTCGATTGAGGAATTCAGACCCAGAGCCGGCTGCCGATCGAGGGAGCGGCGAACGCGGCGGGTGATGAGGAGGTCGTAGAGGCCCTCGCTGAATTCGTTCATGCGACGGTGGAGGCTCCGGAACGGAAATCATCTCATATCGGCGTTGGGGATGCCGGAGGGCGGAATGCGCGGGAGACTGGCTAGGAATGGGCGCGGTCGCCGGAGGAGGAGGTTTCCGAGACGGAGTATTGAATCTCGCTGAGGAGGGCGGCGGTGAGAGAGACGGCCAGGGGGCCGAGCAGGAAGCCGAGGGGGCCGAAGGCGAAGGTGGCGCCGATAGCGGCGAGGCCGATGAGCAGGGGGTGCTGGCGGTTGCGCACGCTGACCACCAGGGGACGCAGAATGTTGTCGATGGTTCCCACGACAAAGGCGCCCCAGAGGCCCAGGATGAGGGCCTTGGTGTAGGCTCCTTCGGCGAGGTAGCCGATCACCACGGGCACCCAGACGAGGGGGGCGCCGACGATGGGGATTAAGGAAGCGAGGCCGCCGATGGCGCCCCAAAGGACAGGGGCGCGGAGGCCGACAAACCAGAATCCGAGGATGAGGAGCAGGCCCTGGCCGGCGGCGACGGCGAAGACGCCGCTGACGTTGGCGACGACCGAGTTGCGCATGGCGCCGACGATGCGGTTGGTGGAGGAGGGAGGGATGCGGGCCAGAGTGGCGAGGCGGGCGATCCACTGTTCGCCGTGGCGGAGAAAGAAGTATAGAAAGACGCCGACGAGAATGCTATTGACGGCGAAGCTGGTGACTCCGCTGACGGCGGCGCCGACGGTGCCGAGCAGATAGCTGCTGGCGGACTTGAGGCGCAGCATGAGCTCGGCGCGGATGGCGTCGCGGTCGACGGGGAAGCGGGCTGCGAGCAGATCGGCGACGCGGTCGACGCCATCGGCGAACAGAGCGGGCCAGCCATTGGCGGAGGAACGCCGGCTGAGGGCGTTGTAGGCGGCGGCGACTTCGCGGGACAACGTGTAGCTGAGCAGGGCGATGAGGGAGGCGAGGAGGAAGACAGCGGCGAGAGTGGTGAGCAGGGTGGCGAGCCCGGGCCGGCCGAGGCGAAGGCTGAGCTTTTCCTGAGCGGGGTGGATGATGATGGCGATCACGGAGGCCAGCAGGAGGGCGCTGAGGAACGGCCGCGACATCTGGAACAGGACCGGAGTGAGCGCGGCGAGCAGGATGAGAAGAAAGATGAGAGATCCACGTCGCGGCATGCGGGGGCGCCCCTACGCTCCAACCGCAAGTATAACGTCGGCGGGACGGCGGGGGCGGCGGGCGGCCGGACGGACCGGCACTACGATTGCTGGGCCGATACTGGGACAGAAGCCGGGTTGGGGAGGAAAATGCGAGATCGAATGGAGTGCGGGCAGAGGGCGGCGGCGGGGGGAACGCGGAGATGACGGGCGCGGCCGGGGATGCGGATCGCCGTGCGGCGTACCGCCGAACCTCCGACGAGGTTGTGAAGGGGCTGGGGACGGACGGCGGGCGCGGGCTGAGCGAGGCGGAGGCGCGGGCGCGGCTGGACAAATACGGCCGCAACGAGCTGGCGGCGGAGAAACCGGTGCCGGGATGGCGGAAGTTTCTGGCGCAGTTCGAGGACACGCTGGTGATTCTGCTGCTGGTGGCGGCGGCGGTCTCGGCGGGTGTGTGGCTGCATGAGCGGGCGTCGCCTGTGCCGTACGAAGCGCTGGCGATTTTGTCGATCGTGCTGTTGAACGCGGCGATGGGCTATGCGCAGATCGCGCGGGCGGAGAAAGCGGTGGCGGCGCTGCGGGCGATGACGGCGGCGGAGGCGACGGTGGTGCGCGACGGAGAGCGGAGCCGGGTGCCGGCGGCGGAAATTGTCCCGGGCGACATCGTGCTAGTGGAGGAAGGCGACACGGTGCCGGCCGACGGACGTTTGATTGAGACGACGTCGCTGCAGACGGCGGAGGCGGCACTGACCGGAGAGAGCCAGCCGGTGACGAAGGACACGGCGGCGATTGCGGATGAGGCGACGCTGGGGGACCGGCGGAACATGATCTTCACGGGGACGGCGGTGACCTACGGACGGGGGAAAGCGGTGGCCGTGGCGACGGGCATGGAGACGGAGATGGGGCAGATCGCCGGGATGCTGAAGGCGGCGCCGGAGGAGATCACTCCGCTGCAGAAGGAGCTGGACCGGACGGGGAAGATGCTGGGGTGGATGGTGGTGATCATCGCGGCGGTAGTGATCGCGACGATCGTCGTGGTGCAGCACGTGAGCGGATTGCCGGGGCTGCTTGAAGTTTTGATTCTGGGCGTGGCGCTGGCGGTGGCGGCGGTGCCGGAGGGGCTGCCGGCGATCGTAACGGTGGTGCTGTCGCTGGGCGTGCAGAGAATGGCGCGGAGGAACGTGATTGTGCGGCGGCTGTCGGCGGTGGAGACGCTGGGCTCGGCCAACGTGGTGGCGACGGACAAGACGGGCACGCTGACCCGGAACGAGATGACAGTGCGGACGGTGGCGACGGCGAGCGGGCAGGTGGCGCTGGGCGGGAGCGGCTACAGCCCCGAGGGGGAGACGACGCGGATGGGGGCGGAGCCGAAGCCGGATGGGGCGACGGCGAGGGAGGTGAGATGGGCGCTGACGGCGGGCGGGCGGGCCAACAACGCGCGGCTGCAGAAGCGCGAGGGACGATGGGTGATCCAGGGTGACCCGACGGAGGCGGCGCTGCTGGTTGCGGCGGCTAAGGCGGGGCTGGACGGGGAGCGGTTGGAGGCGCGGTTCCGAAGGAGGGGGGAGATTCCGTTTTCCTCCGAGAGGAAGCTGATGAGCACGATCGATGAAGATGCCGAGCGGCCGGGCGGCGTGGTGATGTTTACGAAGGGCGCGCCGGATGTGCTACTGGGGCGGTGCTCGCGGGAACTGAGGGACGGGGAAGAGGGTCCGCTGAGCGAGGAGCGGAGGGCGGAGATTTTGAGAAAGACGGAGGAACTGGCGGGAGAGGCATTGCGGACGCTGGGCGTGGCGTACCGGAGGATGCCGGCGGAGGCGGCGGAGGCGGCGAGCGCGGGGGAAGAGGGGGAGCGGGACCTGGTGTTCGCGGGGCTGATCGGGATGATCGACCCTCCGCGGGAGGAGGCCAAGGCTGCAGTGGCGCGGGCGAAGGCGGCGGGCGTTCGTCCGATCATGATCACGGGCGACCATCCGAAGACGGCGGAGGTGATCGCGCGGGAGCTGGGGATCACGGGCAGCGAGAACACGGTGACGGGGGCGGAGCTGGGCAGGATGAGCGGGGACGAGCTGCTGCGGACGGTGAGAAAAGCGGGCGTGTATGCGCGCGTGAATCCGGGAGACAAGCTGCGGATTGTGGGGGCGCTGCAAGGGGAGGGCGACGTGGTGGCGATGACCGGCGATGGAGTGAACGACGCGCCGGCGTTGAAGAAGGCGGACATCGGGGTGGCGATGGGGATAACGGGGACGGATGTGACCAAGGAAGTGGCCGATATGATTCTGACCGACGACAACTTCGCCTCGATTGTCGCGGCGGTGGAGGAGGGGCGGGCGATATTTTCCAACATCCGGAAATTTCTGCGCTATCTGCTGTCGTCGAACATCGGCGAGGTGATGACAATGTTTTTCGGGGTGGCGCTGGCGGGGCCGCTGGGGCTGCGGGCCGAGGCGAGCGGGCTGGCGCTGCCGGTGCTGGCGACGCAGATTCTGTGGATCAACCTGCTGACGGACGGCGCGCCGGCGCTGGCGTTGGGCCTGGACCCGGCCGATGCGGGAGGGATGCGGAAGCCGCCGCGGCCGCGGGGCGAAGGCGTGATTACGGCGTCGATGTGGCGGGGCATTTTCTTTGTGGGCGCGGTGATGGCGGGGGCGACCTTGCTGGTGCTGGACGCGAGCCTGCCCGGGGGGTTGATCGAAGGCACGGGAGGCATGCGGTATGCGCGGACGATGGCGTTCACGACGCTGGTGCTGGCGCAGTTGTTCAACGCCTTCAATGCGCGCTCCGACGTTCGGAGCGCGTTCGCGAAACTGTTCACCAACGGCATGCTCTGGATGGCGGTAGGTGTGTCGATGGCGCTTCAGTTGGCGGTGGTCTATGCGCCGTTCCTGCAGAAGGCTTTCTCGACGGTGGGATTGAGCGCGGGCGATTGGGCGGAGTGCGGGCTGGCGGCGAGCTCCGTGTTGTGGCTTCGCGAGCTGAGCAAGTGGATCGGACGCAGGCGCGGCGGGGACGTATAATCCTCGTATCGTACCGGTTCACCATTATGAAACTGAAAATTACGCTCTCGATATTCTTGGCCGGCGGCCTTGTTTTCGGGCAGGGACGGCAGCCGGACGCGCAGCTTGCGGCGAGCAGGAACGCGCTGGAGAAGGAGTTGGAATCGATCGCCGTGATCGATCGCAAGGTAATGGTTCCGATGCAGGACGGCAAGAGGATGGCGACCGATATTTACCGGCCGAAAGACACGAGCAGGAAGTATCCGGTCATCTTCGTGCGGACGCCGTACAACTTTAACTATTGGGACGTGAAGCTGGGCGCGCCGGCCGATATGAGCGCGCAGATTGCGGCGGTGAAGCGGGGCTACGCGTATGTGGAGATGAACGAGAGGGGGCATTTTTTCTCCGAGGGGAGCTACGACATTCTGGGGGCGCCGCTGTGGGACGGAGACGATGCGATCAAGTGGCTGTCGTCGCAGCCGTGGTCGAACGG
This sequence comes from Bryobacterales bacterium, assembly GCA_027452065.1. Classification (GTDB taxonomy): domain Bacteria; phylum Acidobacteriota; class Terriglobia; order Bryobacterales; family Bryobacteraceae; genus JAJYKC01. The sequence goes on from DAIDHC010000083.1 coordinate 12,277, forward strand.
GAAGGTGGGCACGATCGGGTGCTCGTCGACGGCGGAGTGGCAGATGGGGGTGGCGGCGCTGGGGAATCCGGCGTTCGCGGCGATGATCCCGCAAGGCTTCGGAGCGGGCGTGGGGAGGGTTGGGCCGTATTTCGAGCAGGGGAACTGGTATCGGGGCGGGGCGGTGCAGATGCTGTTCATCGCCTGGATTTACGGTGAGCAGAACCAGGTGCGGCCAATGTTTCCGGCCAACACGACGCAGGAGGACCTGATCCGGGTGTCGAAGGCGTTTGACCTGGCGCAGCAGTTGCCGCCGGTGGACTGGTCGAAGGCGCTGGCGCATCTGCCGGAGAAGGACATTATCAAGGCGGTCGATGGGCCGCATGGGATCTTCGCGGACCGGATGGAGGTGTCGACAGGCGGGGCGATGATTGAGAGGACGCCGAACGATCCGGCGTGGTACCGGGGCGGGCTGTGGCACGACGACAAGCCGATCAACGTGCCGGGGTTCTGGTTTATGTCGTGGTACGACGTATCGATCGGGCCGAACCTGGCGGCGTACAATTTCGTGCGGCGGACGGCGCGGCCGGAGATCGGGCGGGAGCAGTATGCGGTGATTGCGCCGACGCTGCATTGCGGATATAAGAGGGCGACCGAGCACACGGTGGTGGGCGAGCGCGACATGGGCGACGCGCGGCTGGACTACGACGAGCTGACTTACGGGTGGTTCGACCATTTTCTGAAGGGCGAAGACAACCACCTGCTGGAGAAACAGCCGCGGGTGAAGTATTACACGATGGGGTTGAACAAGTGGCAGACCTCGGACACGTGGCCGCCGGAGGGGGCGCAGCCGATGACGCTGTATCTGGCCAGCGGCGGGAAGGCGAACACGCTGTACGGCAACGGAGGGCTGGAGAGCGCGGCGCCGGGGGCGGACCACGCGGACGGGTTTGTGTACGATCCGATGAACCCGGTGCCGTCGTACGGAGGGAACGTGTGTTGCACGGGGAACGCGGTGGCGGGAGGCGCGTTCGACCAGCGGAAGATGGAAGCGCGGGCCGATATTCTGGTGTACAGCTCGGAGCCTTTGAAGGAGGGGATGGAGGTGAGCGGGCCGATTGAGGCGACGCTGTACGTATCGTCGGACGCCAGGGACACCGACTTCACGGTGAAGCTGATCGACGTGCTGCCGGACGGGACGGCGTACAACCTGGACGAGACGATACAGAGGGCGCGATACCGGGAGGGGTATGACAAGCCGCCGGTGTGGATGGAGGCGGGGAAGGTTTACAAGGTGACGATGTCGCCGATGAATACGAGCAACTATTTCGCGGCGGGGCACCGGATCCGGCTGGAGGTGTCGAGCAGCAATTTTCCGCGGTTCGACCGGAACATGAACACGGGCGGGAACAATTACGACGAGGTGAAGGGAGTGGTGGCACACAACGAGGTGCACCATTCGGAGGCCTATCCGTCGAAGGTGGTGCTGACGGTGGTGCGGAAGTAGAGCCTGGACGTCAGGCAGGCTTGGGAAGGCGGCGGGAGCGGGGATTCGCGTCCGGCGCCGGGGCGGAAGGCGAGCGGCGCGGACTACTCTCCATGGCGGCGCGCAGGATACGATTGATGCGCGTCTGATAACCCCGGCCGCCGGCTCTCAGCCAGTCGAGCACATCGGCGTCGAGGCGAATGGTGAGTTGTTGCTTGGGAGGCGGCCAGGCAACTCGGGCTTTGGCGAAGAACTCGTCGCCGAGGGGCGGTATGCCGGAATAATCCAGCGGGGCCGCACCGAGGCGCCGGGCTTCTGCGGGTGTGAGTTTCCGGACCTTTGCCGGGTCAAGCCGATAGCGTTTCACTGTAGTATCTCCGCTCTCGCTGGTTCGCCTTTCGCGCCGAGATCAGCCGTATCACCGGGCCGCGCCGCGTGTATGCGACCACGAAAAGCCGATTGTCGATCATGCCGAGAGTCAGGCGCCGTTCCTCTCTGTAATCGCGGCGTGCGTCTTCGCTGTCCAACCGGCGCGGATCGAGAAAGACCCGCGCTGCATATTCGAACGGCACACCGTGCTTCTCAGCATTTTGCATCGCCTTTCGGGCATCCCATTCGAATTGCACCTCCTACTGTAACGCTTTTTGTAGTTACACTGCCGGCAGGGCCCGGGCTGACCGGTCCTTCCGTACGCTCCCCACGCGCATCGCGCAAACCCCTGCGGGAGCGGGCGGCTTATTCGCTCATGATGGGCGGAGCGGCTTCCTCGGCGATGGGGGAAAGCTCGGGGTGGTGCTCGAAGAATCGGACGCAGGTGTTCCAGCGCAGCAGCGAGTCGTCGTTTCCGGCGGGGCGGAGGCGCTCGGCTTCGGCGAAGGAGTTGAGAGCCTTGACGAGCCATTCGTAGACGGTGTGGCGGGCGCCGTGGCCGCCCTGGTGGTAGCGGGCTTTGGCGCGGCGCTCCCAGGCGATGCCGGAATAGTAGGCGCGCTCGTAGGCTCCTTCCAGGCGCGAGGCGGCTTCGAGGGCCTGGGCGAAGCGGCCGGGGTCCTCGGCGATCTGGTCGGTGAGGGCCAGTAGCAGGTTGATGCGGGCCTGCTGGTTATTGGGCTCGATTTCGAGGATGTCGAGGCAGATGCTCTCGGCCTCGGCGGCTTCGTTGAGAAGGCGGTAGCGCTCGGCTTTCTGAAGCGCGCCGGCGACGCTTTCATGCGAGAGATGCTTGCGGGCGAACATGGCTGGCCTCCTTGAGAATCACAGGATGCGGAAGAGGCGCTTCAGAGGATCGAAGTACCGATCGACGACGCGCTCCTTCAAGGGGATGATGGCGTTTTCGGTGATGGTGATGGACTCGGGGCAGACCTGGCGGCAGCAGGTGGTGATGTTGCAGTAGCCGAGGCTGAACTTGTGGCGCAGGTCGGGGACGCGGTCGGCGGTGTCGAGGGGGTGCATTTCGAGGGCGGCGGTGTAGACGAAGTAGCGGGGGCCGATGAATTCGTCGTGCTTGTGATGTTCGCGCAGGACGTGGCAGACGTCCTGGCAGAGGAAGCACTCGATGCACTTGCGGAACTCCTGGACGCGGTCGGCATCGGACTGCTGGATGCGCCAGGTGCCGTCGGGGGCGTCGGGGGCGCGGGGAGTGAATTTGGGGATGGTTTTTTTGACGCGGAAATTCCAGCTGACGTCGGTGACCAGGTCGCGCAGCAGCGGGAAGGCCTTCATGGGCTCAATGATGACGGGCATCGACAGATCGATGCTGCTGAGGCGGGTCATGCACATGAGCTTGGGAGTGCCGTTGATTTCGGCCGAGCAGGAGCCGCACTTGCCGGCCTTGCAGTTCCAGCGTACGGCGAGGTCGGGGGCTTGTTCGGCCTGGATTTTGTGAACGGCGTCGAGGACGACCATGCCGGAGCCGACCTGGGTGGTGAAGTCTTGAAAGCGGCCGCCCTCGGTGTCACCGCGCCAGATGCGGAACAGGGCTTGCGTGGGCGCTTGTGAAGGCATCTATTTCATCTCCTCGATGATCTGGGTGAGTTCGGCCGGCATCGGCGTGACGGGGCGGGGCTCGACGAGCATTTCGCCGGCATCGCCGCGGCGGACGACGATGTTGTGCTTGCCCCACTCGGGGTCCTTGCCGGGGAAATCTTCGCGGAACTGCGCGCCGCGGCTTTCCTGGCGGAGGAGGGCGGCGCGGGTGATGGCTTCCGAAACAGTGAGCAGTTGGGGCAGATCGAGAGCGGTGTGCCAGCCGTTGTTGTACTGGCGGTGGCCGGGGACACCGGCGCGGGCGGCGCGGGCGGAGAAGGCGTCGAGGAGTTCGAGGGCCTGGTGCATTTCGCTTTCCGTGCGGACGATGCCGACCAGGGCCTGCATGCGTTCCTGGAGCTCGTGCTGGATCTGAAAAGGATTTTCGCCGGCGGCGCCGCGGTCAAAGGGTTCGAGGGCGGCCTGGGCGGCGGCGCCGGCCTGGGCGCGGTCGACGGCGGGGGCGGAGTGGGCGCGGGCGAAGTCGGCGGCGAACTGGCCGGCGCGCTTGCCGAAGACGAGCAGATCGGAGAGCGAGTTGCCGCCGAGGCGATTGGCGCCGTGGAGGCCGGCGGCCACTTCACCGGCGGCGAAGAGGCCGGGCACAGTCGACATCTGGGAGTCGCCGTCTACGCGCACGCCGCCCATCATGTAATGAGTCGTCGGGCCGACTTCCATGGGCTCGCGCGTGATGTCGATATCGGCGAGCTGTTTGAACTGGTGATACATGCTGGGGAGCTTGCGGCGGATGTGCTCGGCGGCGTTGGGGAGGTGGGTTTTGATCCAGGCGATGTCGAGGAAGACGCCGCCGTGGGGGCTGCCGCGGCCGGCCTTGACTTCGCGGTTGATGCAGCGGGCGACGTGATCGCGGGTGAGGAGCTCGGGTGGGCGGCGGGCTTCCTTGTCGCCCTGGGTGTAGCGCCAGCCTTCGTCTTCGGAAGCGGCGGTTTGAGTTTTGTAGAGCTCGGGGATGTCGTCGAACATGAAGCGGCGGCCCTCGCTGTTGCGGAGGACGCCGCCTTCGCCGCGGACGCCCTCGGTGACGAGGAGGCCGCGAACGCTGGGCGGCCAGACCATGCCGGTGGGGTGGAACTGAACGAACTCCATGTCGAGCAGCTCGGCGCCGGCGCGGTAGGCCAGGGCGTGGCCGTCGCCGGTGTATTCCCAGCTATTGCTGGTGATCTGGTAGGCGCGGCCGATGCCTCCGGTGGCCAGGACAACGGCTTTGGCGGGCCAGAGGAGAAAGTGGCCGCGCTCGCGGTCGAAGCCGAAGGCGCCGGCGATGCGGCCGGAATCGGTGAGCAGGGTGAGGACGGTGCACTCCATGTGCACTTCGATGCCAGTGTGGATGCCGTGATCCTGGAGGGTGCGGATCATTTCGAGGCCGGTGCGGTCGCCGACGTGGGCGAGGCGCGGGTAGCGGTGGCCGCCGAAGTTGCGCTGGAGGATGCGGCCGTCGGAGGTGCGGTCGAAAAGAGCGCCCCAGGCTTCGAGCTCGCGGACGCGGTCCGGGGCTTCGCGGGCGTGGAGCTCGGCCATGCGCCAATTGTTGAGATACTGGCCGCCGCGCATGGTGTCGGAGAAATGGACGCGCCAGTTGTCGCGCTCGTCGACGTTGGCCAGAGCGGCGGCGACACCGCCTTCGGCCATGACGGTGTGGGCTTTGCCGAGCAGGCTCTTGGTGACGACGCCGACTTTGAGGCCGGAGGAAGCGGCCTCGATGGCTGCGCGGAGCCCGGCGCCGCCCGCTCCGACGATGAGGACGTCGTAGGGGTGGGTCTGGTATTCGGGCATTAGAAAATTCTCCAGTCGTGCCAGACGCCCATGGCGCAGAGGCGGACGTAGACGTCGCAGAAGCCGACGGAGAAGAGGCTGGCCCAGGCAAATTTTTTGTGGCGGGAGTTGAGGCAGCTCACGCAGTCGTAGACGCGGCGGCGGGCGGGGTGGCGTGACATCTGGTCGAGCGCTCCGCCGATGAGATGACGGAAGGCGTGGCAGCCGAAGATGTAGCAGCCGAGCAGGACGACGTTGACGGCGAGGATGAGAGTGCCGAGGCCGATGCCGAAGCCGTCGGGGAACCAGCAGGCGCGCCAGACATCGTAGGCGAGGATGAGCCAGACGGGGTAGGAGAGGCGCAGGAAGTAGCGGTGAAGGTTCTGGAGGATGAGCGGGAAGGAGCGCTCGCCGAGGTAGGATTTGCGGGGCTCTCCGACGGCGCAGGCGGGCGGGTCGGCCCAGAAGGATTTGTAGTAGGCGCCGCGGTAGTAGTAGCAGGTGAAGCGGAACAGGCCGGGGATCCAGAGGATGAAGAGAGCGGGCGAGAAGGGAAGAAACGAGGGGAACCATCCGGGCTTGGGACCGAACCAGGCGCGCGGGCTGTCGCCGAAAATTTCAGGCGAGTAAAAGGGCGAAAGATAAGGGCCGGAGATGTAGTAGCGATTCTGGAACGCGGCCCAGGTGGCGTACACGATGAACGTACCGAGACCGAGAAAAACGAGCAGAGGGGAAAGCCACCAGAGATCGCGGCGTTGCGTGCGACCAAAGCGACCGTTTTCCCAGAGCACGTCGGGGTGAGCCATGAAAGCCTCCGCTGGTGTGGTGAATACCATACCATATCGAACTCGGAGGGGGCCGGAGCGGAGCGGGCATTCGCGGTGTGGAGTGGGGCGAGTGGAGTGGGGCGAGTGGATCGGGGCGAGTGGATCGGGGCGCGCGGATCGGGGCGCGCGAAGTGGGCGTGCGGAGCGGGCGCATGGGAGCGGAGTGCGGGAGTGGGGCGCGCGGATTGATGCGCGGGAGTGGAGCGCGCGGAGTGGAGCGAGTGGGTGGGGCGCGCGGAGCGGGCGCACGAGAGCGGAGTGCGGGAGTGGGGCGCACGGATTGGCGCGCGGGAGTGGGCGTGCGAATTTGTGCGCGGAGCGGAGCGCGTGAGTGGGGCGCGCGGAGCGGAGTGCGTGGGTCGGGCGTGCGGATTGGGGCGCGGAACGGGTGCGCGAAGCGGGGGCGGGGCGTGGCGCGCGGATTGGCGCGCGGAGCGGGCTTGCGATGCGATGCGAAGTGGGCGCGGGTCAGGCTTCGAGCCAGTTGCGGCGCTCGATGATGGTCGCGGGCTCGTAGGTGAGGCCGGCGGCGAGGCGTTTTTCCTCGCGGCGGCTGGACCACAACAGGGCGGGGCCGGCGAGGACCGAGATGAGCCGGGACACGAAGCCGAACTCGCGGCCGATGTCGAGGCGGAGGGAGTGGATCTGGGCGCTGACGGCGCGGTTGGTGCGGCGCAGTTGGTGCTCCATGGCCCAGAGGAGGCCGCCGTAGGCGGATTTGAGCGAGCGGACTTCCCAGGCGAAGCGGCTGCGGACGCGGGGATCGGGATCGTTGCGATAGCGCATCCAGCCTTCGAGAGTGGTGCGGCAGATGCGGTAGAGGCTGGGGCCGTTGCGCTCGAAATCGCGGCGGAAGGCCCAGTCGAGAAAACGATTCGAGTCGTCGCGGGAGATGGCGGCGTGCTGGAAGTTGAATTTGTCCTGGCCGTGAATGTCGGCCAGATCGACGTCGAGCAGACGGCCCTGTTCCTTCATTTCGCCGTAGAGAGGAGTTCCGGGGACGGGGGTGTAGAGCATGAACTGATGGAAATCGGTTTCGTGCGCGACGGCGTGCTCGATCTCCTCGCCGATGTTTTCCGGCGTGTGGTGTTCGAGGCCGACGATGGTGGAGCCGAGGAGTTTGATGCCGTGGCGGCGGAGCTCGCGGGTGAGGGTGAGAGTGTCGTGGCCTTTGAGCTTGGCGTAGCTGGAGTGCGGGGATTCCAGGCCCATCCAGATCCAGGAGATGCCGAGCTCGACCAGCTCCCGCATGGAGTACTTGCTGATGGCGTTGGCGGAGGAGAAGACGTAGAGGGCCCAGGCCTTGCCGGCTGCCTTCATGCGCTCGAGCAGCTCGAGGGCGCGGCGGCGGTGGAGCAGGAAGTTCTCGTCCATGATGAAGAACGAGCGAACCTTCATGGAGGACTCCATTTCGCACATGATGCGGAAGAGCTCGTCGCCGGAGTCGTAGAAATTGATGAAGCGGCCTTTGCCGCCGAAGAAGGCGGAAGTGGTGCAGAAGTTGCAGCCGAGCGGACAGCCGACCGAGGGGATGACGGTGGCGGCGGCGCCACCCTCCGTTGTGGGAACTTTGAGGCCCATGGCGCGGACGCCGAAACCGGAGACGATGTGGGGGTGCTCGATGGGAGCGGCGGGGTCCTGGCCGAGGAAGGAGCGCATCCAGGCGATGCCCTCGCCGCGGACGATGTGGTCGGCGTCGATCATGTGCTGGATGCCGGGAATGGCGGCGACGTGGCCGCCGACGACGATGGTGGAAGACGGCGACAGGCGGCGGACGATGCGGCACATCTCGCGCACCTTGCCGACGTTGACGATGATGGAGGAGATGCCGACGATGTCGTAGGAGTGAGACGTGAGCTCGCGCTCGAAGGCGTCGAGGGTGGGGAAATCGAGCAGCGTGGAGGGGGCCGAGATATTGCGCTGGATCATCATCAGGCCCCAGGAGCGGTGGAACATGCGCAACGAGAAGGAGCCCTGGGCGCGAGTGACCTGGTTGTGATAGAGCTCCATGGGGTTGATGCGGCGGCTGCCGAACTCGTCGTCCTGGGCGTAGGGGCCGAAGACGGAACTGAGGAGGACGCGCGCCTGGGCGCCCTTGGGATGAACGGTCATAATCGCTTCACACTCTCTTCCTGGCTTCATCGTAAGCCGCGGGCGGAGAGGCGAATGTAATATTCGTGCAATATCGACGGGGTTTGGAGCGCGAGCTGATGGATTCGCAGTATTGACTTTGAGGACGCGGTTGGGCGTCAGCCGGAATGGACGGGGACGACGGGCGTAACGGGGTCAATGAAGGGCCAGCAGAGGGAGCCGCAGAGGTAGAAGGCGGCCATGGAGAACAGGAAGATGTTCCAGTTTCCGGAGGTGAGGTGGAGGATGTAGCCGCCGATGACGGGGGCGACGAAGCCGGCGAGATTGCCGATCATGTTCATGGAGCCGGAGACGGTGCCGGCGAAGGCGCCGCCGATGTCCATGCAGGCGCCCCAGGCTGTTGGCATGACGAGGTCGTTGCAGAAGCTGGCCATGGCCATGGCAAGGATGGCCCAGAGCGGGCGGTGAAACTGGGAGCAGAGGACGATGAGGGCGGAGGCGCCGAGGAAGGCGGTGGAGGCGACGAGGCGCCTGCTGCGGGCAACGCCGCCGTAGCGGCGGGCAAGCGGGGCGAGGGTGAAACCGGCGGCGAGCGAGCCGATGCCGCCGAACAGGAGGGGAAGCACGGAATAGGCGGCGCTGGTGGCGGGCGAAAGATGGTGGCGCTCCTGAAGCCACGTTGGGAGCCAGGTGATGTAGAAATACCAGGGATAGGTGAGGCAGAAATACTGGGCCCAGAGCAGGAGGATGGAGCGGGAAGTGATGATGGCGCGCCAGGGGACGTTGGAGTGGGTGGCGACGTTGCGGGACAGATCGCCGAGCAGGGCAAGCTCGGCGGCGTTGACCGAGGGGTGTTCGGCGGGGCTGTCGCGGAACCAGCGATAGAAGAAGACGGCCCAGATGAAGCCGAGGGCGCCGAACAGGACGAAGGCCCAGCGCCAGCTCATCCAGGAGAAGACGAGGACGACGAGCGGGGGCGTGAAGGCGCCGCCCCAGCGGGCGAAGGTCCACATGATGCCCTGGGCGCGGACGCGCTCGTGCTGAGGCAGCCAGGTGGAGAAGGCCTTGGTGAGATTGGGGAAGCAACCGGCCTCGCCGGCGCCGAACAGGAAGCGGACGATGGTCATGGGCCAGAAGGAAAACATCCAGCCGGTGGCGGCGGTGAAGACGCTCCACCAGATGACGATGCGGAGGAGAACGCGGCGGGGGCCGATCCAGTCGCCGAGCCAGCCGCTGGGGACTTCGAACAGGGCGTAGGCGAGAGCGAAGGAGCCGAAGACGTAGCCCATCTGTTCCTTGGAGAGGCCGAGGCTGCGGCTGATGACGGGGGCGGCCTGGGAGACCGAGACGCGGTCGATATAGGAGAGGATGGCGAGGGCGACGGCGAAGACAACGACCCAGTAGCGAGTGTGGGACGGGGCGCCGAGGGCGGGCGCGGGCTTCACGAGGCGGCCTCGGTGGGCTCGAGTTCGCCGGCGAGCCAGGAGAGATAGGGTTCCGCGACGCCGGCTACGGAGAGGGCGAGGACCTCGGGGACTTCATAGGAGTGGAGCCCGGCGAGGGCGGCGGAGAGGCGGGGGAAAAGGGCGCGGCTGGTTTTGATGAGCAGGAGGGTTTCGGATGAGTCCTCGACGGCGCCGCGCCAGCGGTAAAGGCTGCGGACGCCGGGGACGAGATTGACGCAGGCGGCCAGGCGCGCGTCGAGCAGGGACCGGGCGAGGCGTTCGGCTTCCTCGGGCGAGGCCGCGGTGCTCAGCACGAGGAGCGGGACAAAGGTCTGTGGCGGGGCCAAAAGGGATTATAGGCGAAACGAAGCGGCGGCGGGACGGCGGCGCGGCCGAGGCGCATGAGGGTACCATGGAAGGAGGCAGTTGCTCGCCGGCGGCGGACGCCGGCCTTCATCCATGAGTTCCCCGTCAAGCATACATTCCCCCGGCGCGGCAGCGGAGCGGACCGCGTCGCGGGCCGATGAGTTCCGGAAGCGGCTGAAGGAGCGCGTGCTGGTGGCCGACGGGGCGATGGGCACGATGCTGTACTCGCGCGGAGTGTTCATCAACCGGTGCTACGACGAGCTGAACGTGTCGGCGCCGCAGATCATTCTGGAGACGCACCAGGATTATGTTCGCGCCGGGGCGGAGATACTGGAGACGAACACGTTCGGGGCGAACCGGGCGCGGCTGGCGGCGTTCGGGCTGGCCGAGAAGCTGCGGGAGATTAACGAAGCGGGGGTGCGGCTGGCGCGGCAGGCGGCGGGGGGGACGGCGTTTGTGGCCGGGGCGATGGGACCGCTGGGGCTGAGGATCGAGCCGCTGGGGCCGACCTCGTTTGCCGAAGCGCGGGAGTATTTCCGCGAGCAGGCGGCGGCGCTGGTGGCGGCGGGCGTGGACCTGCTGATTCTGGAAACTTTCTACGACCTGAACGAGCTGAGAGAAGCGGTGATGGCGGTGCGCGAGGCGGCCGGCGATTCGGTGGCGGTGATTGCGCAGGTGACCATCGACGACGAAGGGAACATGCGGGACGGCACGGGCGTCGAGGTGTACACGCGGAGCCTGGACGAGTGGCCGGTGGAGGCGATCGGGCTGAACTGTTCGACGGGGCCGAAGGCGGCGCTGGAGACGGTGGAGCGGATGATGCGCTACTCGGCCAAGCCGATGAGCGTGATGCCGAACGCGGGGCTGCCGGCGCGGGTGGAGGGGCGGAACATTTACCTGTGCTCGCCCGAATACATGGCGCAGTATGCGCGGCGGTTCCTGTGGGCCGGGGTGCGGATTGTAGGCGGCTGCTGCGGGACGACGCCGGAGCACATCAAGCTGATCCGGGCCGAGGCGCGGTCGCTGCAGCCGGCGCAGCCGCGGGCGCAGGCGGTGGTGGTGGAGGAGCGGGCGCAGAAGCCGAAGGCGCTGGACAAGACTCCGGTGGCGGAGAAGTCGAAGCTGGGCGCGAAGCTGGCGGCGGGGAAGTTTGTTTCCTTCGTCGAGATTGTGCCGCCGAAGGGCGTGGACGCGAGCCGGGAGATTGAAGGGGCGCGGCTGTGCGCCTCGCGCGGCATCGACTGCATCAATGTGCCGGACGGGCCGAGAGCGAGCGCGCGGCTGAGCGCGCAGGTGACCTGTCAATGGATCCAGCGGGAGGCGGGCATCGAGGCGGTGCTGCATTTCTGCTGCCGGGACCGGAACATTTTGAGCATCCAGTCGGAGCTGCTGGGCGCGCACGCGGCCGGGGTGCGGAACCTGATCTGCATCACCGGCGATCCGCCGCGGATGGGGACATATCCGGACGCGACGGCGGTGTTCGACGTGGACTCGATCGGGCTGAGCCACATTGTGAACAACCTGAACCAGGGGCTGGACCTGGGCGGGAATCCGATGGGCTCGAAGACGGCGCTGCTATTGGGCGTGGGAGCCAACCCTGGGGCGCCGAACATGGAAGAAGAGCTGCGGCGGCTGGAGTGGAAAGCGGAGGCGGGGGCCGAGTACGTGGTGACGCAGCCGGTGTTCGACCTGGGGCTGCTGGAGCGGTTCATCGAGCGGACGAGCCATTTGAAGCTGCCCGTTGTGTGCGGCATCTGGCCGCTGACCAGCTACCGGAACGCGGAGTTCATGGTGAACGAGCTGCGGGTGCCGGTGCCGGAGCATTTTCTGGAGCGGATGCGGCGGGCCGACAACGCCGAGCGGGCGCGTGCCGAAGGGCTGGCGATTGCGCGGGAGATGGTGGAACGGGCGCGGCCGATGGTGCAGGGCGTGCAGATCAGCGCGCCGTTCGGGCGCTACCAGATGGCGGTGGAAGTGGCGGAGGCTATCCCGCCGGAAACTTCGAGCGGCGATGGCGGCGGGGCAGGGGCTTCGCTATGATTGCAGATTATGGCAGCGGCCGGCACGCCGCAGCCTGGTGACCGACACTTGGCTACGGATCTAGTCGAAATCAACCCGGAGAAACCGAGCGAGGACGTGATCGAGCGCGCCGCGGCCTCGATCCGCCGCGGCGAAGTGGTGGCGATCCCGACCGAGGCGCTGTACACTCTGGTGGCGGATCCGCTGAACCTGCACGCGGTGGGGCGGGTGTTCGCCGCCAAGGGGCGCGAGGCGCAGCGCTCGCTGCCGCTGCTGGTGAATTCGAATTTCATGGCCGAGGATCTGGCCAAGGACCTTTCGGCGCGCTTTTATCTGCTGACGAGGCATTTCTGGCCCGGACCGCTGACGGTGATTGTGCCGGCGTCGTCGAAAGTGCCGCTGAAGGTGACCGGGAACACGGGGCGTCTGGCGATGCGGCAGTCGCGGTCGAAGATCGCCGGGGCGCTGCTCGAGTGGCTGGACCAGCCGCTCATCGCAACGAGCGCGAATCTTTCCGGCCATCCGACGTGCCGCAGCGGGATCGAGGCGTTCGCGATGCTCGACGGGCGCGTGGATTTGGTGGTGGACGGCGGCGCCTGCAACGGACCGGGAAGCACGACGGTGGACATCACCGAGCCGTATTGGCGGATCATCCGGGAAGGGGCGGTGACGGAGCGGGAGATCGCCGAGTGTCTGGCGACGCATTGAGCGGCGGAGGCGTTGCGGAGGACGGGCGGGGGTTTGGGGTGTTTCATCTGGACACAGACGGGGTTCTGCGCGCCCAGGGTCTCAAAGAACTGGACTGGCTGGAGCACGGGTTCGGCACGCGGCAGAGTCCGGCGTGGCCGGAGGGTCCGGTGATCCGTGTGCGGCAGGTGCATTCGAGCCGGGTGGTGGCCGCGGACCAGGTGCGGGACGCCGAGGAGGCCGATGCGTTGATCGGGCTGGACCCGGCGCATCCGCTGAGCGTCCGTACCGCGGACTGCCTGCCGATTCTCATTGCCGACGAGGGCCGGCGGGCGGTAGCGGCGGTTCACGCGGGTTGGCGGGGGACGGTGGCGGGGATCGCCGCCAAAACGGTGGCGGCGATGGTTCGTCATTACGGGTCACGGCCGGAGGAGCTGCGGGCGGCGATCGGTCCCGGAATCGGACTTTGCTGTTTCGAAGTGGGACGGGAAGTCAGCGGGGAATTCCGGGGGCTGTTTCCGGAACGAACCGATTTGGAGGACCGGGCGCGCATCGACCTGGCGGAAGCCAACCGCCGGCTGCTGGTGAAAGCCGGGCTAAGTGCCGAGAAAATATGGATTTCCGGGCTTTGCACGCGGTGCGACGGGGAACGGTTCCATTCCTGGCGGCGGGACCGCGAGGCGTCGGGCCGGATGACGGCGGCGATCGGGAGGCGAGTAAGAAATTGAAAAGGGCACGATCGAATCGCGCCCTTTTTCTAATAGAAAGTGAGTAGAAAGCGCCGGGAAATCCCGGGGAATTACGCGGCGTGGACCAGGATATCGTCGAAGGCTTCGTTGCCCTCTTCCTGGTTGCGGTCGGCCAGTTCCTGGCACTGGATGCAGTAGGGCGTCCAGGGCACAGCGTTGAGCCGCTTGGGGCTGATGTCTTCCTCGCAGTGGAGGCAGACACCGTAGGAACCGTCATCGATGCGGTGCAGCGCGATGCGCACGTTTCGGAGGAGGTTCGACTCACGGTCGAGATTGCGGATCGCCAGTTCGCGCTCCGCCGCGTTCTGAACTTCGTCCAGGGCGTCGGGGCTTTTTTCGATGGTGATGCCGTCACGGTTGCGGAGCACTTTCGCCAGTTCGGCCTGCTTTGCTTCGAGAATTTCTTTGTATCGGTTGAGTTCGGTCTTCGTCATTGCTTTTCTCCTATCTTGTTTTGTTGTTCGCTCTTATGTTCACCCCGTATAGACGCGCTGACCCGGAAAAAGGTTCAACAAATGGAAGCGCCGGGGCGGGGTGAACATCAACCCTTCCGGAGGAGCATACGCTCGCCGCACCGGTTTCGGATTGCGGTTTCCGGGAGGGGACTTTCGTCATCATACCACAGTCGCTCAGCAATTCAAGTGCCATCT
>DAIDHC010000084.1 GCA_027452065.1 Bryobacterales bacterium
GCGCTCGGAAGCACGACGTCGGCCCGCGAACAGGTGCGGTCTTATGGCTGGGAAAACGCCGTGGACGGTCTGTTCCAGGACCTGCGATATACCGTGCGCCGCCTGCGCGGCTCTCCCGGCTTCACCATGGTGAGCATCGGAACCCTGGCTTTGGGGCTCGGAGCCGCCAGCGCCATCTTCAGCGTCATCAACGGTGTCTTGCTGCGGCCCCTGCCCTATCTTCAACCCGAGCAACTCGTGTCCCTGTGGATGACCGCCCCCGGCATAAAAATTCAAAATCTCAACATGGCTCCGTCGGTCTATTTCACTCTGCGCGACGAGCAGCGGGCCTTTCAGGCCGTCAGCATGTACGCGACCGGCGGCACATTCGTTACCGGCAAGAGTCATCCCGAACTGGTGCAGGCCATCTTCGCCACCCATGAACTGCTGCCGATCCTCGCCACTGTCCCCCAACTGGGCCGGCCCTTCTCTTCCGAAGACGACAGCCCCGCCGCCCAACGCACCGTCATCATCTCCGACGGCTTTTGGCATTCGCATTTCGGAGGCGACCGCGCGGTGCTCGGCCGGCGCCTGATCGTCGAAGGCAATCCGGTCTCGATCATCGGCGTCCTCCCGCCGTCGTTCGATTTTCTGGATCAGAAACCCGATCTCCTGCTTCCTTTGCGGTTGAGCCGTTCCGGGGTGCAACTGCTCGGCTTCAGTTTCCTGGGCGTCGGGAGGCTCAGGCCCGGAGTAACCGTCCGGCAAGCCAACGCCGACTTTGCGCGTGTCTTATCGAACGTCGAAAAGGAATATCCGCCGCCTCCGGGCATCACCCTGAGAATGTACCAGCAGGCGCGCATCGCCCCGAATCTGCGGCCCCTCAAAGACGATCTGGTTGGCGATGTCGGCAATACGCTGTGGCTGCTGATGGCGACTGTCTTGATTGTTCTGTTGACCGCCTGTGCCAGCGTTGCCAACCTTCTGCTGGTCCGAACCGATGCCCGCCGCCACGAGCTTGCCGTGCGTGTCGCCCTTGGTGCCGCCGCAACGCGAATCGCCCGCGAACTGCTGTTTGAGTCCCTCCTGCTGGGTGTCCTCGCCGGCGCAGTGGGACTCGCCTTGTGCCGGGCCTCTCTGAAACTTCTCGCGGTATCCGATCTGGTGCGCCTGCCCCGTTCCGGCAACATCAAAATCGACAGTTGGGTGCTGTTATTCGCCTTCGCCGCCTCAATTGTGTTCAGCGTCTCGGTCGGCTTGATCCCGGTTCTGCGGTATGTGCGGCCGCACATCGCCGGCGCGCTTCACAGCGGAGGCCGGTCCATGACTCATGCCAAAAATCGTCAGCGCGTGCGAAGCGTTCTTGTAGTTCTTCAGGTAGCGCTGGCGCTGGTTCTGCTTGTCACGGCGGGGTTGATGATTCGCACCTTCCGCAATCTGCACCACGTCGACCCCGGATTCGCAAACGCACGCCAGGTCCAGGCGGTAAGAATCGGAATCACCGACGAGCAGGTGAAGGAGCCCGAGCGGGTGATTCGGATGGAACAGGCAATGCTCGCTCAGGTGAAGGCCGTCAACGGCGTGCTTTCGGCTTCCATAATTTCCTCCGTCCCCATGAGCGGCGGCGAGTCGAACAACCCTGTGTACGCGGCCGACAAGACTTACGCCGAAGGAGTGACCGCTCCTATTCGCCGCTACAAGTCAATCGCCCCGGGATATTTCGCAACCATGGGACAGCGGATGCTCGCCGGCCGTGACCTGACCTGGACCGACATCTACAACGGTGGCGCCGTCGCGCTCCTGTCGGAGAACACCGCCCGCGATCTGTGGGGATCTCCGCGCGCCGCTCTCGGCAAACGGATCCGTCCCAACGATCGGGACGACTGGCGCGAAGTCATTGGAGTCGTTGCCGACGAATACTCCGACGGCGTTGACAAGCCCGCGCCCGCGGTCGTCTATTGGCCCTTGCTTACCAGGAATTTTCAAGGCCGGCCGATCGATGTGCAGCGCTACATTTCTTTCGTGATTCGCACCCCGCGCGCCGGCTCGCTCGCCTTTCAGAACGAGGTTCAGAATGCACTCTGGACAATTGAGGCCGACCTCCCGGTCGAACAAACCGGTGTCCTGCAGACGTTCTATCAGAGCTCGCTCGCGCGCACCTCTTTTACCCTCTTGCTCTTGGCCATTGCCGGAGGCATGGCCCTGGTTCTCGGGCTTGTGGGCATCTACGGCGCGGTTTCGTATTCCGCCGCCCAACGCAGGAAGGAAATTGGCATCCGCCTTGCCCTCGGCGCACCGGCCGCCACGGTCACTGCTGCTTTTGTCCGCAGCGGCCTGAAGCTGTCGGCGCTTGGCTGCGGATGCGGGCTCGCCGCCTCACTTGCCCTGGCGCCATTGACGAAATCTCTGTTGTTCTCCGTCAGTCCATCCGACCCTCTCACCTACGCCGCGATGTCGGCGAGTTTGATCGTAACCGCGGCGCTCGCCAGTTACTTCCCGGCAAGGAAAGCAACCAGAATCGACCCCGTCGAAGCATTGCGAGCCGAATAGAACGCCGCATCCCAGGCGGCATCGAGCGCCACTCCCTCGAAATCCGCACCGCCGGTCAGAGTGCTTGGCCGCCAACCCGGCACCGATCAATGCCGACGCGCTTCACTACTCAGCCCGTACCGCCCCGCCCAAGTGCCCCTCAGCGGCGATCCGGAAGCCGCCGATACAGGCGCGGTTCGTCGGAGCCGCCTTTCTTGAGGGCGTTTTACCGCCCACTATGGCACGAGTTGCCGGCCATCCAGACAACCCGAAGCCTGGCTCCTCGCAGCCCGCCCACGCCGCCGCGCCGGCCGTTGCTGGTTCATCTCTCCGGATCCGCGCCACCGCGCCCGTCGTGCCGGCCCCCTCACCCGCCCGCATCGCCCAACGATGCCCCGTGCGCCCGCCCGGTCGTGCCACCCTTGCCGCGGCTGGATGATGCGCCCAGCCAACGCCGCAGTGCCGAACCGGTCGTGCGCGGGGCTCATCGCCCCAGGCCCGCGACGCCGTACCCCGCTTCGCCTCTCCGGCCGGCATCACTCGCCCGCCTGTCCGCGCCGCGCTCCTCGCGCCGGGCTTTCAGACTTGGCACAATCAGCTTATGTCTTCCGTGTCCATCGATTCCGTGTTGAATGAAAAGCGAGTGTTCCCTCCCTCGGAGGAGTTCCGCTCGAAGGCTCATATTTCGAGCGTCGAGCAGTATGAAAGGATGTGCCGGGAGGCGGACGCCGACCCGGAGAAATTTTGGGGGGAGATCGCGGGCGAGTTGAGCTGGTTCGAGCCCTTCACCAAAGTGATGGAAGGGGAAACGCCGTGGGTGAAGTGGTTCAGCGGCGGGCGGATCAACCTGAGCTACAACTGTCTGGACCGGCACGTCGCTTCCTGGAGAAAGAACAAGGCGGCGATCATTTGGGAGGGCGAGCCGGGCGACGTGCGGACCCTGACGTATCAACAACTGCTGGCCGAGGTGTGCCGGTTTGCGAACGTGATGAAGTCGCTCGGCGTCAAGAAAGGCGACCGGGTGGCGATCTACATGGGGATGACGCCGGCGCTGCCGGTGGCGATGCTGGCCTGCGCGCGGATCGGGGCGCCGCACACGGTGGTGTTCGGCGGATTTTCGGCCAACGCTCTGGTGGACCGCATCAACGACTGCGGAGCGACGCTGGTGGTGACCCAGGACGGAGGATTCCGGCGCGGGAGCGAGCTGAAGTTGAAGCCGGTGGTGGATGAGGCGCTGCGGCACTGCGCCTCGGTGAAGCACTGCATCGTTTACCGCAGGACGGGCTCGGCGGTGGAGATGGTGGCGGGGCGCGACCTGTGGTGGCACGAGCAGATGGAGATTGCCGATATCGATTGTCCGGCTGAGCCCCTGGAGTCCGAGCATCCGCTGTATCTGCTGTATACATCGGGCACGACGGGGAAGCCGAAGGGAATTCTCCACACCACGGCCGGGTACTCGGTGGGCGTGTACGCGACTTCGAAGTGGGTATTCGACCTGAAGGATGAGGACACCTACTGGTGTACGGCCGATATCGGATGGGTGACCGGCCACAGCTACATCGTTTACGGGCCTCTGCAGAACGGAGCGACGACGTTGATGTATGAAGGGGCGCCGACGTGGCCGGAGCCGGATCGCTTCTGGAAGATGGTGGAGCGGCACCAGGTGAACATTCTGTACACGGCGCCCACCGCCATCCGCGCCTTCATGAAACTGGGTGAAGAGTGGCCGCGGCGGTACCAGATGAACAGCCTGCGGCTGCTGGGGAGTGTCGGCGAGCCGATCAATCCGGAAGCCTGGATGTGGTACCGGGATCATATTGGAAGGAACCGGTGTCCGATTGTGGACACCTGGTGGCAGACCGAGACCGGAATGATCATGATCTCGCCGCTGCCCGGGGTAACGGCGACTAAACCGGGCTCGGCGACGCGGCCGCTGCCGGGCGTGGCGGCGGACGTGGTGAACAAGGACGGTGAGCCGGTGGCGCCGGGCGGAGGGGGGTATCTGGTAATCCGGAAGCCGTGGCCGGCGATGCTGCGGACGATTTACGGCGACCCGGAGCGATTCGAAAGGCAGTATTGGTCGCATCTTCCGGGGATTTACTTTACCGGGGACGGGGCTCGGAAGGACGAGGATGGCTACATCTGGATCATGGGCCGGATCGACGACGTGATCAACGTGTCCGGCCACCGGTTGAGTACGATGGAGGTGGAATCGGCGCTTGTCGCGCATCCCAAAGTCGCCGAGGCGGCGGTGGTCGGGAGGCCGGACGACCTGAAGGGCCAGGCGATTTCGGCGTTTGTGACCCTACAGGCGGGGACGGAGCCAACCGATAAGTTAAAAGAGGAGTTGCGGAAATGGGTAGCCAAGGAGATCGGGTCGCTGGCCAAGCCGGATGACATACGATTCACCGAGACGCTGCCGAAGACGCGCAGTGGGAAGATCATGCGCCGGCTGTTGAGGGATCTTGCTTCCGGCACTGAGATCCAGGGCGACACGACAACACTAGAGGACTTTACGGTTCTCGCGAAATTGAGAGAGGAAGAGGATTAGCCGACCTGCATGAAGGCAATTCGCGCGATTCTTCGTTAATCCTGAGGGGGGCGCTCGGACAGAATCGGTTCCCGGCGCGCTGGAAAAGGAAGCACAGAAGAAGATGTACAATTGGAGGACGGATTCGCAATGAGAGTGCTGGTCGCGGACGACAGTATCGTGTCGCGGCATCTACTGGATGCAACTCTGCGCAAGTGGGGCTACGAGGTGGTCGGGGCTCCGGACGGCACAGAGGCATGGCGAGTCTTGTGCGGCGAAAACGCCCCTCCTCTGGCGGTTCTGGATTGGATGATGCCCGGGATCACGGGGCCGGAAGTGTGCCGCATGATCCGGCAAAGCCGCCGCGAACATTACACTTACGTGCTCTTGTTGACGTCGCGGAGCATGCGCGAGGACCTGGTGGAAGGCATGGAGGCCGGGGCCGACGACTATCTGACCAAGCCGTTCGACCAGTCTGAGCTGCAGGTGCGGCTGCGCGCGGGAAAACGCATTGTCGAGCTGCATGCCGAACTTTTGCGCGCCCGCGAAGCCATCCAGCACGAAGCCTCGCGCGATTCTCTGACCGGGCTCTACAACCGCAGTTCGATTCTGGCGCTGTTGCAGCGGGAACTGGCGCGGGGCTCGCGCGAGTTGAGGCCGCTGGGCGTTGTGCTGCTGGACCTGGACCGGTTCAAAAGCGTGAACGACACTTACGGCCATGTCGCCGGCGACCAGGTGCTCCGGGAAGCCGGGAAGCGGCTCCGGGACTCCATGCGATCCTACGACGCGATCGGCAGGTACGGAGGCGAGGAATTTCTGATTCTGCTGCCGGGCTGCGACGAGGAAGCGGCGGTGGAGCAGGCCGAACGGATGCGGAGCGTGCTGGCCGAAGCGCCGGTGATGATCGGCGACGACGTGGCTTACGCGATGACCGGAAGCTTCGGCGTCACCAGCGTCGTACCGGAGCCGACGACTTCTTCCGAACAGCTCATCAAGAAGGCCGACCAGGCTCTCTACCGGGCTAAAGACAACGGCCGCAACCGCGTGGAACTGTTCCAGCGCGTGGACATGTCGCAGCATTCCGGCGCCGCCGGGTTTTTGATTCACACCATCGCTTGAGCGCGGCGGCCGGCGCGGGACTCGCCTCCCCCATCGAAGAGCGGGCACAACCCTGACAAGAGGGCAGCACTCGCGGCCGGTCGTATTCAGTTGGCGTCGCGGGAAGCGATCGTGAAGTGGCTCAGGCCGTCGGCGTATTTGGCGACGCCTTTATAGAGCGCATCGGCGATCCGCTGGCGATTCTCACCGCGACGAAGCGCGGCGGCGTCGTGAGGGTTGCTGATAAAGCCGATCTCGG
The DNA here is from genome assembly GCA_027452065.1 of Bryobacterales bacterium. GTDB lineage: Bacteria > Acidobacteriota > Terriglobia > Bryobacterales > Bryobacteraceae > JAJYKC01. The sequence goes on from DAIDHC010000084.1 coordinate 6,396, forward strand.
CCAGAACCGACGGCATCGCGGCTCCAATGAGCACGACGAATGGGGCCTTGCGCACACCGCGGTCTTTTGACCGGGAATCATAGCGCAGCGACGCGGCGTACAGCGAGCTTTGCACCGAGGCGCCGAACTCGCGCGATTCCTCGATCTTGTCCTGCAGAGCGATTTTCTGCAGCAGGTCCTTCAGCTCGTAGACCGTCTTTTCCGAACTGGCGTTTTCGCGCGCTGCGACGTCCATGGCCGACTGCGAAGTAGTGAAGTTGAGGTAATACGTTTCAACTCCCGAGGCGCTGCGCTGAGGCGAGGAATTTGCGTGGATGGAGAGGAAGAGGTCGGCCCGGGAGGCGTTGGCGATCCGGGTACGCTCCTCGAGCGGGATGAAGGTATCGTCGGAGCGGGTGTAGACGACCTCGGCGCCGAGGCGCTCCTCGATGAGCTTGCCAAGACGGAGGGCGACGTCGAGCACAAGGTCCTTTTCGAGAAGGCCTGCCGAGCCGATGGTGCCGGTGTCGTGGCCGCCATGGCCCGCGTCGATGACCACGCGGCGGATTTTAAGGCCGAGGACGCGCGTCATTGACTGTTCCTCGCTGGCGCGCCGCGCCGGACGGGCATTATCGCTCGCACCGGCCGGGACGCGGGCGGGAAATGCCGGCTCATCCGCGGACACGGCGGCGGACTCGGGGGCGGCGGTGCGGGCGGGGGCGCGGGCGGCCTTGGCTATCGCGGCGCCGCGGGGCGCATGACCTACGGGACGCGGCGTGAACAGCAGAAAGCCGGCTCGGGTCCGGATGGCGGAGGCGTACATCGCGGCGGAGTCGAGATCGAGGTCCCAGGTGTCCAAAACCGGGGGATCGTTCAGGCGAATGTCAGGCAGAACGCGGGAGACGGGAGGTGCGACGAATCGGCGGGCCACGACAGGCGCGTCGGGAAATTCGGCGCGCGGGGCGCGGGCGATGGGCGTGGAGGCATCGTGCAGTTCGATAACCAGCCGGCCCGGATTGTCGAGGCGGGCGGTGGTGAAGCGCGCCGGCTGCTTGAGATCCAGAACGACGCGGGTTACCCCATGCTGCGTTTCGGCGACACGAATCTGCCTGACGAATGCGTCTCGAACGGTGATGGTATGAATGCCTTTGCCGGCGATGGCGGAGTAGGCGCCGACGAGGTCAAAAAAGAGCCGGTCGGGATTATCCAGGCGGTCGTACTTCAAGCCGAAATGGCCGGAGATCTGGATGGCGATGCGGGTGACCCCGTCCGCGGCGCGGACATGAACGGCTGTGACCTTGGCCGTCGGAGCGGGATGAAGCCGCGCGAAGGCGAGGCTGGAGGCAAGGGCGCAGCCAACGAGCGCCAGCAGCGGGGCGGGGACGGAACGGGTTCGGTCGCACATTCGGGGGAGGTGGACCATGGGCGGCCTATTGGGTGGTCATATGGAGACGGCCCTGGGTGTCGTAATAGACAGCGAGAGCGGGATGGGTTTCGGCCGGTTCGGGTGGCGGGAGGGCGGCTTTAACGGCCGTAGTTGGGGGCGTAGACGCCTTTTTTGCCGCATCGTAACGGGCGGCGACCTTTTGTACGTAAGAGACGGTCTCCCGGTACGGAGGCACGCCGTTGTATCGGGCGACGGCGCCCTCGCCGGCATTGTAAGCGGCGATGGCCAGGCGGTCGTCCTGAAACAGATCGCGCAAGTATCGGAGATACTTCACTCCGCCTTCGATGTTTTCGCGGGGGTCGAAGCTGTTGAAGACGCCAAACCGGCGGGCCGTGGCGGGCATGAGCTGCATGAGGCCCTGTGCGCCCTTGGGGGAGAGAGCGGCCGGATTGCCGGCGCTCTCGGTCTGGAGGACGGAGCGCACCAGCAGAGGATCCACGTCGAGCCGGCGCGCCGTCGCCTCGACAAGCGAGCCGACGTCAGTCCTATCGAGAGTGGCCGCCCGGGGCGTGAGGGCCGGAACGGGACTCGCCGCCGGAAATATCAAAGCTGCGGGAACCGGGCGCGGAAACGAGGAGCGCGCGGGCGCGTTCGAAGGTTCGAGCACACGCACGAGATGGCCGGTTTTCGGGTCGACGCGCACAACCGACTTCCACGCCGCCGGCGAACGGGCCGGGGTGGGGGGGAGCGGCTCAGCGGGAAGAGTTGTGAAAGCCATGCAGGCACCCGCCAAAAAAAAACAAAAGCGCATCTTTTGTTTTACTCGATTATACGTCCAATGTACCATTTTCCCAATACTTTCCGATGACAGTGAGGTCCTTGCCTATCCGGCGGGCGGCGGTCGAGCGCGGACGCCAGGCGAAGGGGGCGACCAAAGGCAGCGAACGCAGTCGCGAGGCGCTGCGCCCGGCAGAGCACAAGGTGTGCCGGCGCAACGCGCTGGAGGGCACCCGCAGGGCGCAGCAAGCGCCGACGCGAGGCGCTGCGGGCGGGAGCGCACAGGGCGTGCCGGCGCGCGGCGCCCGGGAGTGGCGGCGCGCGGAAGCGAGATGCTGCCGGCGGCGGCGGAGCGAGATGGGCCCGGATGCGAGGCGCCGGAGGCGGCAGAGCGATGGGAGCGAGGCCGTGGCGCACTGGGGGCGGGAGCGCAGAGGGCGTGCCGCGCGGAGCGCCACGGGTGGCGGCGGTGCGAGATGGGCCCGGATGCGAGGCGCCGGAGGCGGCAGAGCGATGGGAGCGAAGCCATGGCGCACTGGGGGCGGGAGCGCAGAGGGCGTGCCGCGCGGAGCGCCACGGGTGGCGGCGGTGCGAGAGGGGACCGGATGCGGGGCGCCGAAGGCGGCAGAGCGATAGGAGCGAAGCCATGGCGCACCGGGGGCGGGAGCGCAGAGGGCGTGCCGCGCGGAGCGCCACGGGTGGCGGAGCACAAGGTGTGCCGACGCAACGCGCTGGGGGGCGGCGGTTTGCTGGGAATTGGAAGAACGGACGCCGGACCGGCGGGCGGGCGGCTTGGGAGGCGATGTTATGATTTTTCCATGCGCTGCGGGGGCTTCGTGCTCACCGGGGGACGAAGCACGAGGATGGGACGCGACAAGGCCTTGCTGCCGTACCGCGGCGGCTACCTGGCCGGGTATGTGGCCGGTGAGGTGGCGGCGGCGACCGGAGGGGTTCGAATTCTGGGCGATCGGGTGCGGCACGCCGTCCTGGACCGGGAAATTTGGGAGGACGAGGTAGAAGACTGCGGCCCGATGGGAGGGCTGCTGACGGCGCTGCGGCGGACCGAGTTTGACTGGAACCTGTTGGTGGCATGCGACATGCCGAACATCGAGTGCGCCGACCTGCGGGTTTTGACCGGGGCGGCCCGAGGCTGGGAAGGAGATTGCATTGTGGCGTGCACGCCCGATGCCGGCGACCATCCGCTGTGCGCCGTCTATCACCGCGCCGCACTCCCGGTCATAGAGCGGGCACTTGCCGATAAACGATTGAAAATGAGAGATTTAATCGATTCTCTGAGAACGCTTCGCTGTTCCACGATCGCCTCCTCCCATCTCATGAACGTGAATACTCCCGACCAATGGAAGTGTAAGGAAGACGATGCCGCCTGCTGAACACGCTCCGCACTATCTCGCCTTCGAGCACGTTTGTAAGACGTTCGACCGGCCCGTTTTAGACGACGTAAGTTTTCACCTGGACGTCGGGCGGACGCTGGCGATCATCGGGCGCAGCGGGGTGGGCAAATCAGTGACTTTGGCGCACATAATGGGCTTTTTGAGGCCGGATTCGGGCCGAATTGTGGTGTCTTACCGCGATATTACCGGCCTGAGCGAAGCGGACATGCGCGAAATCCGGCGCAAGGTGACGATGGTGTTTCAGAACGGAGCGCTGTTCGATTCGCTGACGGTGGGGGAGAACATCCTGTTTTCGCTTGAGCTTCGCGAAGACTATGATGCTAAAAACAAAGAAGATGTTGTCGACGGGCTGCTGAGCATGGTGGATCTGCTCGAGTACCGCGACGCATATCCGGGCGATCTGTCAACGGGGTACAAACGGGCGGTGGCCATCGCGCGGGCGCTGGCGGCGCAGCCGGAGTGCATTCTCTACGACGAGCCGACGACGATGGTGGACCCGATCATGGGGGACCTGCTGAGCAACCTGATGCTGAGGCTGAAGTTACAGTTGAACCTCACCTCGGTGGTAGTGACGCATGATCTGGACCTGATGCGGAAAGTGGCCGACGACGTGGTGTTTCTGGCCGACGGGAGCGTGGCGTATTTTGGAGACCTGGCGGGGCTGGAGAGGTGCCGGCATCCGCAGGTCCAGGAATTTCTGGCGATGGACCGCGTGGAGTTCGACTATCAGCGCTGAGGCGCTGCGGGAGAGGGACGGAAGATGAGAATGTGCTGGCGGGGCAGGGTCTCGATAACCTGAGCGAGAAAGAAGCCGGAGGCTTCGAGTTCCTGGCGGGCTTGGGCGACGGTCATTTCATGTTCCGGGCGAATGGGGACGGAGGGATCCTCCTTGCGGTATTCGAGCAGGACGAGGCGTCCGGAGGGTTTGAGAGCCCGGTGAAGGGCATCGAGCATGGCCTGAGGCTGGGAAAGCTCATGGTAGACATCGACCATGAGGGCGAGGTCGATGGCGGCGGCAGGGAGGCGGGGGTCGGCGGGAAGGCCGAGGACGGGCTGGACGTTGGCGAGACCGGCGTGGCGGGCGTTATCGGTAAGCCGGTCGATCATGATCTGCTGGATGTCGACGGCGTAAACTTTGCCGGTGGGGCCGACACGGCGGGCCATGCGGAGGGTCATGTAACCGGTGCCGGCCCCGATGTCGGCGACGGTCATGCCGGGGGTGAGGTGGAGAGCGTCGATGGCCTTGTCGGGTTGCTCCTCGGAGGCACGCTCGGGGCGGTCGAGCCAACCGGCGCCGGCGGCGCTCATCACGGGAGCGATGTGGCGGCCGCTGACGGGGTCGACACCCGGATCTTGCCAGGCCAGGAGGGGGAGGGAGATCAGGAGGGCGGCGGTGAAGCGGGGGAAAAGCATCCGGTTCTCATGATAGCGGTTGAGGCTAGAATAAGGGCGGACCGAAACCGATGCGCATATTACTGGCCGCGGCGATGCTGCCGCTGGCGCTCAGAGCGGGAACCGAGGCTCTCGTCATTGAGAACGCGTGGGTGCAGGTGCAAGATGACGGCGCACGGGCGGCGGCCGGATACCGGTTTCAGCCGGGCGACACGGTGTACTTCAGCTTCCAGGTGAGCGGATATAAGACCGAGGGCGGCGAATTCCAGGAAAGGAAGCTGAGCCTGTCGTGGGAGGTGACGGTGGCGGACCCGCAGGGGCTGCCGCTGGTGGAGCCCGCGGCCGACACGGTGAAGACGACGGTATCGCCGGAAGACCGTTTGTGGAAACCGATCGGGAGAAGGAGTTTTGCAATTCCGGCATACGCGCCGGGAGGGCAGTACAAAATCCGCGTGGTGGTGCGGGATGAGCTGGCGCACCAGGAGATGACGCGGGAGGCGGAATTTCAGGTCGCGGGGCGGCCGGCGAAGACAGTGGACCGGCTGGAGGTGGACAACTTCCGGTTTCTGCGGTCTTCCGAAGACAAGGAAGCGCTGGAGGTGCCGGCTTACAGCCCGGGAGACATGGTGTGGGCGAGGTTCGACATGAGCGGCTACAAGATGGACACGGGGAACCGGTATTCGCTCGAATACGGGGTACGGGTGCTGCGGGGCGACGGGACGGTGGTTTACCAGCAGGGGCAGGCGGCAGCGGCCGAGAATGCGTCATTTTATCCGCAGAGGGTGACGCCGGGATTGCTGAGTCTGAGAATTCCGAAGGACCAGGCGAAGGCGGGCTACACGCTGGTGGTGACGGTGGAGGACAAAGTAGGGGGGCAGAAGTGCGAGGCCCGGGAGAAATTCACGGTGGAATGAGTGGAGCGGGGCGTGGGCTCTTGATCGCTTGCGACGGAGTCGAAGGCGGACGTGCCGACAACGAAGCCGGGAACGGTGACGCCGGCGCAGGACCGGGCGGGCGGCGTGGGCGCCGGCCGGCTGTTTGGGTGGGCGCGGGGAGCGGGGCGAGCTCGAGGCGGCGCAGGAGTATGCGCGGACGGCTGGCCCGGCATTCGAGAGACCTGAGGCGGGGACCGGGAAGCGTGCGGGACAGAAGGGAAAGTCTTGACACGATGGGGAAAGATGACGGAGAGTACGGTAGAGGACAACGCCAATGAGATCCCTTCGGTGGTTGCTGCTTGTGACAGGCCTGATTTGGAGCGCGGCGGCTCAGACGGCGCAGGCGCCGTCGGCAAAGCAGGCGACGCACGATACGACGGCAGCGGCGCAGAAAGCGGCGAAGCTGCTGGACATCAATACGGCGAGCGATGCCGAGTTGCAGGCGCTGCCGGGGATCGGCACTGTGTACGCAGGGAAGATTGCGGCGGGAAGGCCGTACAAGGCCAAGAACGAACTGGTGACGAAGAAGATCATTCCCGAGTCGGTGTACAGCAAGATCAAAAATCTGATCATCGCCAAGCAGCCGAAGAAGAAGTGACAGGCGCGGCGGCCAGAGCTGGCTGTGTGAGGCGGCGCGGGATTCTGCACGGTTTTATAGAAGTGACGGGCGCGGCGGCGGCCGGAGTAGGCTGGGTGAGGCGGCGTGGGATTCTGCACGGTTTTATGGAAGTGACGGGCGCTTCGGCGGCCGGGGTTGGCAGGGGATAGCTGCGGGGCGCCGGCGGCGGAGCGGCAAGGGAGATAAAGATGAGAAGAATGGATGCGCGAAAGCTGCTGGTGTGGGTGTGCGCGGCCGCGACGTGGAGCGTGGCGGCGGGGGCTACGATGCCGCCGTTGCAGGTGGCCGAGCTCGGCGACCTGAAGCTGGGGAGCGGGGAGACGATCCGTCACTGCCGCATCGCGTACCGGACGCTGGGGAAGCTGAACGCGAACAAGTCGAACGCGGTGCTGTTTCCGTCATGGTTCTCGGGCAGCAGCGCGGAGCTGGTGGACCTGGTGGGGCCGGACGGGCTGGTGGATGCGTCACAGGATTTCGTAATTCTGGCGGATGCCTTGGGCGACGGGGAATCGTCGTCGCCGTCCAACAGCGCCGATCAACCGCGGATGCGGTTTCCGAAGTTCACAATCGCTGATATGGTGAAGGCGGAGCACCGGCTGGTGACGGAAAAACTCGGGATCACGCACCTGAGGGCGGTGATGGGGATCTCGATGGGCGGGATGCAGACGTTCCAGTGGGTGGTGTCGTATCCGGACTTTATGTCACGGGCGGTGCCGATTGTGGGCTCGCCGCGGCTGACGGCGTACGATTTGTTGCTATGGCAGAGCGAGGCGAGCGCGATTGAGGAAGACAAGAACTGGAACGGGGGCAACTACGCTTCCCCGCCCCGGCTGCGCGCGGTGGCCGAGATTCATAATCTGGCGTTGACGACGCCGGCTTACCGGGCGCGGGAGACGGCGCCGGGGGCGTTTGCGGCGTATTTGAAAAATCTGGATCAAGGCGGTCTGGGGCGGATGGACGCCAACGACTGGCTGCGGCAACTGCAGGCGATGATGAGCCTGGACGTATCGGCGGATTTCGGGAAATCGATGGAGAAGGCGGCGGCGGCTGTGAAGGCGAAGATGATGGTGGTTCCCTCCGAGCAGGACCACATGGTGAACCCGGGGCCGGCGCTGGAATTTGCGCGCCTGGCGAAGGCGAAGGTGCTGCGGCTGACCGGCGACTGCGGACATCTGGCGCCGGATTGCGAAAAGGGGAAGCTTCGCCCGGCGGTGCGGGAGTTTCTGGACCACTGAGACGGATTAGCGGGACTTCGTCCAGGGCTGCGCCTCGAGGGGCTTGAGATCGGTGTCGAGGAGGCGGACCTCGATGCGCTGAGCGGTGGCCGAGACGTCGAGGAAGCCGTGGCTGGAGACGGCGGCGAGGGACTGACGGTCGTGGTGGTGGACGGGGCGGACGGAATCGCCGCCGCCTCCGGCGATGAAAAGATCGAGCCCCTGGGCGCGCAGATGCTCGAGGTGATGATCGTGTCCGGCGGCATAAAACGTGACGCCGTGCGAGGCGAGCAGGGGGAGAAGCTCACGCTGGAGTTGTTTGACGCGGGGGTCGATGTGATGGCGGCCGGAGCTGTGAATGGGGTGGTGGCCGTAGACGACGCGCCAGACGATGCCGGGCGGAAGGGGTTGCTTGAGCAGAGCTTCGAGCCAGGCGCGCTCGGTGAGGTTCCATTTCACGGTATCGAGGGCGAAGAACTGGACAGGGCCGGCGTTGAAGGAGTAATAGGCCGCGGGCATTCGCCAGGTCTCGCTGAGGCGGGAGTAGTCGATTTCGGCTTGGGGGTCGCCGTGGCGGAGGGTGCACGCGCCTTCGCCTTCGCCGTAGTCGTGGTTGCCGAAGGTGGGATAGAAGGGGATGTGGAGGGGTCCGTAGAAGACTTCCCAGAGGTCGTGAAAATCGGGGTCGTGGACGTCATGAACGCCGCACTCGTAGAAATTGTCGCCGAGGGTGAGGCCGAGTTGAATGGGGTCGGTTTGGTTGAGGCGGGCGATGGCGGCGGCGACCTGGGCCTCGTAGGGCTTGCCGCGGCGGCCGAAATCGCCGAAGGCAACGAAGTGGAGCGGCTGGGAGGCGGGCAGAACGGTGCCGGCAAGGACCTGGGCGCGCGAGGGGAGCGCGAGGCCGGCAGCGGCGACGAGACAGAGGAAGACGCGGCGGGCCGCCGCAGGCCTACGGCCGGACACGACAACCACCGGACGAAGGAAAGAAGGCAATGCGCATTACAACAAGAACGGGCCCCCAGAGCCACGTTCTACTTCGATGCTAGCACGCGGCCGCGAAGGGAGGCTCAGTGGGCGCTGGCGACGGTGGAGGGTTGTTTGAGTTCCTGATCGAGAATCGGCTTCAGCACGGCTTCGGTGACGGGGCCGTTGTAGTGCTTGCCGTCGATGAACAGGGTGGGCGTGCCTCCGACGCCGGCTTCCTCGCCTTCCCGGATGTCGCGATCGATGCGGGGGATGAACTTACCGGAATCGATGTCTTTCTGGAAGCGGGTCATATCGAGGCCGGTTTCACGGGCGAGGGCGAAGATTTTCTCGCGCGACAACTGGCGCGAATTGGCGAACAGCTTGTCATGCATCTCCCAGAACTTGCCTTGCTCCTGGGCGGCGAGGGCGGCCTCGGAAGCGAGGCGGGCATGGGGGTGCATCTCGAGAGGAAACTGTTTATAAATCAGCTTTACGGTCTGCGGGTAGGTTTTGAGAAGCGCATCGATGGCGGCGACGGCGCGGGTGCAGTAGGGGCACTCAAAATCGGAGAACTCGACGATGGTGACGCGGGCGGAGGCGGGGCCGCGCACCGGGGCGCCGGCGATGGGGATCTCCTGCGGGTCGCCGAGGACGCGATTCTGATCGGCGCGGAGACGGGCGAGGCGGGAATGAATCAGCTCATCGTGGATGGCGGCGGAGGTTTTGCCCGCTTGAACGGCGGTGACGACGATAGCCGCCAGCGCCTTGCTGTCGGTGCAGGGCGGGTCGACAACGCGGCACTGGGCCAGACGCATCTGGCAGCCGCAGGTGCAGTCTTCCTTGCGCAGAGCTTTGAGGGCCTGATCCTTCTGAGCGGCGGTGAGTTTGCTCATGTCGACACCGGGCAGGTCGCGGACGGTCACCCAACCGGCGTCTCCGGCGGGAGTCTGAGCGAAGGCGGGAAGGAGAAGCGAGGCGGCGCCGAGTGCCAGGGCGAGGCGGAAGTTCATATGACTTGATTATCGCAGGGTGGGAGTGGGCGGAAGAAGGGCGTTTCTGGAAGCCGATCCTACTGCGTCATCAATCGCGGAGGTGAAGAGGCCGCCGACGCGGTGGCCGGTTCTGTACACGACCAGGATTCCGACCTGTTGAAACCACGAACATGCATCACCGATTCCCGCGGATTGGCCCAGCCGCTTCTGTGGCGATGTTAATTCGGAGCCGCAGCAATCGGCGCAGGTTCTGCGAAGCGTTCAGAATGCCGATGGCGGCCCTCAGACTCGCCGACGGCAGTAGAATCAAAACATTCGATGCGACGCCGGACGGCGATTTCTCTAATGCTGGGAGGTTTCGCACCATCCCTCGATGCTACGCCGCGCCGGCTGGAGCGGTTCGTTCATTCGCCAGCCGGCACTGCGCTACTTATCGACATCTCTTCCCGACGGCTCCTCGGTGTGGCGAACGCGCCGGCGGCGGCGAGATTGGTTGCGCCGCCCGGGTCGACCTGGAAGCCGTTCGTGCTTTCGGCGCTGATCGAGCGAGGAAGACTGGGCAATGACGCGTCGTTCCTATGTCCCGGCCGATTGCGAATCGCAAACCGCACGTTCGATTGCTCGCACCCGCCGTTGACGAGTCCGATGCGCATCGACTCCGCGGTGGCGTATTCGTGCAACTGTTTTGTGGCGCGCGCCGCCGAACGGTTCGAGCCGGGAGAATTGAACCGCGCGCTGGAACACTACGGATTTGCATCGCCGAGCGGCTTGATCGATAGAGACGAGGCGTCAGGCCGCGTTCCGCGGGCGGGCAGCACCGACGCGCTGCGGCTCCAGGCTTTGGGAGAGGACGGAAGCCTGATTACGGCTGCGGAATTGGCACTGGCTTATCGCGCGCTCGCGCTGAAGATTGGCGCACAGAACATGCGGCCAATCCGGGAAGGACTGGAGGGAGCGGTCGACTATGGCACGGCGCAGAATGCGCGTGTGCCGAGCGTAACGGTGGCCGGTAAAACCGGGAGTGCGATCGATGCTTCCGGTCAGCCGGTGGCGTGGTTCGGCGGGTTTCTTCCGAGCCGATCGCCGGAGGTGGTTGTCATTGTGAAGGTACCCGGGCGATCGGGCGGAGCCGATGCGGCTCCCATTGCGGGTCGAATTCTCGAAGCCTATCGGGCGGGGCAACTGTGATTCGTCTTGCGGTCTGGCTGCTTGCGCCAGCGCTTTCACTGGCCGCTCCACCGCTCAAAGTGCAGGTGCGGACGGCGGGCGGAGCGAAGATCGTCGAACTGCCGGTGGAGACGTATGTTGCGGACGTTCTCGCTGGGGAGAGCAGCGTCTTCCAGTCGTCTGAGGCGCTCAAAGCGATGTCAGTGGCGGCCCGAACGTATGCGATCCGGATGCGAGGCAGGCACGCTTCGGACGGCTTTGATTTTTGCGATACCACTCATTGCCAGCGCCTTGTCCCGGATGCTGTCAGCGCGCGGCTGGAATCGGCCGCCAATGACACCGCCGGCGAGATGTTATGGTATCGGGGCAGGCTGGCGTTCACGCCGTACTCTCGCGACTGCGGAGGGCTGACTGAAGACGCGAGGGCCGTGTGGCCCGATCTTGCGCAACCCTACCTCGGAAGCCATTCCGACAGTTATTGTGTGACCAGCCGAATTCCACCCTGGCACTGGAGCGGTGAATCCTCCCAGATCGCGGCGGCGCTTCGGAATTCCGGGCTGCACGCTCCGGATCGGATCGCGATTATCGAGATTCTGGAACGAACGCCATCGGGACGGGCCGAGACGCTGCTCCTGGCGGGAAGCGAATCGATTCGAATCAGCGCAAGCTCATTTCGGTTCGCGATCGGACGTGCGCTTGGGTGGAATACGATTCGAAGCGAACGGTACGCGATCCAGGTTTCAAACGGCCGATTCCTGTTCGAGGGCACCGGCGCCGGACACGCTGTCGGATTATGCCAGGACGGCGCTGAGCAGATGGGGCGGAGCGGAAAGACCTATCGCGAGATTCTTGGGTATTACTATCCGGGGACCGTTGTGGGCCTGACCGGGCGTGGGATTGCGTGGCAGCGGTTAAGCGGAGAGACCGTGACGGTGTGGACGACTCAGCCCGGTCAGGACGGCGCCGTGCTGGCAGAGAGTGAACAGCTCGTCAGAGCAGCGGCCCAGCGAACGGGCTGGCCGGCGCCGGACGGGATCGAGGTGCGCATCTACCCGGACATCGAGGCTTTTCGCAACGCAACCGGAGAGCCCGGCTGGGTGGCCGCGCATACGGTGGGCCACCGCGTTGACGTGCAATCGGCAGCGGGTCTGCAAGCGCGGAACCTCCTTGAGACGACGCTCGCGCACGAACTGTGGCACATTCTGATCGAGTCTCAGGGGGGGCCGGCTTTGCCGCTTTGGTTCCGCGAAGGCATGGCCGATTATCTGGCGGGGGTGCAGGAACCGGCGACGGCGCGCATTCACACCGACGCCGAGTTTCGCCAGAGGAGCGATGCCGCGGCGGCACGCCGCGCGTATGCGGACTCGGCTGCGATGGTTCGGGGACTTGTACAGCGCTATGGTGAAGCGACGGTCTTGGCCTGGGTAAAGCGCGGCTTGCCCCCTGCGGTGGCGAACGCGAGCAACAGCCAAGCGGCGAGGAAGAGCAGGTAGGCGGCGGCGGCTCGCAGAACGAAGCTGGCCGTTTCCATGCCGAATCCGGAGACCGAGGGCACCCATGCGAGCAGTTTGATCGGAACGGCGAAAGCGCAGACGAGCAAAGCCGGCGTCTCGATCCAGTAGAGCCACTTTCGGGCCAGCGCACCCACGCTGCTAAACCCTTGCCAGCCTTGCACCGTGATGGCCGAGATCAAAGGTAGGCAAAGCACAGGGAGTATCATCCAGCGGACGAGCCATAGCACGGCGTTGAAGATGGCCAGTACAGTTGCAGGCTTCAATGGCCTTTGCGACTTCAGAGTCAGGAAGGATGCGAGGCCCAATGCCGGCGCCGAACTGTAATCGGACCAGCGCGCCAGAAGGTAGTAGAGGGCGAGGAGGACGATGGCGACCAGCGAGAGAGGAAGCAAATTGCGCAAGGCCGCGCGCCATGCCGCGGTTGCGGAATGCTCCTCTTGCCGGAAAAAGACCAGCGCCGACGCATAGGCCCAACAAGCGCCGCACACCAGGACCACGGCGATGAAAGCGCTCCACAGCAGAGAAGACGTTGAGGATTCGCCAATCCCGAGCCAGTAATAGCCGAGCCATAGCAGCAGCGTGTTCGCGATCAAGTGAGCGGCGGAAAGTATGCGCAATTCTCTCGTCGGCATCAGCGCACCTCCAGCCGGCGGCTTTCGGTGGTCGCCATGACGCCGCTCTGGTACATGGGGCCGATCCGCGCGGGACTCACTTGAAAGACTCCCGGGTTGACCACTTTCAGCAAATAGAAGTATTGCTGCTGCCCCGCGGGAAGATCAGTCTGGAAAATCGCCATGCGATCGTCGTGAAGCTCCCGGCGTGTGAAGAGATAGTTCCACCAGGGAGGACGGTTGCGCAGTTCATAGGCGCTGTCGCGTTCGATGAACTCCGTGCCCGCGGGAATCGGGTCTTCGAGCATCACGTATTTCCAATCCGATCCGGTGACGGTAAGCCGGACCGCTATCAGGTCGCCCACGGAAACGGGTCCTTCCAGGGGAGCGGTATCGTAGACGATGCGATCGCCGGATTTCGAGGGGAGCAAGCGGAAATAATCGCGCAGGAGATTCAGGGAGACGGCACCTTGTTTCTGGAAACGCGCCTCGGTGGAGTAGTATTCCGCGCGGGTTGAATAGTACAGGCGGCCCTCGCCCGACATGCTCACCCGAATGTGATTGACGCCGGCACTGAGCTTGCTTTCGTCAAGAGTGAGATCGGGCGGATTGGCAGGCGTACCCTGGTCGAATTTTTGAGTGACGACCGGCTTGCCGTTGACGTATACGATCGCGGTGAGGTTGGGCTTTAGCTCGCTGGTAGCCTTGACGTAATCGGTGAGCCCGTAGATCACCATGGCGGTCTGCTTGGTGGACTCCCACCAGTACCCCTCGTTGCGGTGATTCATCAGCCAAACGGCGGCTTTCGGGAGAACGGGGCTGGCCTTAATTTCGTGCGCCAACAGCTTTGCGACGAAGGCTGTCGCCTCGGGCGTGGCGTCTTCGGAGAAGTCGAGCATGTCGTCGCGCGTGGCCGGCCACCAGGCCTGCTCACCATCCTGTTGCGCGCTCCGTTCCAGCGCCCCGGCGATGGCGGCCGCGCGGCCATCCTTCGTCTCTTCGAAGGCGAGGCCGAGGAGCGCCTGTCCATAGGGCGACAGCGAGGCGCGGCGTTCGTAGATCCGGTTCATCTCCGCAATGTCCGGCTGTGACGCCAGTGCGAGAGCATAGATGGTATATGCGCGGAGATCACCGGCCATCTCGTGATCGGCAGCCAGATTCTTCTTGAGCCATCCGGCGCCTTTGGCAATATAGGCTTGGTTAACTCCGGCGCCGGCGGACCGGGCCTGCAGCAGCCCGGCGACGACGTAGGCGGTCATGAAGGGATGGCTGTCATCGGTCTGCCACCATCCCCACCCGCCGTCGTCGTGCTGAAAGCTGTAAAGGCGATCCAGACCGGCCTGAATCTTCTCCCGCAAGGCAGCTTCGTCCAAGTCCACTTTGAGGTCCAAGCTTCGCACGGCATCTTGAACGATGATGTTCGGGAGGAAGCTCGACATGGTCTGCTCGACGCAGCCGTAGGGAAACGACGTGAGGTAGTCCAGCGCGCCGAACAAGGATCCGGCAATGGACGGCGACAGACGAAGGGAAAGGGAGCGCGAGCCCGGCTGGATGTTGTCCGGGAAGGTAAGGTCAAACGCGGCCTCGCCGCCGGGCGCAAGCGAGCCTGCGCGCGATTGCGCGAGCTTCACACCGGCGATGTTCACGGGAAGCCGCAGCTCGAGCGCGTCGGATTCCTCGTTTGTCAGCGCCTTACCGGTGAGGGTGACAGTTCGGACGCGCTGCGCGCGCACGCGCCAGTCCACCTTCGCTTCGCCGCGGCTCGGAACCGTGACGTCTTTGGGTCCGCCTTCGAGGATGTCGAGCCCCTGTGAATCGAGCGACACGCGCACCGTTTTCTGCCCGGCGAGATAGTTGTGAACCAGGGCGGAGATTGTCACTTCGTCGCCCTGCACCAGGAATCGCGGTACCGCGAGGCGCAGGATGAGATTCTTGCGAACGATGGTCTTGATCTGCGTGCTCCCGACCTTCGTGCCGGAAGCGACGGCGCGGGCCGTGGCGCGCCAGGTGGTGAGCGAATCCGGCAAGTCGACTTTGGCTTGCGCGTGGCCGGAGGCGTCGGTCGTCAAATCGGCGGCCCAAAACGTGGTATCGGGGAAGGCCTTGCGGATTTTCGGCTGGATCAGGCGCTCTGGCTTTAGTTGCGCCAGGCGGGAAGGGGGGCGCAACTCGGCCAAACGCATCCGGCGTTTGCCGGCTTCACCGGTGAAAAAGTACTGCGTCGAGCTGTCGGTGATGACGCGATTGAAGGCGTCTCCATAGAAGAAATGCAGGATGTCTTGTGTGGTGTCGCGGCGGATGGCGTAGATCGCCTCATCCACAACGCCGAGGCTCAGATCCGTTCGAGGGACCGGCTTCCCATCGGTACCGGTTACATCGACGCGGTATTCGGCTGTGTCGCCCGGCTTGTACTGTGGCTTGTCCGTGGTCACCTTTACATTCAACTGGTGCTGCACGGGCGGCACTCTGAGATATTTCTGGGAATTGAAGAGCGTGCCGTTGCGGACAAACGCGGCGGATATGGTGATGCCGGGTTCGTCGGCGGCGGTGACGGGGACATTGTAGGAAACGGTGGCGCCTTCCGAGCGCAGCAGTTGGTGCTCACGGACCTCGGCCCCCTCCACGGTGATGTAGACGGCAGTGCCGGGCTGTCCGGCGACTATCAGCAGATGTGCTGTGTCCCCGGCCTTGTAGCTCTTCTGGTCGGGGATGATTTGCACGCTTTGGTCTTGCCGGTCGAAATCCCAGCCACCGCTGCCCGAGACCCAGACGAACGAGCTAGCCTCCGGCACCCGGCCTTCGGGCGTGTGCGCGCTCGCGCGAACCCGGTAACTTCCCCCTCGCGGCGGCAGCGTTAAGGCGGCGTCGGCCGAGCCGTTTACGGACAAGTCGACATCGGTTGAGCTTTTCACCTCATAGGTCTTGGTCTCGATTGGATTCCACTGCAGGAGGTCGACGCGCACCCGCGTCCGGACGGGCTGGTTGTCGTAGTTGCGGGCCTGGACGTGGAATGTGGCACGGCTACCGGGCGAATACACATATTGGCCCGGCTCGACGTTGAGGGCGAAGCTGGCGTATGTGGCGATCACCCATCCCGTGCCGGTGATCTCGCGATTCCCCGCGTCGGTCACTCCGGCGTCAATTCGGTAGAGATAGTCGGCTTTGTTTTTCGAAAGCCCGGTGGGAATATCGATGACCAGTTTTCCGTCGGCATCGAGCTGTCCTTCCCGGAGGCCGACCTGATCACCGTGATCGTCGGAATCGTCTCGCGGATTGGACTGGAACGTACTGTCATCCGGGTCGTACCAGATCGGCAGGCGGTAGTGCTGGCGGTAAATGGAGTAGCTTACGTGAGCGCCGGCGACAGGTTCGCCGTAAAAATAGCGAGCGTCAATGGTTGCCCGGGCGGTCTCGCCTTCCAATACGCGCGACTGGGCGGGCGTGACGTGCACCTCGTATTCCGGCTTCTTGTATTCCCGAACTTCGAAGTTGCCCGACATGAGCGCGTCGCCGGACTTCACTTGAATCCAGTAGAATCCGAGCGATGCGCCCGGAGGGAGCACGATGTCATCGTGAATCGTGCCGACGGCGGTGGGGGTGAGAGTCTTCTGGTAGATCGATTTTTGATCATCGTCCAGGATCTCGACGGATAGTTTCCTGCCGGCGGGAAGCTGATAACCCGTCGTTCCCACCAATCGGAAGATGCCCTTGAAGTGGAGAATGTCGCCGGGACGGTAAACGGGACGGTCGGTATAGATGTAGCCGGTCCACTGATCGGCATCGGGGCTGGTATAACCGCTGAGGACGTTCACGGCGACGTCGCGGCCGTTTCGCGCGACCAGGCGGAGATCGGTTCCTTGCGCGGGCCAGGCGCCGAACTCCGCGATTCCCTCACTGTTGGTGACCGCTTGGCCGGCGACGCCGCTTCTCCCAACAGCCGTAATGGTGATGCCGCTCATCGGCTGGCCGGTGCGGCGATCCATCACCATGTTGAGGGAGCGGCCGTTGGCGCTCTTGGTGATCATCACCAGATCGGAGAGGAAGAGCAGTGTGTAGGCGCGCAAGTCCTTATGGACGGCCTCCACCAGATAAACCCCTTTGCCCGCGACGTTCAACTGGACATCCTGGCGCTGCCAGCGCGAGGAATCTTGCACGGGCTGGACGAAGGAGAGCACCATCTGGTCCGGATTCAATACGGGGGCTTCGGCGTACCGCGTGCCTTTCGAAGGGGAGGTGGAGGCGGATTTGGCGGGAAGCAAGCTTTGGAAATGTGCGCTGGGCGATTCGGTGAATTGCGCGCGCAAAGATAGCCGGATGTTGGTGCGAAGCCGGTGTTTCCAGGCGTGAATCCGTTCGAGCAGAGTGCGAGCGCCCCGTGGGCGCGGAACGCTGCCTCCGAACTGGTGCGAATCGTCGAGTTGCTCAAAAAACCTGACCGGATCGTTGACGCGGTAAACACGGAATTCGAGCGAATCCACGTTCCAGGAGCTGACCGAGACCGTGGGCTTTCCGTTGGATTCATACGTCCGGAAGCTGGCGAGAGAGAAATACGGTTGGCTCTCGCTCTGGCCCAGTCCGATGGCCGCGGCGGCGAAAACCAATGCCAGCTTAATCAGCGCGCGCATCCAACACCTCACTTCGGGTGACGAGAATGTTCCAGCGAAAGACGCCGAGGAAGTTCGGATTGGCGGCAACGGGCCGCCATTCCGGTTGCGGATATTGCAACAGTTCGCCGACTGTGAGCCGTTTCATCTCGCCCGCGGCGATTGCGCCGGAAGCTTCGTTCGGCCGGGAGCGCTCGGGGCCGGTGTGATAAATCACGTAGCGATTCACGTCCACGCTGAACTGGCTTGCGCCGAGGTAGATCATGCTATGAAAAGCGCCGCGATTGTCTTCCTGGCGGTAGAAGAGCAGATCGCCGGGCAGCGCATATTCCAGATTGCGGCCGACCAGGTGCGTGTTGAACCGCCAGAGAGTACGCACGTCCGCGAATTGGAGAAAGCCGCCGTCCGAGGCGTCGGGAGGCTCGAAGCCGCCGGATTTCGCGCGAAACAGACCAGCGCCGAGGGGTGTGAAAGGATAGGCGTATTTTTCGACGGAATCGAAGGCAGGAATGGTGGGGAGCCGCGCGGAATCGGCCCAGGCGCTATCGTGTGTGTGCAGGGCTTCGCGATAGGCGTACCGGATGAGCGCCGCACAATCGTTGATTTCGCGGGGGCGCTCGCGGGCGGGGCGGAAGTATTGCGCTTCGGCAAGGTAAGTAAACCAACGGCGGAAACTTTCGCGATCGTGCTCACTATCCAGGCGGAGGAAGTCGGGCGTGCCATCGGAAAGCTGGTCGCGCCAATCGGGACGAAGCTGCAGTTCAGCAGCGAGGGCGTTGCCGGGATCCCCGGCACGAATGGTCAACTTTCCGGGCAGCACTCCGGCGCGAATACGCGCCAGCCAATTTTCGCCATGGCGAGTGATTTCGACAATCGAAGCTCGCACGGCATTCTTGCCCAAAGAAATCTGGGGCGCGCGCCGGAACGTCCCCTCAATTGAAAGTGTGGCAACGTCGTCGCCGTTGGCCAGAATCGCAGCCGGTTCGATCGACACGCGAGCGGCCTTGTGTTTATGGACCAGGCGGGACGAAATACCGGCCGCCGCGACACATACCAACACCCCGGCGCCCCAACGCATGCCCACGGTCAAGTGATTATAGCCGAAGGCGATGCGGTAGTGCCCGGCCGGACTACAGGGGACGCTGATGATGCCGGCGATGGCGATGTCGTGTGCGGCCCAGCCCAGTGGGGACCTCTTGCAAGCGAGTATTCAGGCCAGCAGTCCGGTGCATGAAATTCCGTCTTGCGTTGTGGCGACGGCGGCGGTGTGTACGGCGATCCCGGCGGTGATTCCGTTGAGTGCGAAGTGGGTGGCGGAGAGGGCCGACGGCGTGCCGGACCCGGCGCTGGAGGCGCAATTGTGGAAGGAGATCGGGTAAGACAGGCGGGCGCGGGGGTGCGCCGCGGCTAGAGGCGTTCCAGGAAACTTTCCAGGTCGTGCGGGTTGACGGCGGGTTCGCCGGGGGCGACGTTGCTCAGGCGGCCGAGCTTCATCCACTCTTCGAGTTGGCCGACGAGGCTGAACAGATGGTCGAAGGAATCGACGATGAACAGCAGCGGCTGGTAATGATCGATCTCGAAGGACTGATTGATGGCCCATTCGAGCTGGATCGGATATCGCTGGACGTCGGGCGAGTCGATGGCGTGGGCGATTTCGCCGAAGGAGCTGAGCAGGCCGCTGCCGTAGACTTTCAGACCGGCGGGCGAGCGCATGAGGCCGAACTCGACGGTGAACCAGAAGAAGCGGGCCATGGCGCGGATGACGCTGGTGAGCGTTTCGAGGCGCCGGTCGTGGTCGCCGATGCCGGCGGCGATTTCTACCGCGGTGTGCGCGCACTCGCCGAAGCGGACCAGGGCCTCGGCGAAGTTGCGATCGGTGTGCATGGGGACATGGCCGGCGACGTCGTGAAAGATATCGGGCTCGGGAAGGTAGTCGAGGTGGTCGGGGCGGCGGATGGTGATGGTGGTGGGAAATTCGCGGTTCCGCAGGCAATCGAAGAACACGAACGCCGGCACGTAGCCGCTGACAGGCCTGGCGCGGAAACCGGTGAGGGGGTTGAGAAAGCGGTTGACGTCATCGAGGCGCGGCACGTGGAGAGGATCGAGGCAGAGCGAGCCGACGCCCTTCAGAAAATGGGCGTTGGCGTAGCGTTCCCACCGGGGACTCAGGCGCTCGAACAGGAGGCGCCAGGCGTTGTGATTTTCGGGCGAGTAGAGATGGTAGGGCTGTTCGATGTAGAGCTGGCCGGCTGAGCGCGCGGAATCGATAAACGGGGCCTCGCCGGTGGTGAGTCCTGTGGCTACCGCTTCCATGTCTCAGGTATATCACACCACATACATGTGGTGCTATGATGCGATCGAACGTTCCCGGGCCGATGGCGGTGATCGGAGGCGGCATTGGGGGCGTATGCTAGCAAGCAGGAGGCGGCGATGTATCCGTTGAAGAAAGGCAAGACAGCAAGCCAGGCGCATGTCGGCCTGCCGGAGGGAACGTTTGAGGAGGAGCACGGCAGGAAGGGATTCTACGGGAAGTCAGCGCACCTGTATCACGCGCATCCGCCGACGGGGTGGATTCGATTTGAAGGGAAGCTGAGGCCACACTGCCTGGACCTGAACCTGGTGCGGCCGACGGACCAGGAGGATGCGGAGGGGCGGCCGGCGGCGGTGCTGGGAAACGGGGACATTCGCGTGCTGGTATCGCGGCGGACGGAGGCGATGCCGTTCTATTTTCGTAATGCGGATGGGGACGAGCTGTACTTTGTGCACCGTGGGCGGGGAGTGGTGGAGACGGACTTCGGGCCAATGGAGTTCGAGCCGGGCGACTACATCAACATTCCGCGGGCGGTGACATACCGGGTGAAGCCGGAGACGCGGGACAATTTTTTCCTGATCTTCGAATCGAAGGGCGAGTTTGAGCAGCCGGACAAGGGGCTGCTGGGGCAGCACGCGCTGTACGATCCGGCCGTGCTGGTGACGCCGGAACCGGCGCCGCAGCTTGACGACCAGGAGGAATGGGAAGTGAGGATTCAGGCCGACGGTGAGATATCGAAGGTTGTGTATCCGTTCAACCCGATGGACGTGGTGGGATGGAAGGGCGATTTGACGGCGTGGAAGCTGAACATGCGGGACATACGGCCGGTGATGAGCCATCGGGCGCATCTGCCGCCGAGCGCGCACACAACGTTTGTGACGGCGGGGGCGGTGGTGTGCAGCTTTCTGCCGCGGCCGCTGGAACAGGATGAGGACGCGTTGCGGGTGCCTTTTTACCACCGCAACACGGACTACGACGAGTTCATTTTCTATCACGACGGAGATTTCTTCAGCAGGGACAACATCCGGGCCGGGATGGCAACGCTGCATCCGCGGGGAATTCATCATGGACCGCATCCGAAGGCGCTGGCGAATCAGAAGAAGAAGACGCACACGGATGAATACGCGGTGATGCTGGACGGGCTGAACCCGATCCACGTTCTGCCAGTGGGCGAGGCGGTGGAGTGGAAGGACTACTGGGCGAGTTGGATCGAGAACAAGCCCACGGAGACGCTGAAGTAAGCGGTGGGCGCGGCGTCGAAGTGGATCTGGGAGCCGGGGCGGGCGTGGATTGAGGCGACGAACGTCCAGCGCTTTCTGCGGCGGCTGGGGCTGGCGGAGCGGGAGGAGTTTCTCGAATTTTCGCGGAACGAACCCGAGCGGTTTTGGGACGCAATGGTGAGGGAGACGGGCATCGAGTGGTTTGAGCCTTACTCGAAAGTGCTCGACGATTCGCGGGGGCCGGAGTGGTGCCGGTGGTTCGAGGGCGGGAAGCTGAACATCGCGCACAACTGTCTCGACCGGCACCGGCTGTCGCCGCGGCCGGCGATCATCTGGGAGCGGGAGAGCGGCGAGTCGGGCGAGGTGAGCTTTGCCGAGTTGTATGAGACGGCGAACCGGCTGGCGGCGTTCCTGACGGCGAATGGGTTAAAGGCGGGGGACCGCGTGGCGCTGGTGATGCCGATGGTGCCGGAGATCGCGGCGATTCTGTATGCGTGCCTGAAGCTGGGGCTGATCGTGGTGCCGGTGTTCGCGGGCTTTGGAGCGGCGGCGATCGCGTCGCGGCTGGCCGATTCGGGGGCTCGGGTTGTGTTCACGGCCGACTGCACGGAGCGGCGCGGCAAGCGAGTGGCGATTGCGGAGAAGGTGGAGCAGGCGAGGGCGAAGGCGCCGGGCGTGGAGCGGGTGGTTGTGTACCAGTACGGCGGCGGAGGTTGGGGAGGATTACTGGAGGGAATGGGGCCGGAGCCGGTGACGCGGGCGATGGAGTCGGAGAGCGCGGCCCTGCTGCTGTACACATCGGGCACAACGGGCAAGCCGAAGGGGTGCGTGCACACGCACGCCGGGGCGCTGGCGCAGGTGGCCAAGGAGATCTGGCTGGGGTTCGATCACAAAGATGAGGACCGGTTCTTCTGGCTGACCGATATCGGGTGGATGATGGGGCCGTGGACGATTCTGGGAAATCACAATTTCGGCGGGACGGTGGTGCTGTACGACGGGGCGCCGGATTATCCGGGGCCGGAGCGGCTTTGGCGGGTGATTGAACGGCACGGGGTGACTACGTTCGGCGTGTCGCCGACGGCGATCCGGGTGTTGATGAAGAGCGGCGGCGCCGATGGGTATGCGATGGAGACGCTGCGGCTGCTGGGCTCGACGGGAGAGCCATGGGATGAGACCAGCTACCGGTGGTTTTTTGAGCAGGTGGGGAAGAGGCGGTGTCCGGTCATCAACATTTCCGGGGGGACGGAGATCCTGGGGTGCTTTCTGATGCCGCTGCCGATCCAGCCGCTGAAGGCGTGCACACTGGGCTCGCCGGCACCGGGGATGGCGGTGGAGGTGGTGGATGAGGCGGGCAAGCCGGTGCGCGGGCGGCAGGGATACCTGGTGTGCACGAAGCCGGCGCCGTCGATGACACGGGGCGTATGGGGCGACGCGGAGCGGTATCTGGAGGCGTACTGGTCGCGGTATCCGGGGTGGTGGTGGCATGGGGATTGGGCCAGTGTAGACGAGGACGGCTGCTGGTTTTTGCACGGGAGGGCGGACGAGTCGATGAACGTTTCGGGGCGGAAGGTGGGACCGGCGGAGGTGGAAGAAGCGCTGATGGAGTGCGCCGGAGTGACGGAGGCGGCGGTGATTGGGGCGCCGGATGAGGTGAAGGGCGAGGCGATTGTGTGTTTCGTGGTGATGAAGCCGGGGGCGCGGTTCGACGGGGAGGCGATTGCGAAGACGGTGGGGGAGGCTTTGGGGGCGGCGTTCCGTCCGCGGGCGGTTTATGAAGTGGGAGCGCTGCCTAAAACGCAGAGCGGGAAAATTGTTCGGAGGCTGATTCGGGCGCGTTATCTGGGCGAGGAGCCGGGGGACACGTCGTCGGTGGAAAATCCGGCGGCGCTCGACGCGATCCGGGCGCGGGAGGAGGCGGGGCGATGAAGATTCCGGCGGCGCGGGGTGAAGTGGACACGGCGGAGTTGGGGGAGACGCTGATGCACGAGCATATTTTCGTGCTGTCGACCGAGATCCAGCAGAATTTTCCCGAGAGCTGGGGCGAGGAGGAGAGGCGGATCGAGGACGCGGTGGCGCGGCTGAATGAGTTGCACGGGCATGGGATTGGAACGGTTGTGGACCTGACGGTGATCGGGCTGGGGCGATACATACCGAGGATCCAGCGCATAGCGGCGCGCACGCCGGTGAACATCCTGGTGGCGACGGGAATTTACACCTACAATGATCTGCCGTTCTATTTTCAGTACCGCGGGCCGGGAACGATTCTAGGCGGAGCGGAGCCGTTGACGGAGATGTTCGTCAAAGACATTCGCGAAGGGATTGCGGGAACCGGGGTGCGGGCGGCGATGCTGAAGTGCGCCACCGATCATCCGGGCGTGACGCCGGGTGTTGAGCGGGCGCTGCGGGCGGTGGCACAGGCGCACAGGGAGACGGGAGTGCCGATTTCGACGCACACGCACGCGGCGACGCGGAGGGGCCTGGAGCAGCAGCGTATCTTCCGCGAGGAGGGCGTGGAGTTGTCGCGGGTGGTGATCGGGCACTCCGGAGACACGACGGATATCGATTATCTGGAGGAGTTGATGGCCGAAGGATCGTATCTGGGGATGGACCGGTTCGGGATCGATACGATTCTGCCGTTCGAGCAGAGGGTGGAGACGGTGGCGCGGCTATGCGAGCGGGGGCGCGCGGACAGGATGGTGCTGTCGCACGACGCGGCTTGTTTCAACGACTGGCTGCCGGAGCGGGCACTGCCGGCGGTGCTGCCCAACTGGCACTATCTCCACATTCACAATGACGTCATACCGGCGCTGAAGCGCCGGGGCGTCACCGAAGACCAGCTTCGGACGATGATGGTGGAGAATCCGCGGCGGATCTTCGAGAACCAGGCGCCGTACTGAGCGGCGCGGCTTCGCCGAGGAGATCGCGGCGGACGATGGGGATGGGCGGGAAGCCCTGCTCGAGGAAAGCGTCGTGAAAATCCTGGAGGCGGAAGGCGGAGCCTTTGAGCTTGCGGTAGTCCTCGCGCAGGCGCATGATCTCGAGCTTTCCGAGAGTGTAGACGAGGTAGGTGGGGTCGGAGGTGCCGCGCTTGGTTTCCACCAGTGCGTCCTCGTGCGTGGTGTGGGCTTCGCGGATGAAGAAGGCGACGGCCTGATCGAAGCTCATGTCGCCGGTGTGCATCCGGATGCCGACGATATAGCGGGCATCGCGGAGAAGGGCGTCCTGAACCTGGGCCAGACGGAGCTTGGGATCGCCGCCGCCGTAGCCTTCGTCGAGCATCATCTGCTCGCAGTAATGGGCCCAGCCTTCGGAGTTTGAGCCGGCGCCGAGCAGCTTGCGCGTTTTGCTGGGAGCCTTCTGCGCCCAGAGGAACTGCACATAGTGGCCGGGATAGGCTTCGTGGGCGGCGAGGTTGCTGAGCTGGGCACGGCTGAAGGACTGCATGTGCTCCTCGATGCGGTCCTTGGGCCAGCCTGGCTCGACGGGGGTGACGTTGAAATAGGCCTCTTTGGCGACGGTTTCGAAAGGCCCCGGCGTGTCCATGGAGGCGGTGGTGAGGGCGCGGTCGAAAGGCGGCGTGTCCTCAACGATGGGGAGGACGGGCGAGGGGATGGTGACGATGTGGTTCTTTTCGATGAAATCGCGAAGGCCGGCGAGGACACCGGTGACGGAGGCGAGAAGGTCGCCGGGAGCGGGGTGGTCCTTAAGCAGGTCGGTGAGAATGGCGGAGGCATCGCGGTGGGGATCGATGCGGGAGGCGGCGTCCTTCATGGCCTGCTGGTTCTTCCGGAGGTCGGCGTAGCCTGCTTTCAGCAATTGGTCGAGCGGAGTGTCGACCATCTCGTCGTAGAGCAGCTTGCGGCGATAGTTTTCGGCGCCGATGCGGTAGTCGCCGTTGGACTGGGGCAGCAGAGTGGTCTTGAGAAACGAGGTGTAGTCGTTGAGCGCCTGGATAACGGCGGTGTTGGTGTCGTGGAACTCGCGCAGGAGCCGGGCGTTGGTGACGTGGGTGAAGGCTTTGGGTACGTCGTTTTGAAAGAAGCCGGCGATACCGGGCAACTGCTCGATGGCGACTTCGGTGTAGACGCGGGGAGGGTTTTTGAGATTGGCGCGGGCCTCGCCGAGGAGGGCGGGAATCCGCTTCTCGCGGGCGATGACGGAGCGGAGGCGGTCGGGCTCGGGGGCGAACTTGCGGCTCATGAGGGAGAAAATGCTCTCGCTAGCGAGGCCGGGGTAGAGGTTGGGATCCTTTTCCCAGCCGCGGATGCTCGCGAGATCGAGGAGTTCGGAGCGGATCTCGCCGAGGACGAGGTCGCGGTCGCCCGAGACGGGCAGGCGGGCGAAGACGCGCTCGAAGCGCTGGAGGTCGCGGACGTGGGTGTCGACGGAGGCGCGGGCGTAGTCTTCCAACTGGTCGTCGTATTGATGGAAACCCGCCGCGGTGCCGGCGCTGGGGCGGAATTGGAAGTAGCAGTCGTCGAAGAAGCGGTCGTAGAGGGCGTCCTGAGCGGGCGCGGTTGCGCAGAGGGTCAGGGCGAGCAGGAGTGCTTTCACTTCCTCATTATCCACGGACACGGCAGGCAATACGGTCTAATAGAGGGGAGTGACACTAGACGAACAGATGCTGTACCTGGGCAAGGGTATGGCCGACATTATTCGCGAAGAGGAGCTGCGGGAGCGGCTGGAGCGTTCCGGGAAGACCGGGCGTCCTTTGCGTGTGAAGGCGGGCTTCGACCCGACTGCGCCCGATCTTCATCTGGGGCATACGGTGCTGTTGCGGAAGATGAAGCATTTTCAGGATCTGGGCCACCGGGTGATATTTCTGATCGGCGACCGGACGGGGCTGATCGGAGATCCGACCGGGCGCAACCTGACGCGCCCTCCGATGACGAGAGAGCAGATCGACGCCAACGCCGAGACGTACAAGACTCAGGTGTTCAAGCTTCTGGACCCGGACAAAACGGAGATCCGCTTCAACAGCGAGTGGCTGGACCGGATGAAGTTCGAGGACCTGATCCGGCTGGCGTCGCGTTACACCGTGGCGCGGCTTCTGGAGCGCGACGATTTTTCCAAGCGGTACCGCGAGGGGACTCCGATCTCGGTGCACGAGCTGTTGTACCCGCTGGCGCAGGCCTACGACTCGGTGGCGCTGGAGTGCGATGTGGAGATGGGCGGCACGGACCAGAGATTCAACCTGCTGGTGGGCCGGGAGATCCAGCGCGATTACGGGCAGGCGCCGCAGATTGTGGCGACGGTGCCGATCCTGGAAGGCCTGGACGGCGTGGAGAAGATGTCGAAGTCGAAGGGCAACACGATCGGCATCACGGAGGCGCCGAAGCTGATGTACAGGAAGGTGATGCAGATCAGCGACGAGCTGATGTGGCGGTGGTGGGAGCTGCTGACGGATGTGAGTTTGAGCGGGATTGAGGCGCTGAAGCAACGCGAGCCGATGCCGGTGAAGATGGAGCTGGCGTTGCGGATCGTGCGCGACTTTCACGGCGAAGCGGCGGCGCGGCAGGCGCAGGAGGACTTCGACCGGGAGGTGAGGCAGGGGGCAGTGCCGGAGGATATTGAAGAAGTGGACCTGCCGGCGGAGGCCGCGGCGCCGGACGCGATCCGGATGGTGAAGCTGCTGATGGGGCTATCGCTGGTGGATTCGCGCACGGACGCCGAGCGAAAGATCAAGGCCGGGGCGGTGGAGGTGAACGGAGAGCGCTGCACGGAACTGATGCTGAGCCGGTATTCGTCGCCGCTGACGATCCGGGTGGGGAAGAGATGGAAGCGGGTGAGGGTGGGGCCGCAATGATCCGCCGCCACCACGAATGGAAGATCCGCTCGCGGACGCTGCTACTGGGGGAGCGGACGCTGGTGATGGGGGTGTTGAACGTCACGCCGGACTCGTTTTCCGACGGCGGGAAGTACAGCGATCCGGACCGGGCGTTTGCCCGGGCAGTGGAGATGGAGGAGCAGGGCGCCGATATCATCGACGTGGGAGCGGAATCGACGCGGCCGGGATCGAGCCGCATATCGGAGGCGGAAGAACTGCGGCGGCTGGTTCCAGTGCTGAAGCGGCTGCGGGGGAATCTTTCGATTCCGGTTTCGGTGGACACGTACAAGACGGTGGTGGCGGAGAAGGCGATGGAGTTGGAGGCGGACATCATCAACGACCCCAGCGCGCTGACGTTCGATCCACAGCTTGCGCGAACGGTGGCGCAGGGCGACGCGGGGCTGATTTTGAATCACATGCGCGGGACGCCGGAGACCTGGGCGAAGCTGCCGCCGCTGAAGGACGTGATGGGAGCGATTTTCAGCGATCTGGACGCATGTGTGCATCGGGCGGTGCGCTCGGGCGTGGAGCGGACGAGAATTGTTATCGATCCCGGGATCGGCTTCGGGAAGCGGAAGGAGCAGAACGCGGAGATTCTGGCGCGGCTGCCGGAACTGGCGCGGATGGAGCTGCCGATCCTGACGGGGCCGTCGCGCAAATCGTTTTTAGGGCACACGACGGAGCCGGAGTTGAGCTACGCGTCGGCGGCGGCGGTGACGGCGGCGGTGCTGGGCGGGGCGCACATGGTGCGGGTGCACGATGTGAAGGAGATGCGGGCGGCGGTGCAGGTGGCGGATGCGATTCTCCAGATCCTGCAGCAGGAGCCCGAGCCCGAGCCCGCACCCCCGAGGGCGAGCGCGCCGCCTCCGCCCCCCGGAGGCCGCGGACCGCTGCGGAGAGGAACGGGCGGTCCGGGCGGGAACGCGCCGCCGCGCCGTTTCCGGCCGTAGGCGCAGGCGGTGGATGACGCCCGTTATTCTGGTATTCATATGCCGCTACCAGTAGAGATTCAGCCGGCCGTCGCAAGCTCGGCGTCGAGGATACAGCATTCCCGGATTCGCGAGCTGGCCGAGATCGCGATGTCGATGGACGGCGTGCTGCGGCTGTATTTCGGCGAATCGAACCTGCCGACGCCGGAGTACATCAAGCGGGCTGCGCAAAAGGCGATGGCGGACGGATTCACGTTCTACACCGAGAACGCCGGGATGCCTTCGACACGCCAGGCGCTGGCGCGCTACTACACCGAGATGCACGGAGTGGAACTGGATCCGGCGGGCGAGATTGTAGTGACGGCTTCGGGCGTGGAGGCGCTGCATCTGGCGATCCGCTGCGTGCTTGACCCGGGCGATGAGGCATTGGTGCTGACGCCGGCGTGGCCGAACGGGTCGGCGAACGTGCGGATGGCGAATGCGACCCCGGTGGAGATCGCACAGCCGCTGTGCGGAGGGCGATACGGGATCGATTTTGAGGCGCTCGAGACGGCGGTGGGTCCGCGGACGCGGATGCTGATTTACACGTCGCCGTCGAATCCTCTGGGATGGGTGGCGAGCGGGGAAGATCAGGAGCGCCTGCTCGAGTTCGCCCGCCGGCACAGGCTGTGGCTGATGGCGGACGAAGTTTACGAGCGGCTGTACTACGAGGGAGAGAAGCCGGGCAAGCCGGCGCCGACGATTCTGAAAAAGGCTACGCGTGAGGACGCGGTGATTGTGATCCAGTCGTTCTCCAAGGCGTATTGCATGACGGGTTGGCGGCTAGGGTGGATGGTGGCGCGGCGTGATTTCGCCGGGCGGGCGGCGCAGTTGAACGAGTTTGTGGTTTCGTGTCCGGCCGGATTTACGCAGCGGGCGGCGGAGACAGCGCTGCTGTGGGGGGAGACGGAGATCGCCAAGATGGCGGCGGGTCTGCGCGCGAATCGCGATTACTGCATGGCGGCGCTGCGCAAGATGCCGGGTGTCACCGTGCCCAGTCCGGACGGGGCGTTTTATCTGTTCCCGAAGATCGACGGACTGACGGACTCTTTCGATTTTTGTAAGCGGCTGTTGATCGAGACCAGACTGGGGCTGGCGCCGGGGATGGCGTTCGGCGAGGGCGGCGAGGGGTCGGTGAGGATCTGTTATGCCTCGGAGCGCCCGATTCTGGAGCAGGCGATGGCGCGGCTGGGGGATTTTCTGACGAGCGGAGTGGGACGCAACGGCTGAGCGCGGTTGGCGGAGGCGGGGGGCATCGGCTATCTTCGAGGGGTGAGATTCCTCGGCATGGCGGCGATGGCGGTGTTGTGTTCAAGTCTTCAGGGCTGGAACGGGGCCGGCCACCGCACGATCGCCTACATCGCGTACCGGCAGATGGATGCGCGGACACGGGAGCGCATCGACGCCATTCTGACGGCGCATTCGGACTACGCGCGCTGGGTGCAAGGGATTCCGGATGCGGAACGGCCGCTGGCGGCGTTCCTGCACGCGTCGGTTTGGCCCGATGAGATCCGGGGAGATCCCCGCTATCAGAACGATTCACGGGAGCCGGCAATCGGGTTTACGGCGCCGTATCCCGATCAGTTCCGCCATCAGAATTGGCACTACATCGACGAGCCGCTAACAGGCGAGATGGCGCGGCTAAAGATCGACGGCGCGGTGAATCCGGACTGGGGCGAGGCGCCGAATGTGATGACGCAGATCCGGGCCATGGAGGGAGTGATCTCCAGCGGGAAATCGAGCCGGGAAGCGAAGGCGTGGGCATTGGCGTGGCTGATTCATCTGGTGGGCGATATCCACCAGCCGCTGCATTGCGTGAGCCGCTACACGCGAGAGGGCGCGGAAGGGAAATGGGAGAACGACGCCGGCCGCAACCGCGTGCGCCTCGCGGGCCCGCATCACAATTTGCACGGACTCTGGGACGGGTTGATGGGCGAGGACGACTCGACAGCGGTGGTGAGGGCGATGGGAGAAGCGTTGATGGCGACGGCGAGCGTGGACCGGCGAAGAACCAGAGTGTCGGACTGGCAGCAGGAAGGGGCGCAGTTGGCAGTGGAATTTGTGTATCCGGGGTTGGCGGGAGCGAAAAATGAGCAGGGGACGATCAGCGTGCCGCCGGAGTATGTACGCATCGCGACGGGGATTGCCTGCCAGAGAGTGACGCTGGCCGGGTATCGTTTAGCGCAGTTGCTGGATCGATCGGCGGCGAAGTAGCGGCGAAGTGACGGTTTCAGAAGCCGGCGTCGATGGCGACTTCGGCGGGGCGGACGCGCTCGGCGGATTCGCGGCCGAGCAGATGGGCAACGGTAACGGGCCCACAGCGGAGACGGTTCTCGATGCTGTGGGAGTCCGAAAGGGCGCTCTCGAGGGCGAGGCGTTCCTGGGCGGCGCGAGACGGATCGAGACGCTCGATGGAGTCCAGGAGACGCCCGGCTTGAGCGAGATCGCCGTAGCAGGCGCCGGCGGGCAGCGAAGCCATCTCCACAAGCGCCGCGAGGGCGTCAACATTGGACGGATCGAGGCGAAGGGCGGCCTGGAGATGCTGGCGCGCCCGGTAGACCAGGGGTGCGGGGAAAGACGACGATTCAGCCTGACGTTGATAGGCTTCGCCGAGACGCTGGCGATAGTGACTGACGCTGGGGGCCAACCTCACGGCATGGGACAAAAGCGCAACTGCCTTGTGGTAATCGGCATTTAGAAATGCGTCCTCGGCCAGGCGAGCGTAATCGGCCGCCGATTTCGCGTCGTTCCGTCGCGTGGAGGAAAACCGCTGTAATAACAATTCGCCGGAGGAGTCCGGCAGGGAGTTGGCGACTTGAAAACCACTGAGGAACATCGACACCGAGGGCGAGGCGGCCCCAAGTGGTGCGGCGGACCATAAGGCCAAACAGAGCGCGATGACGGCAGGCAGTAGCGCCGATATCCACGGGGCCGATTTTGCTCTCGGGTAATTCATTCTCTTGTCTAGATGCAGTTGGGGCCGATGTGGTGGCACGAACGTAACCGGAAGGACAGGCAGGGCCTGGCATTTCTTTCAGGAGTGGGGTCAACAATGTGCAACCTGCGGGGGCCGAACGCTGTCTGTAAGGTAAGGATCGGGCTGGCCCGGCCGGAGGGATTAGTGCATTTGAATTCAGTGAGACGCGAACCGCTTCTGTTTTGTTGCACTTTGATTTGCGCAGCCGGGGCAATGGCGCAGCAAATGCCGCCCCCCGATTCACCGCCAACGACGCAGACCAGTCCGGGAACCGACGCTTCATCGACGGCCGCGGCGAACCGGAAGAGCATACAAAACCAGGGCCGGATTATGGGAATCCTTCCGAATTACAAGACAGTGCCGAGCTGGAAGATGGCGCTGCCTCCGTTATCGAAAAAGGGAAAATTCGCCTTGGCAACGCAAGATTCATTCGATTGGTCCTCGATCCTTGTGGCGGGCTACTACGCGGGCACGGAGCAGTTGGAAAATCAGTACAGCAGTTGGGGCCAGGGAATGAAAGGGTACTCCAAACGCTTCGCCGCCGGTTACGCCGACAACGCGATCGGCGATTACATGACGGAGGCGATCTTCCCGTCGATGCTTCATGAGGATCCGCGATACTACCGGCGGGGCGAGGGCGGATTCCTCAAACGCACCGCGTGGGCGATGAGCCGCATCGTCGTGACACGCAACGATGCTGGCAGGAGTGAGTTCAATATTTCCGAGTTTGCTGGCAACGCGGCGGCGGCGGGCATCTCCACGGCGTACTATCCTGCAGCGAGCCGAACCACCAGCCAAGTGTTCCAGAAATGGTATACGCAGGTGGGCACCGACGCATTCTTTAATGTCCTGAAGGAATTCTGGCCTGACGTGCGCGAGAAGTTTTTCCACGGACCGAAAGAATAGCGCGGGAGGGAGAAGGCGGGGCGACGGAGAACGTTGTAGCTCCCGCCGAAGACGGCCGCTGCCCTATACTAACGAACATGCTCCGGATTGCAACCGCAATTGTCGTCAGTTCAACTCTGCTGCTGGCGCAGTCAGAGTCCGTCTACAGGGGATTTAAAAGCGCCGACAGCTCGACGGAGCGGGACTGGGAGATGAAGTTCCGCTCCATTCCCAGCCCGGCGAATATGAAGTCGTACATGGAGCGCCTGGCGGCGCGGCCTCACAACGTCGGATCGCCTTACGACAAGGAAAACGCGGAATGGCTGCTGGCGAAGTTTCGGGAGTGGGGCCTGGATGCAAACATCGAAACGTTCGATGTGCTGTTCCCCACGCCGAAAGAGCGAAAGCTGGAAATGATTGCGCCGACCCGCTTCACGGCCAAACTGGCGGAACCGGCGCTCAGCGTGGATCCGACGTCGGGCCAGACGAACGAACAACTTCCCACTTACAACGCGTACTCGGCCGACGGCGACGTGACGGGGCCGCTGGTGTATGTGAACCACGGCATCCCGGCCGATTACGACGAACTGGAAAGGATGGGCGTCTCGGTGAAAGGCGCCATCGTGATCTCCCGCTACGGGGGATCGTGGCGGGGCATCAAGCCCAAGGTTGCGGCCGAGCACGGCGCGCTGGGATGCATCATTTACTCGGATCCGCGTGACGATGGTTACTCGGAAGGAAAGGTATTTCCGGACGGGGCGTGGCGTCCTCCGTTTGGCGTACAGCGGGGCAGCGTGGCCGACATGCCGCTGTATCCGGGCGATCCGCTGACGCCCGGCGTGGGAGCCACCAAGGACGCGAAGCGGCTCTCTTTGAGCGAGGCGAAGACGTTGACGAAGATTCCGGTGCTTCCGATCTCGTATGCCGATGCGAGGCCTCTGCTGAGCGCTCTGGATGGAGCGGTGGTGCCGGCCGAATGGCGCGGCGGGCTCGATCTCACCTATCACACCGGGCCGGGGCCGGCGCGGGTCCACCTGGTGGTGAAGTCGAACTGGGATCAGAAGCCGCTGTACGATGTCATCGCCCGGATTCCCGGGAGCACGTATCCGGATCAATGGGTCATCCGGGGCAATCACCATGACGCATGGGTGAACGGCGCCGAGGACCCGGTATCCGGGGCGATCGCCGTCATGGAAGAGGCGAGGGCGATGGCCGAACTCCGGCGCCAGGGCTGGCAGCCGAAGCGGACAATTATCTTCGCGCTTTGGGACGGGGAGGAACCGGGCCTGCTCGGATCGACCGAGTGGGTGGAGACGCACGCCGACGAACTTCTTTCCAAGGGCGTGGCGTATGTGAACAGCGACAGCAACGGCCGTGGATTTCTGCAGGCCGGCGGCTCGCACACGCTGC
This sequence comes from Bryobacterales bacterium, assembly GCA_027452065.1. Taxonomy (GTDB): domain Bacteria; phylum Acidobacteriota; class Terriglobia; order Bryobacterales; family Bryobacteraceae; genus JAJYKC01. The sequence goes on from DAIDHC010000084.1 coordinate 39,566, forward strand.
AAAGCCTGGTCAATGACGTCGCGAAGACCATCGACGATCCGGAAAAGCACATGACCGTGTGGAAGCGTCTGCAGCTTGTACGGATGGCGCGGACGCCGGAGCGGGCTGGGGAACACGCCAACGGGGATCTGCCCATTTCGGCTCTCGGCTCGGGCAGCGACTACACGCCTTTTCTCCAGCACGCCGGCATCGCCTCGCTGAACCTGGGCTTCGGGGGCGAGGACGGAGGCGGCACTTATCATTCCGTTTATGACGACATCTACTGGTACGAGCATTTTTCCGACAAGGAATTCGTCTATGGACGCGCTCTGTCTCAGATGGCGGGCACGGTGGTGATGCGGCTCGCGGATGCGGACGTTCCGCCGTTCGAGTTCAACAGCCTGGCATTGACGATTCACCGCTACGCGGACGAGGTAAAAGCGGCCTGGCAAAGCAAGCACGACGAGATTGAGCGGCGCAACCGTCTGATCGAAAGCGGCGCTCTTGAAGCCTCCGCCGATCCTCTCAAAACGTACGTCCCTCCGGCGAAGGAGGAGATTCCCCCGCACCTGGATTTCGCGCCGCTGGAAAACGCGTCCGACCATCTGACGCGCGCCGCCGCAGCTTTCGAGAAGGCGTACACGGCTCATTTCGCGGCGTCGGCGACGCAGTCGCTGGCGGAGAAGAGCTTCATGACCGAGCGTATGTTTATCGACCAGGGCGGCCTGCCGCGGCGGCCGTGGTTCCGGCACATGATCTACGCTCCGGGCTTTTATACCGGATATGGAGTGAAGACGCTGCCGGCGGCCCGTGAGGCGATCGAAGAGAAGCAATGGGGCGACGCGGACGCGCAGATTGCGCGGACGGCGCAGGCGGTGGAACGCGAGGCCCAACTGATCGATTCGATGACCGCAACGCTCACTCCCTGAGCCGGCAAAAGGACGAACCGCCAAAGGGCTGACGGGCGGAGCGGGCTTTGAGCCAGCGGCCTCCCGCGCCCCCGGACGACTGAGTTATACTCCGTCCATGCGCATTTTCCCGGCTCTTCTCATTGCCGTACCACTGGCCCTGGGCCAGTCAAATCCGGATCTCAGCGGCGTGTGGAAAGCGAACGCCGAGAAAACCAAGATGGAGCGTCCGCTGGGCGACACGGGCTACTACGTATGGGTCCAACAAAGCGGCGCAGTGATCAAAGAAAAGACTCTTCTGATGGGCGCGCACTTCGAGCAACGGAGCGAAGCAGCGTACGACACGTCGGCACCGGAGACAACCAACATGATGCGCGGCGAAAAGATGGCGAGCAAAGCCACGTGGAGTGGCGGCACGCTGTCGATCGACACGACGGGGCACATGGAGGGGCATGAAGTAACGATCAAGGAAAAGTGGACGCTGAGCCCCGACAACAAGACGCTCACAGTGGCGCGCGACACGGGACGCGGCGAGGACACCATCGTGTTCGACCGCCAGCCCGATTCCGAGTCCAGCGTGTTCACGGGACCGCCGCGGATGGCGAAGGATGTCTACCTGAACGTCAAGGAGCTTGACGTGCCGGCGTACGAACTGGGCGAGGTGATGCAGAACTTCACCCATGCGCTAGGCGTCAACTGCCAATTCTGCCACGTGCGGGGAAAGATGGACAGCGACGAGAAAGACAAGAAGGTTTTCGCCCGCACGATGATTCACATGACGCATGGCATCAATCAGGACGTTTTCAAGGGGAAATTCAAGGTCTCCTGCTACACCTGCCATCGCGGGCAAAAAGAGCCGCTGATCCGTCCGGCGGAAACCGCCGAGGCGATGACGCACTAACCGCTGAGTGACGCGCCCGGCGAGCGCGGCGGGAACCGCTACACTGGGATGGCTGCCCGCACCCGCGCGGGACCCCATGCCGAACCGACTCGCCACCCAACGGAGCCCTTACTTACTTCAACACGCCCATAACCCGGTCGATTGGTATCCCTGGGGTGAAGAGGCCTTTGAAAAAGCGAGGACCGAGGACAAGCCAGTCTTTTTGTCGGTCGGCTACTCGACATGCCACTGGTGCCACGTCATGGAGCGGGAGTCGTTCGAGGATCCCGTAGTGGCCGGGATTCTAAACCGGTACTTCGTGCCGGTGAAGGTGGATCGCGAGGAGCGTCCGGACGTCGACCGAGTCTACATGACGTTCGTGCAAGCGACGACGGGCGGCGGGGGATGGCCGATGTCAGTATTTCTCACGCCGCGCCTGGAGCCATTCTTCGGCGGCACGTACTTTCCGCCTGACAACCGGTATGGCCGTCCGGGCTTCCGGTCGCTGCTGGAACATCTGGCACGAGCCTGGACCGAGGACCGCTCCCGCATCGACGAATCAGGCTCCAACGTCGTCTCGCAGCTTCAAGGGTATCTCGACGCCCGCGGTCCGGCCACACCGCTTGACAGCGCGCTGATTGATTCGGCCTACTCCGCGTTCCGCCGCGCCTACGACTCCGTGAACGGGGGCTTCGGCCAGGCGCCGAAGTTTCCGCGGCCCAGCGTTTTGAATTTCATGTTCCGCTATTGGGCTCGATCGCGCGATGCCGAGGCGCTTGAAATGTGTCTCGATACGCTTCGAGCAATGGCTGCCGGAGGCATCAACGACCACCTGGGAGGCGGGTTTCATCGCTACTCGGTAGACGAGCGATGGTTCGTGCCTCACTTCGAGAAGATGCTCTACGACCAGGCCCAGCTCGCCGTTTCGTATCTCGAAGCATTTCAGATTTCGGCCGATCCGTTCTTCGCGGCGGAGGCACGGGCGATACTCGACTACGTCCTACGTGACATGACGGCGCCCGAAGGGGCCTTCTATTCGGCCGAGGACGCCGATAGCGTAATCGACGCCGCAGAACCTGGCGAGAAAGGCGAGGGAGCCTTCTACGTATGGAAGCGGGAGGACGTCGAAGCGGTGCTGGGGCCCACCGCTGCCGGGGTTTTCTGCCTTCGCTATGGCGTTCGAAAGGAAGGAAACGTCCGGGACGATCCGCACGGCGAATTTCACGGCCGAAATATTCTCGCAGTCGAGAAAAGCGTGTCCGAGATCGCGCGTGTATTCTCGATGAGCGAAGAACAGGCGGGGACCGCAATCGATCAATCGCGGGCGAAACTGTTCGGCGCGCGGGCTTCACGCATCCGGCCGCAACGCGACGACAAGACACTGACAAGCTGGAACGCTCTTATGATCTCCGCCTTCGCCAAGGCCGGGCAGGCGCTTGGGGATGAAATCTACCAAGAGGCCGCCGTCCGGGCCGCCGATTTTCTTATCGGCCGAATGTACGATCGCGCCAGCGGCGTTCTGTTGCGCCGCTTTCGCGACGATGACGCGGCGATTCCCGGTTTCCTCGACGACTACGCTTTTCTGATTCAGGCGCTCATCGATCTTTACGAAACCCGGTTCCGCATCGGCGATCTCGACGTCGCCACAGCGCTCGCCGATCGCATGATCGCCGTTTTCGGAGACACCGAACAGGGAGCATTTTTCAGCACGGCGGCCGGCGACCCCAATCTGATTCTGCGGATCAAGGAAGAATATGATGGGGCGGAGCCTTCCGGGAACTCCATCGCGATTCTCGCCCTCCTCCGTCTGGCCGAGCTTACGAACCGGGATTCGTACCGGGAGTTCGCGAACCGGGCCTTAGCGGCTCTTTGCGCCAAGTCGGCCGGCCAGCCCACGGCCGTCCCCCAGCTTTGCGTGGCACTGAACTTCGCGTTGTCGCCCCGGCGGCAGGTGATCATTGCGGGCGGCGAAGCAGCGGAAGGCGTCGATGTCTTAATCCGGACATGCCATCGAAGGTTTCTGCCGGACACAATTCTGATTCGCGCCGCAACGGCCGAAGAACGCGAACGTTGGAGCCGGTGGATTCCGGCGATATCGGAGATGCGCCCGACCGGCGGCCGCGCAGCGGCCTACGTATGCCGGAATTACACCTGCCAGCTTCCCGTCGACGAGGAGGAGAAATTGGCCGCCTTGCTACAATAGACCGAGACTCGAATCCATCCAGGAGAAAAGAATGGAAAGACCAGGCGCCACAACGCTGAAGGGTAATCCCTTGACGCTCGTCGGACCGGAACTGAAGCCGGGCGACGCGGCACCGGAATTTGAAGCAGTCGACAACAAGCTCCAACCCGTGAGTCTGACGAAGACGGGGAACAAGATTCGCATCTTCAGCGTGGTTCCGTCACTGGACACGCCTGTCTGCGACATGCAAACCAAACGGTTCAACGACGAATCCGCCAAGCTTCCCAACGTGGACGTGTATTCGATCAGTATGGATCTGCCGTTTGCGCAGTCGCGCTGGTGCGACGCTTTCGGCGTTGACCACATCAAGATGATCTCGGACCACAAGAGCGGCTCCTTCGGGGAGCATTACGGAACACTGATCAAGGAACTCCGCATCGAGAGCCGGGCCATTTTCGTGGTCGACGAGGCGAACAAAGTGCGCTACGTCGAGTACGTCAAGGAAGTCGGCGATCATCCGAACTACGACGCGGTGCTCGCCGCCGTCCGATCGCTTTCGGCCTGAGCGCCGCGCGACGGGTGGTCGCGCGACGCGGCCGTGATTGGGGACGGTGGACGGCGGCTTACTGGTCCTTCCCGCCGCCTCCGGTAATCGTTATGATGTCGCCGTCGGTAGACACGAAACTCGACTCCCCGTTCGGAGTGATCACCCGCACCACTCGCGTCCCCGGCTGCGCTTGAGCGGCAAGATTGACCACCGCCGACAATCCGGTGCCCGCGGCATTTACCGTGACGGCGCTGACCGTGAAGGCCGGATCGGAATTGCCGAAAGGCCCGCCGGAATGGTCTCCGCTGTGCCCGTTGCCCCGGCCTTTGCCGTTACCCGGAAGGGTCGACGGGTCCACAAAGGCGAGGCCCGTGGCGCCCGCCAGATTTGCTCCGTGTACTACAAGCGTCACCTGGCTGCCGGGAGCGATCGTGGTGGGTGCCACGGAGGTTACGGAGGGCTCATTGTGCGCCTGGCCGCGGTCGTTGTGATCATCTTCGGATTCGGGCTCGCCGGGAACGTGGACAGCGTTGATGCGCCCCACGATCTGGTAGTTCGCCAAACTCACAAGCACAATGGTTCCGTCGCCTTCGTTGGCCACCAACAACAAGTTGTCGAGCCGATCGACAGCGAGCGAGCGCGGTCCGAGACCGACCTTAATCTGCTGCTGAGTCAGCGAAACCGCGCCGCCGTTGAGCGATACGACCGCGGCGGTGACCGACGCCCCGGTCTGATCGGCGAAGAAGGCCGTGTTCGCGTCCGCCGCGATTGTTCCGGCGCTACCGCCGTCGGCGAGTTGGACGCCGGTCGATGAGACAGATCCGTCAGCCAGATTCACGACGACGGCTGTGCCGGCCGGTTCGCCGCTCGGCTCGCTGACCAAGGCCAAGCCGAGCGATCGCATGAGCGCAATGGCCCTGGGCCTGCTATTCACACCCAGATCAATGCGGCGCGAAACGCCCATGCCTGCCAGGTCGATGACTGTGATGGCTCCGCCGTCCTCCTCTGTGACGTATGCAAGGCCATTGGCCGCATCGACGGCGACTCCGCGCGGGCCGCGTCCGCATACGAGGGTGGCCTTGACGAGGCCGCTGGTGAGATCGATGAGGCTTGCCGTATCGGAGTCCTCATTGGCTACGACAGCGATGTTGCCGGCGATGGCGACGGCGCTCGGGCCGCCGCCGGTGGGGATTTGCGCGGTGACGGAGCGTCTTGCGAGATCAATCACGGCGACCCCGCCATTATTGCGTTCCGCCACCACAGCCAGCGTTCCGGCGGGGTTGACGGCGATTGCAGTAGGTTCACTTCCCGTCGGCAGGTCCATCACCGCATTCACCTGTTTCGCCTGCAAGTCGACAACGCGCAAGACATCGTCCGCCTCGTCGCTCACCAGCGCCTGGCTGGTGCCCGGAATCCAAACGACCTCGGCAATCTCCCGATCTCTCGGTACATTTTCACCGGACGGCGGGAAGTCGCCTTCTCCGGGACTCGGCAGAATCACCGCTTCGACCACGTTGCTCACCGCGCCGGCCGCCGTGATGGCTACTTCCACCCGGCCCGCGCCCGCCAGTGCCTTAGGCAACTCAACGTTGATTTGCTCGAGCCCTGCACAGCACGGCGCCGCACCGTAGAAAGAAACCGGAACCGCCACGCCGCCGATATGGACGGCGGGAGCAACGGACAGATCGAGCCCGGTGACGTAGATCGCCAGATAGGTGGGCGCTCCGTGGGTGGTAACCGTGAATGGCCCCGGCGAAAATGTCAGCGCGTTGAGGATCGCTCCGTCGCGTGTTCCCGTTCCGAAGATGGAGAAGATGCCCGGCGCTCCAACGGGGCTAATTGTAACCGGCGCACTAAAGGTTCCGCGGCCTGAAACCAAGGTCAGTGTGAAGTTGCCGGCGGCCACTGTCGAGGGAATCATGGCGTTGACCTGACTCGGCGACGTGTAAAAAAGTGCTAGGGGTGTGTTACCTATTTTCACGGTCACGTCGCCCAGTTGAACCGGAAGATGCTCCGGATCGCCCGCCTGGGCGGTGGAGATGGCGATCTCTGTACCGAAGATCGAAATGATCGATCCCGGCGTGAGTGCCTGATTCTCAAGGAAAGATGCGGCGTTCACTACCTTCAGCGACTGAGCTTGAGCCAAGCCCGCGAGCACCACGGCGGCAAGAGTGCAACATTGCAGTTTCTTCACGGTTCCTCCAGGTCGCAAGACAGCGGTGCACGGCGGCTGCCAAAACAGTCTGCGGCGCCTGTCGGAATTGCCTTAGGGTGAAGGCCCCGAGCCTGTTCAGCCGCGTCGGCCGGGCACGACGTCGACTTGCAGGGCCGGGTCTACAGCCGGTATGCGCGTTTCTGGCAGACCGAGTTCGCGGCGGACGATGTTGCTGCCCTGGGCGATCGCCGTTGTCTTGTAGAAGGCGATGGAGCGGTCGCAGCCTTGCCGGCCGAATCCGCAGTCGTTGGACACGATGAGCCGCTCGGCCGGAATGTAGCGCAGGGCATTTCGAATCTCGGACGCAACGTCCTCGGGCCGGTCCGCCTGCAGGGCGCGGTGGCTGACCACGCCGATGCAGATTTTCTTCTTCAACTCGTGCTTGAGCGGCTCGAACAGCTCCAGGTCCCGCTGGTTCCGGTCCTTCATCTCCAGCGTCCAGACGTCGCCGCGACATCTCTCCAGATAGATCTCCATCGACTTGGCATAGCTGGTGTCTTCCATGACACGCTGCATGTTCGGATTACCCCAACAGGTGTGGATCCAGAGTTCCACGTCGTCCAATCCCTGGACCTCGCGATTGTAGGCTTCAATGAGAAACTTCACCTCGTCGTGATCCTTGCCATAGGTGTTGGCCATGAAGTGAAACGTCGGTTCCTCGGTCTGAATGCAGCGGCATCCGGCATCGCGCAGAGCGAGCAGTTCTTTGTTCATCGCTTCCGCCATGTCCCAGATCACCTGGCGCTTGTCCTTGTACTTGGGAGTGTGAATGTCGAGGAATAACGCCATCACCTGCGAGCAACAAGTGCCGAACTTGACGGGCTTCGCGGTGCGCGCCTGCGCCATGCGCCACAGCTTGGCGTAGTCGAGCGGGCGGTGCTCAATCTTGTCGACGACGTGCGGCCACCGCCAGCCGGTATAGATTTCGTTGAGCAGAGTTCCGGGCGGGTAATGAAGCCAGGGGGCCGTGGTTTCCTCCGGCTGCAGGTGATCGCCTTCGAGCCCGGTCCATCGCTGCAAGGGGTAATGGTGCCAGGCGCGTCCGGCGAGGTCTTCGTCGACGTGAAAGTCGCCGTGACCGAGGATGTCCAGCCCCGCCCGCTCCTGGTCGCTGATGACCACGGAAAGGGCGTCCTGGAATTTTTCCCGGAATCGAATGTCGAGCATGCAGGTATCGAGCGGACGCCCCCACATGCTGACGTCGAACCAACGCGGCCGCGGAAACGAGCCGGTGACGGTACTCGGCAGGATCAGGTCGGCCGTGGCTGTGAACATGAACTTTCCTCCCACGGGCATTGTACTTCTCCGCCCCGCCGGGAAGCGAGTACGCGCGCAGGCTGCCTACGTGGCCGGCTGTTCGCTGTCGAGCCATCGCATCTGTTCTTCTCCGTAGCGTGTGCCGGCGATGGCCGCGGCGGGCACCGCCGAATCGATGCGCCGCAGCTCGTCGTCACTCAAACGCAGCTCGAGCGCACCGAGCGCTTCCTCGATCTGAGGCCGCCGCCGCGCTCCGACCAGGGGCACGATGTCGATTCCCCTCGACAGGACCCAGGAGATCGCCAGTTGAGTGGCAGTGGCATTCCGCTCGGCCGCAAGACGAGCCAAGCTCTCGACAAGGATCCTATTTCGCTCGATGTTGGCGCCGGTGAATCGCGGAAAGTGGTTTCGGAAATCGCTCTTCGCAGCCGGCCGCGAGCCGCTGAGCAGGCCTCGGGACAAAACACCGTATGCCGTCACGCCGACGCCCAACTCCCTCGCCGCCGGCAGGATTGAGGCTTCAATGCCTCGGGTGACGACGGCGTACTCGATCTGCAGCGCGGCGATCGGATGGGCGGCACAGGCGCGGCGGAGCGTCGCGGCCGAGGCTTCCGACACTCCGATGTATCGCACGTAGCCGGCCTTGACCAGATCGCCGATGGCGCCGATTGTCTCTTCAATGGGGACCCGTGGATCGACCCGGGCGGGCTGATAGAGGTCGATGTAGTCGGTTTTCAATCGCCGCAGGCTGTAGCAGACGAAATTCTTCACCGCCTCCGGACGGGCGTCGAGTCCACCGAACGCCCCATCGGGTCGCCGGAGGGCGCCGAATTTCACCGCCAGCATCACCTTGTCGCGACGGCCCCGAATGGCCCGCGCAATGAGCATCTCGTTATGGCCCATGCCGTAAAAGTCGCCCGTGTCGAGCAGGTTCACGCCACGGTCCAGGGCGGCCTCAATCGTCGCCACGCCTTCATTCTCGTCGGCAGGCCCATACACATCCGACATACCCATACATCCCAAACCAATTGACGAAACAATCGGACCGTCGTGGCCTAATTGCCGAGTCTGCACGCGTGTCTCCTTGCTCAATGTTGGCACCGCCGTGGTGGATGCTGTCCACCCGCCTTATACGAGGATATGCCCGCGCCGCGTGATGGACGGAGGCGCAGTTTCCCGGCTCGCACCCTCAGCGGGGGCGCGAGGCTGGAACCAGTCGCAGGATTTCGAAAAGATCGTTGTAGTCATCCGTCCAGGCGATGAGTGCCGGCGGGACAGCGATCGGATGGGCGCGGCGCGCGATGGAGGCATCCTTCCACACTTCCTCGTTGCGGCTGACAAGAACCCAGTCGGCGGAATTCAGAAGCCTGCTGCCGTCGCCTTCGCTATGAATGAACGCGGAGCGGCAGCCCAACGACGACGCGAGCTGGCCGACGATGGGAGCGAGGTCGAGATATTGGTTTGAAACGTGGAAGAGCAGAAGGCCTCCGGGGGCGAGGTGGCGCAGATAGAGCGCCATGGCTTCACGCGTGAGCAGGTGTACCGGGATGGCGTCCCCGGAAAAAGCGTCGACCACAAGAACGTCGAACTGGTGCGCGGGTTCGGCGGAGAGCGAGAGCCGGGCGTCTCCCAGCGCGATTTCCACGTGCGCCGGTGTCTCGCGCAAGTAGGAGAACCAGGTCTTGGCGATCGACACGACCTGAGGATTGATTTCGTAGAACCGGAAGGTGTCGCCGGGCCGGCCGTAAGCTGCCAGAGTGCCGGCGCCGAGGCCGATGACACCCACGCTGCGCGACCGATGGAAGCCCATGGACAACGCCAGCCCGGCGCCGGAGGACAAGCCGTAGTATGTGGTCGGGATCATCCGCCGCTCGGGCAGGAAGCACTGCGAGCCATGTTCGATGGTGCCGTGATACAAAGCCCGGACTTCGCCGCCCAGCAGCGAGGAGCGTACGACGCGCAGCGTGCCGTAAAAGCCGCGGGTGAGCACCAGCGAATTTCGCTCATAGCCATCCACCTGCGAATAAAAGACAATGACCATCGCTAAGAAGGCGACCGACCATAACAGACGCTGCGCCCAACCCTCGCCCCAGTTCAGCCACCAGGCAAGCAGCGCGACGAAACAGAGAGAGAATGCGAGATCGTAGAGGCCGGAGAACACCAGAGGCGCGACAATGCCCAGGACAACGGCGCCCAGCGCTCCCCCGAGCGCAATGCAGAGATAGAACGAAGTGAGCGAGGAAGGGCCGGGCTTGCGCAGGTTGATCTCGCCGTGGCAGTACATGCAGCACACGAAGAGCCCGAGCGTGAAGATGGGGACGGCGACGGCTAGCGCGTCGCTGGTGTGGATGTCGTAGATGGCATAACCGGTGGCGCCGAGCGCAACGGCCAGCAGGCGCAGGAAAAGGCCGCGGCGATAGATGTTTGGATACTCGAAGCAGAGGATGAAGGAGAGCAGATAAACGGCGAGGGGAAGGATCCAGAGAAACGGCACGGCGGCGACGTTCTGGGTGAGCTGGCTGGTGGTGGCGACCAGGAGCATGGAGCCGGCGGCGGCGAGAGCGGTCCATTCCACCAGACTCCTCCGGTGGACCGCGGCATCGCGCGCGTCCCGACGATCAGGCAGGGCAGGAGCAGCCGTCGAGCGCCCCACCCAGGCGCCGGCCGCGCAGAGGACGGCGAACGCGGCGAAGGCGAATGACCAGGCGGTGGCCTGGGTGCGCGTCGGCAGGTGGGGCTCGATGAAGAAAGGGTAGGCCACCAGGGCGAGCAGGGACGCGGCGTTGGACCACGCGAAGAGCCGGTACGGCCTCAGGCCAGTGGCTTCGAGAAACCATCTCTGCAACAGGGGCGTGGTGGAGGCGACCAGAAAATACGGCAGGCCCAGCACGCACGTCAGTAGAAGCAGGATTCGAAGCTCCGGGCTGACATTTGCACCCGATTTCCAGAATTCCCCGGGAATCACCGGGAGCAGGAGAAGGCCGGCACCGAGCAGCGCCGAGTGCAAGTATGCCTGGTGCGCGCGGGAGAGCCTGCGCGTCAGCAGGTGGGCGTAGATGTAGGCCAGCAGCAGGAAGGACTGGAAGAACACCAGGCATGTGGTCCAAACGGCCGCGGAGCCGCCGAACCAGGGGAGAATCAGCTTGGCGAACACGGGTTGAATCAGAAACAGGAGGAACGACGATAGGACGATCGTCGAGGCGTAGAGGATGGGGAGGCGCGGGCGGGGCATGGCCGGATTCATGGCCGGCGCCGGTACAGCAGAGGGTGTCCGTTCATCGGACGAGGCGTCGCGGGGCCGTTTGGAAGAGGCAGGGGTTAGAGCTCAAGCAAAAAGCCTTTCTTTCCGACATTCATTGCCCATGTGGCGCCAAGCTGAGCGGAAACCCCGGCGGCTTCGTGAATGTGGCCGCAGAAGAAATAGCGGGGCTGGACTCGATTCAGAAAACCGGCGACGGCCGTGCTTCCGAAATGAAGGCCATCCCGCACGCGGTCCAGCGGCGAATCGCGGGGCGGGCAGTGGCAAACGAGCACCAGCGGAGCAAGTCCGCTGAAGGGCTCCAGCCGCGCCGCGATCTCTTCCTCGCTATACTCGCCCGGCGTGTCGAACGGCGTCGGATTCGAGTATCCAAGACCGGCCAGATGCCAGCCGTCGAGCTCGACGGAACGTCCGTGGAGATGCCGGAATCCGTATCGCTCGCACAGCGACTCGGTGTCGCGCTCCGATTCGTGATTGCCGGGCATGACGAACAGCCTGCCGGCCCGCCGCTCCAGAATGCGTCCGATCGAATCGAGGCCGCGGCCCCAACTGACCAGATCGCCGGCGGCAATGTAGTGGTCCGCGTCGATTTCCAGAAGCCGTTCGAGCGCGGCACGGTCGCCGTGGATATCGGAGAAGATGAGCAGCCTCATGACCCGGGGACGGCGCCGGCGGTGGGCCTCGCGCCGCCGCTCTTCCACGCCCGCAGCTCGCGGAAACCGGTCGCAGTCTCCTCCGGCGAGATGGTGCAGTGGCCATCGTGCTTGACATACTGTTGAACGAACAGCCGTTGCGAGCCCGCTTCCTGGGTCAGCGTCAGGTACATCGTCGGGATGCGCAAGGGCACGATGGGGTCGTAGGTGGTGTGAATAGCGAGCATCGGTCCGGCGATGCGGCCTGTGGGCGTGTACCAGGTGCGGAGATACTCCTCGGCGCGCGGGCTTGCGGTGTAGCGCTTGACGCCGTCGTTGAGGGCGTTCTGGTCGCCCGGCCACTCATAGATGACACCGCGGTTGTCGAAGGGATTTCCGCCTGCGCGCTGCTGCATTTCCTTGACCACGTAAGCGACGAAGGCGAGACTGCCGGCGAAGTCCTTCAGGCTGTGGGCGCCGGAAAACGTAAGCAGAAGCTTCTCTTTATCCGGCGCGGCCTCCATCGCGGAAGTGATTTTGGCGGCCACGTCGGGGCCCCCCTTGTAGTCGGCCGGAATGCGGTCCGGGTCCGGCAGGACGCCGGGAAACAGGTAATCGAAGATCACCATCAGATCAAACGCGCCGCGGGTCATGAACCACTCGGGCGCCGCCAGGGGACCGCAGAGCGGGAGCGCGGCGTCGTACTCGGTGGGAAACTTCTCCATCAGGGTCATGGTGAGGAACCCTCCCATGGAGTGCCCGGTGACGTAGGTCTCCTTCGGCTTGCCGTGCTCTTCCATGAAATAGCGGTGGAGCGCCTCCGTGTCCAGCACCGCTTCCTCGACCGCCCATCCGCCCGCGGCGTAACCGGACTGCGCGAGCGCGTAGCCGGCATCGGTGAATACGGCCAGAACCGGAGGCAGCGGATCGCCTGGCTTGAACTTGCCCGGCAGCGCATTGTAGCCGTGACAATAGATGACCAGTCCCCCGTTCCAATTCTTGGGAACGTCGATACGGAACTCGGCGCCGTCGATCCGGCCGAGTTCCGTAGTGTTTTCGGCGTGTCCGCCGGCCCAGGCGGAGGGCGCGACGGCCAGGGCGGCGAGAAGAAGTGCGGATGTGACTCTCATGTAAAGCTCCCGAGACGACAATCGCTGGCGAATCTTCCGGCAAGTATACTGCATCGACGAAGGGGGCTGGTGGCGGTGAAGGCGGCGCTAGCGGACGGCGACGGTCACGCCCGGTTGGCTGGGCGCGGAACCGATGGCCAGGATTACGGGGAGGGTGCCGGACGGGGCGGCCGCGGGAATCCGGGCGTTGATCTGCATCAGCCCCTGAAAGCCCGGCGCCGGCCCGGCGTAGAGCATGGGCGCGGCAACACCGCCCACCAGAAGGCTGGCCGAGCTGAGGTCCACGCCCTGGCCGGTGGCGAAAAGCGTAACGATCGAGCCGCGGGCGGCCGGGTGAGCAGTGGAATTAGCCGAGCCGTCCTGATTCAGAGCGGCCGCCTGCCCCGTGCCTCCGGACTTCGTGAAGACAGCGGGCGCGGCAGCGGCCACGGAGACGGTGGACGCTGCGACCGTAGCTCCGTTGTTCGTGACAACGATCGCCGCGGCGGAACCGGCGGAAAGCGAGGCCGGGACAAGCGCGTTGATCTGCGAGGCGCCCGCGAAAAAGATCGTGGCCGCGGCGCCGTTGAAGGTGACCTGAATCGAGGAAGGATCGAAACCCGAGCCATATAGCGAGACGATCTCGCCGGGAGCTACCGGGCCGGCGATGTTGCTGGCGGCGTTGACGACCGTTACCGGCGGAGCGGTGTCGGAGGGCGGCGGGACGATGGGCGTTTGAGCGGGAGTGAGCTTGCGGACGCGATCGTTTCCCGAATCGGCGGCAAACAGGTTGCCGGCGGGGTCGAGAAACAGGCCGGCGGGCGCGCTCACCGCCGCCGCATCCGCCAGACCGCCGTCGCCGGAGAAGTCGGGAGCACCCGTCCCGGCAATGGTGGTGACGCTGCCGCCGGGACTGATCTGGCGGATCCGGTTGGCCGCGATATCGCTGACGAAGACGTTGCCCTGGTTATCGACGGCCACTCCGGCAGGCGCGTTCAATCCTTGCCAAAACACCGCCGGCGAGCCCCCGGAGGGAATTTGAAGGAGCGCGTTCTGGCTGTTATCGCTGACGTAGAGGGTTCCGCTCGAGTCCACCGCCAGCGCGATGGGATCCTTCACGGTCGCCACTACCGTCGTCCCACCGCCCGGTGAAGATTCGATAATTCGATGATCGCCGCGGTCGGCAACGAACAGATTCCCCGAGCCGTCGAGCGCCAGCGCCGAGGGCGCTTTGAGTTGCGTGAGGATTTGCGAAAACGCTCCACTCGGGCTCAGCACAACGACGCGGCCGTTGCCGGTGTCGGCAATGTAGACATTGCCCGAGGAGTCCACGACGACGCCCGAAGGCGAGCTGAGCACCGAGGGATCGCCGGTCCCGGCGACGGTCTCGATTTTCCCGCTTGCATCCACGGCCCGGACGCGGTTGTTGCCGGTGTCGGCGATATAAAGCGCGCCGGAGGCGCTCTCGGCAACGGACCAGGGGTTGTTCAAACGGGCGAGCGATGCGGCGGCGCCGTCTCCAAAAAACAGCCCACTTCCGTTTCCTGCGAGAACAGCGAGGTCGCCGAGCGGGCTGAGCTTCTGTACCGTGTGGCCGGTGGAAAAAACGATGTTGTTGGAGCTGTCCACCAGCAGGTCGTTGCCGCTCATTGTGCTGGTGCCGGGCAGCAGAGGTGACCCGAGCATGCCCGACCCGGCGACGAAAGGATTTCCATAGGCGTCCAGCGCCAGACCGGTCGGCGCCGGAGCCGAAGCCACGGTGCGGATGTTTCCCTTAGTGACTTCGCGAATGGCGTTGTTTCCGCTGTCGGCGATGTACAGATTCCCGGCCGGATCGACGGCGAGCCCCGCGGGATAGTTCAACTCAGCCGCAACGGCCGGGCCGCCATCGCCGGTGTCGCCCGCGGTTCCGTTCCCTGCGACAGCGCTGATCCGGCCGTTAGTGACGAGGAAAACCTGCTGCCCGCCAAAGTCGGAGAAATAGACAGAGCCGTCGGACGCGGCGTAGACATTGCGGGGCGCAATGAGGGCGACTTTGCGTGCCGACGCGGGGGCAATCGACGCGCTGAGTGCGCCGCCGCCGGCGACCGTCGTGATAGTTCCGGCGCGGCTAACCATCCGAATCCGCTGATTCCCGAGATCGGCGATGTAGAGATTTCCGGCGGCGTCGAGAGAGATGCCGTAAGGGCGATTCAGCTCAGCGGAAGCCGCGGGGCCGCCGTCGCCGGCAAATCCGGGAACACCAATACCGGCGATGGTCTGAATAGTCCCATCGGGAAACACCTTACGCACACGGTGATCGGCGGCGTCGGCAAGATAGAGGTTTCCCTTGGCGTCTTGAGCGACGCCTTCCGGTTGAATCAACAGCGCGGAACGCGCCTGTCCCCCATCGCCGTCGAAACTGCTGCCGGCAACGGTCTGAATCAGGTATTGCGCCGAGACGCCTGTTGCGGCGCCCAGGAAAAACAAGAATCGGGCCCAGCGCACTCAGTTATATCCCTACCCAAAGTAAGTGTTAGTTGGAGCCGAAACTCTCATGTGCCGGCCCGATTAGGGCAGTGTGAATCGAGTTTGCCTTTCTACGTTTCTTTTCCTTTTCGCGGCCGTGTTGTCGGCTGAACCGGTGTTGCATCGCAAATCGTTGCAGGCCGGGGGCGGGGACCAGCGAAGCACGCCTGTGCAGCGCTGGTCCTCGGATGTCACGCACTACCTGGTCGAGTTGGATCACATGCCGGCGCCGGAGGACCTGGACCGGCTGCGAGGCCTCGGCGCCCAGCCGGTGAGCCTGGTGCCGGATTCAGGGCTGATCGTGGCGGCGCCGGACGGAACGACGGCGGGCGCGCTCGGCGTCGTCCGATTGCGGTCCCTGGCGCCGGAGGAAAAGATCAGCCCGCTTTTGCGGAGCCCGAAGCTTCCCTCAGGAGCGGCCGCCGGATGGTTCGTGGTGGAATTTCATCCCGACGTGAATCCTTACGTGGCTGAGGCGATCGCCGTGCAAGCCGGCTGGCTGATCCGCAACAATCCCGATCTCGCCCCAGGTCAGGTGCTGGTGCAGGGCAGCGCGGACGGACTCAAGACGCTGGCCGCCTGGGATGAGGTGGACTACATTTTCCCCGCCTCGCGCCGACTGGTGCGGGGTGAGCCGGTGTACGTCTGCGCCGGCGCCGACTCGCAAGCCGGCACGCTCGGCCAATCGATTCCGCTCGTCGGCGACGGATGGGACGGTCCCGGACTGGGATCGGCGAATCTTTCTTACGCCTTTTATAACGTCACCCGCCAGTTGCCTTCGGGCGAAGTTGCGGCCATCATCGTCCGCGCCTTCAACGAGTGGGCCAAGTACGTTCAGGTGAACTTTACCGCTTCGAACAATTCGCTGGGCAATGAAACCATCGGCATCCGCTTTGCCACCGGGGCGCATGGCGATCCCTATCCGTTCGGCCCGGCGGGCGGAATTCTCGCCCACACCTTTTATCCGGCGCCCGTGAATCCGGAGCCCATCGCCGGCGACATGCACTTCAACGACGCCAACACCTGGGGAATCGGAACCAACATCGATCTGTTCAGCGTGGCCTTGCACGAGACCGGACACGCGCTGGGCCTGGGACATTCCGATCTCCCGACCGCCGTGATGTACCCCTACTATCAGATGGCCACCGGCCTCTCGGCTGAGGACGTGGGAGCGGTGCAGAAACTGTATGCCGCGCGAAGCACGCCGCCGGGCAGCGGCACGCCGCCCTCCACCGGCACGCCCTCGACGCCAACAACACCCACTTCGCCCACCACGCCGACGACGCCCACGACGCCGACACCCACCAGTGGCAACGGGAGCGGAGGCAATAATGGCGGGTCCGGCAAAGGCTCCAAAGACACGACTCCGCCGTCTCTCTCCGTTACTTCTCCGGCATCGACCAGCGTCACCACTTCGGCCGCTAACATTACGGTCAAGGGATCGGCGAACGACGCTTCCGGGGTTGCCTCCGTGGTCTGGTCAACCGCCGCGGGCGCCTCCGGCACGGCAAGCGGGACGTCGGCCTGGACCGCCGGCCCGATCCCGCTTTACCGCGGCATGAATACGATCACCGTGAAGGCCACCGACGCGGCGGGCAACACCTCGTGGCGGACGGTGATGGTGCGGCGCAATTAGGACAGAAGCTCTTCGAGGCGCGAGCCGCGGATGAGGATGGTTTCGTCCCGCTCCGGCCCGGTTGAAACGCAGCCGACCTCGACGCCGGTGCGCTCCGCGAGAAAGCGAAGATATGCCTGGGCGGCCGGCGGCAGGTCCTCCTGTCTCCTGAGGCCGCGCGTCGGGCTGCGCCAGCCGTGCATTCGCACATAAACCGGCTCCAGCGATTCCATCACTCCGAGCGTGGCGGGCATCTCATCCAGTTCACGGCCGCCGGCGCGGTAGGCGACGCAAATCGGGATCTCTTCCATCTCGTCCAGCACGTCCAGCTTCGTGATGATGAGCGTGTCGAATCCGTTCAGCATCGCCGTGTAGCGGAGCAGCGGAACGTCAAACCAGCCGCACCGCCGGGGCCGGCCGGTGACGGCGCCGAATTCATTGCCGGCTTTGCGGATGCGCTCGCCCCATTCGCCCTTGTCCTCGGTCGGGAACGGCCCGCTGCCGACGCGGGTGATGTACGCCTTGGAAACGCCGGCCACGCCGCCGATGGCGGTGGGTGGAACTCCGGCTCCGGTGCAAGCGCCGCCCGCCGTGGCGCTGGACGAGGTAACGAACGGGTAGGTGCCGTGGTCGATGTCGAGCATCGTGCCCTGCGCACCCTCGAACAGCACCCGCCGTCCGGCGCGCATCGCGTCGTTCAACAGCTTGGAAGTGTCATGCACCATCGGACGGATGCGCTCGGCATAAGCACGGTATTCGTCGCGGATACCGGAATAGTCGATGTTCTCCTGGATCCCGAAGGTTTGCGCCAGTAGTTGCTTGTCCTCGGCCAGCGTGTCGTAGAGCGCCTGGAACGCCTCGGGCTCGTAAAGATCCGCGATTCGAATCCCGCGCCGTCCGATCTTGTCCTCGTAACAGGGCCCGATTCCCCGCGAGGTCGTCCCGATGGCGATCCGGTCCGGCCGGCCTTCCGACATTTTCTCGACGATGCGGTGGAACGGAAAGATCACATGGGCGCGATTGCTGATCGCAAGCTGGCGCGTAACGTCGATGCCGGCGGCCTCGAGCGACTTCATCTCCTCGATGAGCGCCGCCAGGTCCACCACCACCCCGTTGCCGATCACCGCCTGCACGCCGGGGCGCAGAATTCCGCTCGGAATCAGCTTCAGGACAAATTTCCTGCTGCCGACAAAAACGGTGTGGCCGGCGTTGTGGCCGCCCTGATATCGGGCCACGATATCGAATTTTTCCGAGAACAGGTCCACCACTTTCCCCTTGCCCTCGTCGCCCCACTGCGCGCCCAACACAATCAAGTTCTTCATCTTGGAGACCAAAACCTGCTATTGTACCGTACCGCTCCCGGCGTTCTCGCGCGCGGCGTGATACGCTGGCATTTTATGCAACTTTCCGGGATTTTTCTCGGCCTGGGCGAGGACAATTTCCTGCAGCTTCTGCGCTCGGTCTCTATCGGGCGCCTGAAAACGTTCCAGCTCTACGAGCGCCTGAAGGTGCGCTGCCATCTGCCGAAACTGAACTCGGACAGTCTGCGCAAGGCCGCGCCGCGGCTCTGGAAGCGGCTGGCCGAAGACGATTCCGATCTTGCCACCGAGCTCTCGCAAGCGATCCTGGTGGGACATATGGACATGATCGCCGCTATCTTGGATTTCCTCGGAATTCCGCATGAGGACGGCTTCTTCGCCAAGGATCTCGAAGCCGCCAAGTACCTGACCGAAGGCTGGGAGCAGCGGGTGTACGAAAAATTTCAAGAGACTTACCCGTCCGCGCTGCTGCTGTTCTACATCAACCACCTGGGTTGGGAAGTGGCCAAATCGGAGCGCATTTTCGCGCCCGCCCTTTCCGGCCCCGGAGCCTGAGGAGTGCCGATGAGCGCATTTTTCGAGGCGGTGCGTGCCGGCGACCTGGCGGCCGTGCAACAAATGGTTGCCGACGATCCGTCGCTTTTGCGCGCCCGCGATGAGCGCGGCCTGGACGCCTTCACCGCCGCGCGCTACGCACGAAATGAAGGCATGGCGGAGTATCTGTTGTCCGCCGGCGCCGAGTTGAACGTCTTTTCCGCGGCGATGGCGGGGCGCGCCGGGCGGATTCGAGAGATCCTCGCCGGTGAGCCGGCGCTGGTGTCCGGCTACAGTCATGACGGTTGGACGGCGCTCCACCTGGCGGCCTTTTTCGGCAAGCGCGAACCAGCCGAGGTCTTGATCCAAGCGGGGGCCGACGTCAACGCGCGCTCGCTCAATCCCATGCGAAACACGCCCCTGCACGCCGCCGCCGCCGGGCGCAGCACGGAACTGGTGAGGCTGCTGGCCGAGCACGGAGCCGATGTCAATGCGTGCCAGGAGGGCGGCTGGACGCCACTGCACGCCGCGGCGCAGAACGGCGACCGCGACCTCGTTCAGCTCCTGATCGCTCTCGGGGCCGACGTCAAGCTGCGCGCCGCAAATCAACAGAACGCCCTCGACCTCGCGCTGACCGGCGGTCACCAGAACGTGGTGGAACTGCTCGAGGAGAATGGAGCGGCGCGTTAGCACCGTGATATCGGACAACATTTCCCGCCTCCGGACCGAGGCCCTGGAGCGGATCGCGGCGGCGCCGTCGATGGAGGCCGTGGATGCGGTCCGCGTCGAGGCGCTGGGACGCAAAGGGGCTCTGGCTCAGTTCAGCAAGGATTTCGGCAAGCTGACTCCGGAAGAGCGCGCCGAGGCGGGCAAGGCCCTCAATGCCGCCAAGCAGGAGATCGAAGAGGCCATCGAGCGTCGCCGGCTCGGATTTGAATCCGTGGCTCTGGCGGCCAGGCTCGAAGCCGAGTGGGTCGACCTCACGCTGCCGGCGCCGGGCACTCGCCCGGGCAGCCTCCATCCGGTCACCCAGATTCAGCAGGAGATCGAAGACCTTTTTCTTTCGCTCGGCTTCACGGTGCTTGACGGCCCCGAGGTCGAGACCGAGTATCACAACTTCGACGCGCTCAACATTCCTCCCGATCACCCGGCGCGCGACATGCAGGATACCTTCTGGCTCGACGGCGGCCTTTTGCTGCGTACCCACACCTCTCCGGTCCAGGTGCGCGGCATGGAGCAGTTCCGCCCGCCATTGCGAATGATCGCGCCAGGGCGCGTTTTCCGGAACGAAGAGGTGGACGCCTCCCACGAACATACGTTCTACCAGCTCGAAGGCATGATGATCGACCGCGACGTCTCGGTCGCCCACCTGCTCTATTTCATGAAGATTCTGCTCACCTCCGTTTTCCGCCGCGAGGTGACGGTGCGTCTGCGCCCGGGATATTTTCCGTTCGTCGAGCCCGGATTCGAGCTGGACATCCACTGCCTGATCTGCGGCGGCGCCGGCTGTCCGGTGTGCAAGCAGAGCGGCTGGGTGGAGCTGCTGCCGTGCGGGCTGGTGCACCCGAACGTCCTCCGCCTGAGCGGCATCGATCCGGAGCAGTGGGGCGGCTTCGCCTTCGGGTTGGGCCTCACCCGCCTGGCAATGATGCGCTATGGCATCGACGACATCCGCCTTCTGCAGAGCGGCGACCTGCGGTTCCTGAAACAATTCTGAGGACAGCCGAGAAGCGATGAAGTTTTCCTATAACTGGATTCGTGAACTGGTGGACGGCCTCGATGCCGGGCCGCGGGAACTGGCGCGGCTGATCACCATGAAGACGGCCGAATGCGAAGGCGTTGAAGAGGCCGGCGCCCATCTCGACGCTGTCAGCGAGGCGCGCCTTCTGGAAGTCGAGCCGATCGCCAACAGCCACAATCGCAAAGTTCTCCTCGACACGGCCCGGTACGGCCGGCGCACCGTGGTTTGCGGCGCGACCAATGCCCGCCCGGGTCTGCGCTCGGTCTACGTACCCGCGGGCACCGGCCTCGGCGGCCGCAGGATCGGCACCGCCGTGATCGACGGAGTTGAAAGCGACGGCATGCTGGCCAGCGGAGCGGAGCTGGGTATCGACCGCGACCAAGCGGGCATCATCGAGCTCGACGGGCCCTTCGATCCGCGTCCGGACTTCCTCATCGACGTGGACAACAAGAGCCTGACTCACCGGCCGGATCTCTGGGGCCACCTTGGCATGGCTCGCGAGGTTGCGGCCATTTTTGGAAGGCCGCTGCGCGACCCGGCCGACATGTCGCTGCTCGAAGACGGCCCCTCGCCGGTGAGCGTCGATATCGCCGATCGTTCTTTGTGCCCGCGCTACAACGCGCTGGTGTTTGAAAACGTCACCGTCCGCCCCTCGCCTGTCTGGCTACGCTGGCGGCTCGAAGCGCTCGGCCTGAACCCGATCAACAACATCGTCGACGTCACCAATTACATCATGGCGGAGATGGCGCAGCCGATGCACGCCTTCGATGCGGATAAATTACAGGGCAACACCATCTTCGTGCGTCCCGCGCGCCCGGGCGAGCACGCGGCGGCGCTGAACGGAGAAAATTACGCTCTCGGCGAGGCGAATCTGGTAATCGCCGATGCGGCTGGACCAATTGCCGTCGCCGGAGTGATCGGAGGCAGCGCCAGCGCCATTCAACCCGCCTCCCGCCGCATCGTCCTCGAGAGCGCAACGTTCCAGGCCGCCAGTGTGCGCCGGACCTCCTCGCAGCTCCGCCTCCGCACCGATGCCTCCATCCGGTTCGAAAAGTCGCAGGATCCAGCCAACACCGTGCGCGCTTTGGCTCGGGCGATCGATCTGCTGCACCAGGTGTCGCCGGGCATCCGGGTGGCAGGAGGCCCGGCCGGCGACCGCGCCGCGCCGCCCTCCCTGCCGCCCATCGAGCTCCCCCTCTCCTGGCTCGAGCAAAAACTCGGTAAGAGCCTCGGAAGCGGCCAGGTGCGCGACATTTTGGAGGCGCTCGGCTTTCGGGTCTCCCCCGCCTCCGCCGGTGTTCTTGCGGTCACGGTACCCTCGTGGCGCGCAACGAAAGACATCACCGGCAAGCACGACCTCGTCGAGGAAATCGGCCGCATCGTGGGCTACGACGCGATCGAGCCCAAGGCCCCGGTCATCGCCGTGGCCCCGCCGCCTTCCCAGCCGCGGCGCGAGCTTCTGCGGAGCCTCCGCTCCATGGCCGCCGCCCAGGGCTTCACCGAGATTTACAACTACTCTTTCGTCAACGAAGAGATGATTGCCCGCTTCGGCTTCGATCCCTCTGCCCATCTGCGGGTTCTCAACCCCATCGCCGCCGGGCAGACCCTGCTGCGCACCAGCCTGCTTCCAGGACTTTTTAGAAACCTCGAATTGAACAGCCGGAATTACTCCTCGTTTCGCATCTTTGAGATTGGCCGCGAGATCCATCCCCTCGCCCCCGGCGAACTTCCGGACGAGATTCCCCATCTGTCGGCGGCCGTCGTCTCACGCGACGACACCGCGGACGGCCTGTTCGAGCTCAAGCGCCTGGCCGAGTGCCTGGCGCCGGGCTGCACCATCGAGCCGGCCGAGGCCCGGAGCTTCGAGCATCCGCGCCGCGCGGCCTTCGTGATCAGCCGCGGAGAAGCTATCGGACGCCTCTTTGAACTCCATCCATCGCTCGGGCTCGACGGCCGCGCGGCAATGCTCGACGTGGATCTTTCGCGCTGGCCGGAGGCGACCGCCCGCAACGTCAAATACCAGCCCTTGCGCCGCTATCCCACCAGCGCCTTCGACCTCTCCGTCATCGTTGGATCGCGTACGCCGTCGATGACCATCCAGAATCTTCTGGCCTCTTTCACCGGTCCCCATCTCGTACAGATCGAATACTTGCGCCAGTTCGTGGTCGCCGAGGGCTCCCTGAGCCTGTCATTCCGTATCACCGTCGGCGCCCCCGACCGCACTCTGCAGTCTGAGGAAATACCCGCGATCCGTTCCCGCGTCATCGAGGGAATGCGCGGCCTGGGCTACGAGCTGCGCGTCTGAAGACCGGAGCCGCCGCAATTTTTGGACCTTCTTGTTCGTCAAAAGAATCCAACCCGTTATGGCAAGAGCAATCTGGGAGGGAACTACGCTGGCGGAAAGCGATCGCTGTGTCGTTGTGGAAGGGAACTGCTACTTCCCGCCGGACAGCGTCCGCTCCGATTTTCTTCAACCAAGCGACCTGCAAACGGTCTGCCCGTGGAAGGGCAAGGCGAGCTACTACAACGTGAAAGTCGGCGGCAAGACCAATGCGAATGCCGCCTGGTTTTATCCGCAGCCGCACGCCGCCGCGCGCGAAATCACAGGGCACGTCGCGTTCTGGAAGGGTGTGACGGTGGAGCGCTGAGCTCTCATCGCCCTCACCCGCATCACGGCAGATATCCCTTCGGACAGGACCGGCCTTAGTGGACCGGTTCCAACTCGACCGACACCACGCCTGTCTTACGCCGCCGCAGCCGCACTTGCAGGTTGGCCAGATAGAGGTAGAACACTGGCGTCAGATAGAGCGTCACAAGCTGGGAGAACAGCAGTCCGCCCACTACCACCAGCCCCAGCGGCTGGCGAGCCTCGCCGCCCGCTCCCCAGCCCAACGCGATCGGCACCGCGCCCAGCAGCGCCGCCATGGTGGTCATC
>DAIDHC010000085.1 GCA_027452065.1 Bryobacterales bacterium
TTCAGCTCCACCTCCTCGCCTCCTTCTTTCAGCCGGTACCGCAGCAGCCCCCGGTAGCGCAGCCCCGCCTTCTGCATCACCCGCTCGGAGGCCCGGTTGGCCGGCACGCACCGCGCCTCGATCCGCCGCGCCTTCAACTGGCGGAATCCGAACTCGATCAGCGCCCCCACCGCCTCCGCCGCGAACCCCTGCCCCCATTGCGGCCGCGCGAAAAAATACGCCAGCTCCAGCCGCCGCTCCTCCGGCACAATCCGCCCGAACGAACAGTTGCCGATCAGCTCCCCCGTGTCCCGCCGCTCCACCGCCCACGGCCCGATCCCTTTCTCTGCGTACTCGCGGAAACACAGCTCCAGAAATCCCTGCGTGTCCACCGGCGACTCGTGCGTCTCCCAGAACGCATACCGGCTCACCTCCGGATCGCTCGTCCATCGGTACACCGCCATCAGGTCCCCGCGCTCAAACCGCCGCAGCCGCAGCCGCGCCGTCTCTATCACCGGCATCGGCAGCGGATAGCTCCAGCCGTCCACGCTACTTCCCGAGCCACCGCGGCAGCGCCAGCGTGATCTCCGGCACGTAAGTGATCAGCAGCACTCCCGACAACAGCACCAGCAGAAACGGCAGCAGCGCCCGGTACACCGCGATCATCGGCTTCTCAAACCGGTACGCCGACAGGCACAGGTTGATGCCCACCGGAGGCATGAGGTATCCCAGCTCCAGGTTCGCCAGAAAGATCACCCCCATCTGCACCGGGTCGATCCCGTACACCACCGTCAGTGGCTTCAGCAGCGGCACAATCACCAGAATCGCGGCGAAGATGTCCATCAGGCTGCCCACCACCAGCAGCGCCGCGTTCAGCGCCAGCAGAAACAGCACCCGGGAATGCACGTGGAGCTTCACCCAGTCCACCAGCCGCGACGGAATCTGGGCGTCCACAAGGTAATTGGTGAACCCCAGCGCCACGCCGATGATCAGCAGAATCCCGCCCACCACCGTCGCGCACTCCACCGTCACCCGCGGAAAATCGCGCTTCAGCGACATGCCGCGGTACAGCCCCGCCTCCACCACCACCGCCGCCAGCGCCGTCAGCGCCGCCGCCTCCGTCAAGGTCCCGAACCCTCCGAACAGCCCGATCAGCATGATCGCCGGCAGCAGCAGTTCCCACTTGGCTTCCCACAGCGCCGCCATCGCCTCCCGCGCCCGGAACGTTTCCCGCGCCGCCTGCGATTGCACGCCCTGCCGGATCCCGTAAGCAGCCACCAGCGCCACCATCAGCATCCCCGGCACCAGGCCTCCCAGAAACAACCGGTCGATCGGCGTCTGCGCGTAGACCCCGTACAGGATCACCGGCAGGCTCGGCGGAAACAACAGGCCCAGCGAGCCCGACGCCGTCAGCAGCCCGATGGAAAACTTTTCCGGATAGCGCGCTTTGATCAGCACCGGGACCATCAGCCCGCCCAGCGACAGGATCGTCAACCCCGATCCGCCCCAGGTGAAAATCGCGCAGATCACCACCGTGACGATCGCCAGGCCGCCCGGCGCCCATCCGAACAACGCCTCGAACAGCCGCAGCAGCCGCCGCGTCGCCCCGCCCTCCACCATGATGTAGCCGGCGAAAGTGAACAGCGGGATCGAGGGCAGCAGCGGCGAAGCCACCAGCCGGTACATCTCCACCGGCACCGAAGCGATCGGTGTCGCCGCGTGCCAAAACAGCACCATGGCGAAACCGCCGAACACCGCAAAGATCGGCAGCCCCGCTACCGTCGCCAGCCCGAGCAACGTGAGCGCCAGCGGAAACACGCCGAAGCTCTCGGGCGCCGCGCGGCCCAGCACCACCGGCGCCGCCAGCCCCAGCGCCGCAAACGCCCTACCCCACCATCCCGCTCCCGGCCGCCACACCGCCCACAGCGCGATCAGCGCAAACCCCACCGGCATCGCCAGCAGCGCATACCACTTCGGCAGCCCCGGCACCAGCTCGCTTCCCGCCTCCCGCTCCGACACCGCGAACTGCCACGACGCCCACGCCAGCGCCGAGGCAACCGAGGCCAGCGCCGCCGCCGCCAGCGCCGCAGCCGGCCCCCGCCACACGGGCGGCAGCAGTGTCGAAGCCGACAGCGCCAGCAGCCGCCCCTTCCGCGCCGCCATCACCCCGCCCAGCAGCCCGATCCACAGCGTCAGGTGCTGCACGTAAATCGGCGACCCCGGTACGCTCGGAATCCATCGGAAATGCCGCGCCCCCACCTCGATCGCCGGCAGCAGCGTCATCAAGGACAGCATCACCAGCGCCGGCACGCTCCCCACCGCGCGCCCCCACCGCGTCCCCGCTCCGGCCGCTTCGGCCGGCTCTACGCTCACGGCTTCCCGCCCGCTTTCTTCACCGCCTTTCGCGGCGCCGGCTTCTCGGCCTGCTTCCGGTAGTCGTCCCGCAGCCGCTTCACTTCGTCAAACAAATCCGCCGGCATCCCCTTCGACCGCAGCTCCGGATACAGCCTCGCCTCGATCAACTGCTTCCACTGGGCCCGCGCCTCCGGCGTCGCCGTCTCCACGTTCAGCCCCATCGTCTGCATCATCCCCACCGAGCCTTCCTCCAGGCCCCGGATTTCCTGCCGCAGCTCCACTCCCGCCTTCCGCGCAATCTCCATCATGTTCTGCTGGTCGCCGGCCGAAAATTTCGACCACACGTCTTTGGAGATCAGCGTCGCCCCCACCAGCGTCGCGAACTTGATGTCCAGCATGTTCCGCGCCCCGCCGAACCACTGGCTCCCCAGCGCCACCAGCGGCGGCGATTGAAACCCGTCGATCAGCCCCGTCTGCAGCCCGGTAAGAATGTCGGTCGCCGCCAGCGACACCGGCCGGAATCCGTTGTTCTTATACAGCTCGAACGTCGTGCTGTCCCCCTGCAGCACGCAGATCTTGATCTTCCGGAATTCGTCCGGCGTCATCGCCGGCGCCTTCGTGAAAAAATGCACCCACCCCGCGTCGGCCCAGTTCAGCACGATGTAGCCGCGCGCCGCCAGCGCTTTTTCCAGACGCGGCGCAATCCGGTCCCGCACGTAATCCAGCTCTTCGTAGGAGTCGAACATCAGCGGAATCTGGAGCGCCGAAACGCTGGCGTCGATGCCGCTCATCCCAGCCCCGGACAGCGCAACCGCCTGCAGCTTGCGGATGCGCATCTTCTGCACCATCTCCGGCTCGTCGCCCTGCTCGCCGCCCGGATACACCTGCAGCCGCACCTTCCCGCCGGTCGCCTTGGTCCACTGCTCCCCCATGTTGAGCAGGATCTGGTGCCACCGGGAGTCCTTCGGCGCCAGCGTGCCCATGCGCACCAACTCCTGCGCCGGAGCCGCAATCGTCCACCACGTGAGAAGTAAGGGAATCAGTCGACGCCGCATCGCCAACCATTGTCCACCGAATCCCCCTGCGCGTGCCCGCAGACTCTCGGCGCGCCCATCCGCCCCTCAAGCCAGCGCGACTCGGAACCGGCTCGCCCGCGCCTGTTGACGTGGATCCCCGCGCCAGACCTCGCCTGCGATCCAACCCGGGCCTGCGTCCTCGCGCCCCGCCCCTACGTCGCCTGCGACTCGGCTCGCGCCGGCGGCTCCGGCTCCGTGTCCATGTGGAGGCGCGGCCCGGGAGTCCCGCAACGCCTTCGAAGCGATTCGAGTGTTCCGAAAGCCGAGGAAATGACACCGGCGCGCGGGATACTCTCGCTGCGCGATACGGGCTCGAATCCCGGCCAAGGCGAGTCCGGCCATACCGTTCAGTCACCCTCCGCTGGCAGCACGGAGTGCCGGGACGATTCAAGAACCTACTGGCCGGCCGGGCCAACGGTTATCAGCACCCGCAAACGCGACGCCGGTGCTCCGGCAGCGCTTCTCAATCAGAGCAATTGAGGTTGATTTTCTTTCCGAATCTTTCGAATTCCTTTCAAATTCCTCTCAACTTCCTGTTGACCTACGACAATTTCTCTGCTAAATCTACCCCTGGGTCACGCATGGGCGCCATTTCTCCTCACCGCGAAGTTACAAGAATTCTTGCCTCCGCACTGGCGATACTTAGCCTGGTCGAGGCCGTCTTTTGTCAAACGCCGAATTTAGTAGCCAACCCGATGTCCGAGATGCCGCAAGTTCTGGTCGCACCTCTGTTTGTCGAGGCCGCCGGGTTCACGAGCACCATCAGCATGGTGAGCGAGCTGAATTTCCCGGTCACAGCCGAGGTGGTCTTGTATGACCGCCACGGCGCGCGAATCACGGCCTCGCACGTAGCCATTCCCGCGCACTCGCGCCAAGTGGTACGGGTTGCCGATTTATTGATCGAGGCTAACTCGGTCGAGACCATGGGATCGGCTGGGTCCTTCCGGACCCA
Source organism: Bryobacterales bacterium (assembly GCA_027452065.1). Classification (GTDB taxonomy): domain Bacteria; phylum Acidobacteriota; class Terriglobia; order Bryobacterales; family Bryobacteraceae; genus JAJYKC01. Next base: position 4,363 of record DAIDHC010000085.1, read on the forward strand.
GCCAAAGTGGTGACGATGGCGATCGCTGCCCAACTATCGATTCAGGGGACTGGCGCCGGCGCCGGTCAGCACATTGAAGAAGAGTTCCTCATGGCCGGATCCCAAGACTTAGGCGTGCTTCGCTCCGCCGGAGCGTCGCTGGTGGGCAGCCCCGTCCTCGCACCGCGCAATACGGCCCTGGCCGCCAAGTCCGCCACAATTTCCTGCATCGCCGAGAAACACGCCGCCACTCAGCGGCAGATTCAGCTTGCCGCGGGCGGCTGGGCGCTGATCCAGGCCTGCGGAGATGCGCCCAGCCCGGCAGTGAGCGTCATCGACGACGGCCTGTTTTCCTGCCTCATCCGCGCCGGACCTCGGAGCCTTCGGTATCTCGGTGGACGACAGCGGCCCGCCCGCGACCCTTCAGGTGTTCGGCTTCTCCTGGCGCGGAGCATCCACAGGCGCGATTCTTAGCTCTCAGAACTTCGCGCGTTCGGGGAGTTTCGTTTCCAGTAACACCGTATTCACCGGCGTGCCCGTCGGCGCGGCGAATCTTCTGCCCGGCGCGTTCTTTGCGCCGCAACTCGGGCTCGCCAATTTCGGAAGCCGACCCGCGAACGCGACCGTGGTCTTTGCCCGAACGACGGATTCCGGTCCCGAATCAACGCCAGTGGCGCAGGTGAGAATTCCCGCTATGAGCGCCCAGACAGTCAAATTGCCATTGCTGGCCGGAGATCCGGGGCTGCGCAATTCCTTCATCGTGCAATCGGATGCCGCGCCGGGGGCTCTCATAATGAGCCTCGCCGCGGTTGGGGCGCCGGGATTTGGATTGGTGAGGCAGATCGGCAAGGATCAGCAGACCAGGGACAACGGCGGTGGCCACCCGTGGGACCTTGGCGGCGGGAAGGATGCAGTCCTGCTGCTATTCAATCACTCCACGGTCCCGAAGTACTTCAACGTGAAGATCGGGAATGGTGGGGTGCTGTGGTGGAGGCCCTATTTACTGAACCCAATGGAGACGGCGGCGATCAGTATCCGAGACCTGATCGCCAGCCAGGTGAAGGATCAGGACGGAGCGGCTCTCCCGCAGAATCTGGAGCAAGGGGAGATTGGCTGGTTCACCGCGAATCCGGCGGAGGGCAAGGGCCGCCTTATGCAGATCGACTCAGAATCACGGACAGTTACGGCGAGTATTAGGGGCGCGCGAAACTTTAGCTGTTCGTTTGCCTACGTGCTATGCGGTGCATCCGTTAGCCCAGCGTCCGTGACTTTCAACGACGGAGCGACCAGTAGCCCCCTTCAAGCGGTCCCTGCGGTCTGTATGAGCGTAAGCCCCTCGATTTGCTCCGGGCAGTCGTCGAGCTACAACGGCTTGGGATACACGTACGATTGGACGGCGGGTGGCCCCGCTGAGGTCTACGGGCCATCGACAGAGTCAACGGCGACGCTCCTGGGCGCTGGCAGCGGAATAGGTTACGCCGACGTCGCAATAACGGCACAGGACAATGGTTACACTTGCTGCCAGGACGGGACTGGAAGCTTGAACGTGAAGCCGACGGTCGGTATCCAAGTGCAAAATGGCTTCGTCAGCATAGCGGGTAACGGCTTGGTTGTGATGGGTGGTCCCGGTGGGCTGACATCCACGGCAATCACAGCCCAGGGGAACCCGGGCGGCGGCTCCGTAACCTGGAGCGCGGGTCCACGCCTTGTGATATCCGGAGTGAACTCAGCGAACGCCTCGGTGAGCGGCACAGCCCCCAGTGCCTCAGGTGGTGACACCTGGGTTTCCGTCAGCTACATCTCAAACCAGCTGTCGGCGTCAGCCAGCGCCCGGTTTACGGTTGAGAACCCCACGACTCTGCAGACGCCGAGCTTGGGCGGTATCGCAACGACCATTCCCTATACGGCGGGCAACGATTCGGGCTATGAAACGACAATAACCTACTATCTATACGATCAGATGTCACCCGCGAACATCATCCCTGTACCAGGTCTGACCCTGACAGAAGTTCTGAGCACTACGAGTAATCCGTTTGGCGCGATCTTCACCCCGCCCGATGGTGTACCTCGGACAATAACATCGAACAGCTCCGGCGCCATGTGGGATCAGTTAACCGCCGTGGCTAGTGGTGGCCTTCCCAATGGTTTTAAGGCTTCGCGCACACAGAACCTCACCGGGAACGGATATCCATTCAGCCCGGCGCAGCAACAGACCTACACCTTGACCTTTGCCACAGTTAGTAACCTGAGCATGCATCGGTGAGAAAAAGCATCACAGTCGCGTGCTCGATTCTGGCGGTATTGCTCTTGCTCGCGAGTGAGGCCCTGCCGGCTGGCATCGATACCGAGGCTTGGCGCGCCCTGCGTGCTGCGATGAATACCGGCGGCCTTGCAGCGGAGGCAGCGTTCGCGGTCCTCGGCACGATCGATGACGCCGAGTCGCGTCGCCTGATCGAGTCGCTCCTCAAGAGCGAGAGCGACTGGGCTGGTGCCGCGGTCAGAGGGCTGGATGCAACGGAGTGCGCCTTGTACCTGCCGCTATTGAAGGGGCTCGCCTTGAGTCCAACGTTCAAAGGGAAGCTTTGGGTTCTCAGCGCAATCGCCAAGGCCGGCACGCCCGGCGCAGCCGAGGTTCTCCGAGAGGTTGCCGATGCCGGCGTTCAGCCGGAGACCGGGGTCGCCTTCGGCCTGCTCGAATCCATGGGCGCCACGGCAGCCGGCCGAGCGCTTATCGATGAAGCCGCCACAGGTAGTGAACCCAGGCAGCGAGAGACGGCGATTTATGTTCTGGGCAGGATGCAACCGCCGGGCGTTATCTCCACGTTCCGTGCAGCGCTGCACGACCGCGACCAAAGGGTCCGCTTGGCGGCGGCCCTGGGCTTAGGCCGTCTCGGAGCGCTCGACGGTCGTGCCGAGATCGAAACGGCTGCTCAAAGCCTGAACGAAAATGATCGCACCGAGGCGATAGTAACCCTGGTGAAGCTTGGTCTTCCCGGCTGGGCAGAACGGCTAAAAGCCCTCGTGAGCGCCCCGAACCAGGCGGTCGCCGCGAGAACGGTCTGGGCGATCGCTCGCATCGGCGGATCCCGGCTTCGTGAGTTCAGTTATGCACAGGGCCTTCCGGCCAGGCCTGCGTTCAGGCCGCTGCTGGCGGAAAAGCTACTGGACCCGAGCGATCCGAGAGATCTGGCACTGCTGACGGAAATGCTGAGCGACAACGACGAGGCAACCCGGCTCATTGCCGCCGGGCGCCTGCTCAAAACACGCTTCTCAGAGAAAGCGCGGGCGGTCATCGCGCAGGGGCTTGCGAGCGAATCCGATACCACGCGTGCACTGGCCCTGGATGCCGCGTCGAACAGCGCGGCACTTCAAGGAGCGCTTGCGCAACTGACCGGAAGCCGCGATCCGTTCGTGCGCGAAGCCGCCATAGCGGCAGTCGGAAGTTCGGGGCAACGCGACAAATTCGCGCTCCTGGAGGCCTCTTTGCGCGACCCCGTCCCCGCGGTTTCCCTGGCCGCCGCGAAGGCGCTGGCGTCTCTGGACGCCGCATCTGCTCGTCCACTCCTCATCCGCGGCCTCTCCTCAGACGTTGCCCACGTCAGAATTAACTGCGCCGCCTTACTGCTCCGAATCGACGCGAAGGTTAGCGCCGCGGGACCATGATAGGACCCCGGCTGCCGTCAACCGGGCATACCGGTGGGTGCCCCAGTACAGTAATGACTGCCAAGAGCGTGGCGGGAAGCGGATCGCGGAGACCGCCAAGGAGCGACTGGTGTTTACCAGAGTATTGATGAGACGAATTGCCGCCCTGATGTTCGTTCTGCTGGAACTCACGTGCCAAACCCAAACAGCCTTCCCGGACGAGTCTCAGCCGGATGACGGCGCCATCAGCTTCACAGACGTCACGAGGAAGTCCAACCTCCACTTCCAACAAAGCTACGGCGATCGGCGTCTGGACAATATCGTTGAGGGCACCGGCACGGGCGTATGCGTCTTCGACTACAACAACGACGGCTTCCTGGACATCTACTTCCCAAATGGCAAGTGGACCGCAGGGCTGAGCGACGACGATAGCCGCGACCTGCGTGGGGAGCTCACCAACCACCTGTTCCGCAACAACGGCGATGGCACCTTCACCGATGTCACCGAGCAGGCCGGCTTGGCGGGAAGCCGGTATTCCGTTGGCTGCGCGGCCGGCGATTTTGACAACGACGGTAATGTGGACCTCCTGGTTCTGAACTACGGCCAGAACGAGTTGTTTCATAACGACGGAAACGGCCGCTTCTCGGAAGTCTCCATCAAGGCCGGCCTCACCGGCGCCCGCTTCAGCCTATCCGCCGTCTGGTTCGACTACAACAGCGACGGTTTTCTCGATCTCTACATCGGGAACTACGTGAAGTACGACAAGCTCAAGGACGCCGGCTTCGACCCAGCGGCGGGCTATCCCGGCCCACTGGCCTACGACGGACAATCCAATCTTCTTTATCGCAACAACGGCGACGGCACCTTCACGGACGTGACGAAGGAAGTGGGCCTCTGGAAGCCCGATGGCCGTTCCATGAGCGTCACGGCGGCCGACTTCAACAACGACGGGAGGCTCGATCTTCTCTCCACCAACGACGCCATGGAGAATTATTACTTCGAGATGAATGCGCACGGCACGTACCTGGAGCGTGCCGTCGAGGTGAACCTTGCCTACGGCGAGAACGGCGAGAGCGTAGCGCATATGGGTCCGGCGGTGGGCGACGTGAATCGCGATGGCAGGCTCGATATCTACATCGCCAACCTGCGCGATTCGAATCTACTGGTGCAGCGCCCGAGCGGCGAAGCCTGCGATTCCTGGACCGACCGGGCCGGGCTGGGATATACCAGGGGCCAATACTCGGGCTGGGCGGCGATGATGTTCGACTTCGATCACGACGGCTGGCTCGATCTCTTCAACGTGAACGGCGGCGCCCAGCACGAGTACGCGCAGGAAAACGTGATCTATCGCAACCGCAGCGGCACCCGATTTGTGAACGTCTCGGAAACGGCAGGCCCGCATTTCAGGCAAAAGCACGTTGGGCGCGGCGGCGCCGGAATTGACTTCAACAACGATGGTTTGATGGACTTGGTCATCGTGAATCTGAACGGTCGGGCCATTCTCCTGAGGAATGACACGCGCACCCGAAACCACTGGATCACGGTAACGCCCCGGCTAAAGTTCCCGACCGGCGTTCGCGATGCCTACGGAGCGCGCGTGATCGTTGAAGCGAACGGCATGAAGATGATCGAGGATATGATCCCGACTCGCGGGTATCTCTCGGCGCAAGATCCGCGCTTGAATTTCGGCCTGGGTAGGTCCGATCACGCCGACTCGATTACAATTCGCTGGCCGGACGGAGCGCTGGACCAATTCAAGAACGTACAAGGCGATCGCTTTGTCGCCTATGAGCACCAGGAACACGCCAAGACCAAGTGACACCCGCCGTTGGCGCGTGTATGGCGACACGGTGACCTGAGAGGTTCGAGCGACGAATCACCGAGCGGAGCGGCGCAACTTTTCCAGCATCGCCGCTGGAACGTGGCCCTGCCAGTAGCGAAGTGCCGGCGCCCCCGGCTGAACGGTCTTCTCCTCAGCAACTCCCTCGACAGCCATCGTTGATAGAAGACAGCACAGCCGCCTCGGCTCTAACGCTACCCGTCGCTCGCGTCCGCGCCCTACGTCGCCTGCGACTCGGCCCGCGCCGGCGGCTCCGGCTCCACCGCCACCGGCGGGTTGTAGAAGAGGAACCGCCCACAGCTCTCGCAGAACAGGACCTCCTCGCCCCTCCGCAGGTCCTGGAGAAACTGCGGCCGCAGCGAGATGTAGCACGCCTGGCACCGCCCGTCGATCACCTCGGCCATCACCACGCCGTTCCACTTCTTCCGGATGTGGTCGTAGGAGCGGTAGATCGCCGGCGGAGTCCTGGCCGCCGCTTCCTTGCGCTCCGCCATCAGCACCGCAAGCTGCTTCTGGTCCTCCGCCGTCCGCTCGCGCGCCTGCTGCTTCTCGGCCTCGACGACCTTCTTTTCCTCGGCCAGCGCCGCCTCGGCCTTCTTCACATTCTGCTCGAGCGGCTCCGACTCGGCCATCAATTCCAGAATCCTGTCTTCGAACTTCCGGATCTCTTTCTCGCAGAACTCCACCTCGTTCTGGAACGCCTTGTACTGCTCGTTGGTCTTGGCTTGCAGGCTCTGGTCCCGCAGCTTGGAGATCTTCTGGTCGTTCGCTTTGATGTCGTCTTCCAGCCGCTTGCGCTCGCGCTGGTTCGCCGTCAATGCCGACCGGTCCGCCTCCAGGCGCCGCAGGTGCGCCTCCAGTGCCTTCTCAATGCTTGCAATATGCTTCGGCAGGCTTGCAACTTCGCGCTGCAGCACCACAATCCGCTGGTCCAGCGACTGCAAACGCGAGACCAGCTCAAGTTCCGCTGTCATGAATATTCCGAGTGTATCAGACCCCGCCCGTGCTCACTCCGCGCGCCGCCACCGCTTCCGCCACCGGGACTCCCGCTTCCCCCCGCCTCAGCCGGCCTCGCACCAGGCCGAAGTACAATCCCGCGCCCACCGCCAGCCCCGCCGCCGCCGCCACCGCCGGCAGATGGCCCGCTCCCGGCGACGCCTCCGGTATCGTCATCGCGGCGATCAACCCGCAGCACCACGCCAGCGCCGCCCCGGCCGTCCACCCGCCCCATCGCCCCAAGTGAAAATACCGCTCGTCGGCCGGCGGCAGCCGTTTCAGCCCCCGCCAGGCCGCCAGCATGATCAGGGCATACGCCAGATACCCCGCCACCACCGACGTCGACGTCAGCACCTCCACCCGCTTCAGCCACAGCACCACGGCGCACGCCAGCGCCCACACAAATACAATTGCCGGAATCGGTGTCCCCCGCTTCCGGTCCACTTTCTTCAAAAGGTCCGAGAAGGGCAGCATCCGGTCCCGCGCCATCGCAAACAACAGCCGGCTCGTCAGCGCCAGCGTCGCCAGCGCGCAGGCGAACACCGACACGAACACCACCACCAGCACCGCCTCGGCCGCCTTCACTCCCAGCCGCGCCACCAGCACGTCCAGCATCGGCGCCGCGCTCCCCTGCGCCGCCCGCACGTCCCCCATCGCCAGCAGAAATCCCGCCAGCACCACGATGCCCCCGATCCCCGACGCCAGCAGCGAATTTAGAATCGCCTTCGGCACCACGCGCGCCGGCTCCTGCGTCTCCTCCGCCAGGTCCGCCGCGGCCTCGAACCCGGTCAGACACCACGCCCCCACCAGCAGCGACAGCGCCAACTCCCGCAACCCCGCCGGCCGCCCCGTGTAGTAGTTCGGATGCGAAAGCAGAAACCCGGCGATTCCGCTCCGGTGAATCCCATACCCGATCAGCAGCACCAGCGCCACGCCCAGCGACCCCGCAATCTCGGTGATCACCCCCGCGTCGTTCCACAACGCCGCCAGCCTGATGCTGAAAATGTTCAACAGCGCCGCCGCGCTGATCACCCCTACCGTGATCCACTCCATCGGCACGCCGCCGTGCCCTCCCGGCAGCGCGCGCAGATATTCCCCCACCACTCCGCAGATGCCCGGCAGCCCCGCCACCCACTGCAGCAACAACAGCCACCCCGTGAAAAATCCCAACTCCGGCCCCAGCAACCGCGACGTCCACTGGTAACCGTAGCCCGATATCGGATACCGCACCGAGAGTTCCGCCAGCACCAGCGCGACAAGCATCTGCCCCGCCAGCACTACCGTCCACGACCAGATCACCGCCGGCCCCGCCTGCCGCAGCCCGGGCCCGAAATCCCCGAAAATCCCCGTCGTCATCGAGATCAGCGAAAACGAAAGCGCAAAGCTCGAGAACCCCCGAATCGTCCGCTGTAATTGTTGGCGATACCCGAATCGGGCGAGCTCGCCGGCATCGCCCGGGCTCGCTCCCGGTTCGGTCATTCCGCTACTTTACACGATCGGCCGCCGGCTTCGCCGATTCGCGAACACTCCGGTACTCGCCCGCTTGTGTGTGCATACAAAAATATGTACGCTAGAAGCGTGTCCTTCGAGTGGGACCCGGAGAAAGCGGCGGTCAATGCCAGAAAGCACGGGGTACGTTTCGCGGAAGCGGTTGGTGTCTTCGACGACGACTACGCCATCACGATCCGCGACAACACCAGCACCGGCGAGGAGCGGTTCGTGACTATAGGCGAGGGCATCAAAGGGGCGGTTCTCGTGGTCGTCTATTGCTATCGAGTCGACGACATCCGGATCATTTCCGCTCGAAGAGCAACGAAGCCAGAACGCGAGCAGTACGAGGCACACAACAGATGAAGGATCATTACGACTTCAGCAAAGGTAAGCGGGGCCGCGTCGCGGCGGAGCCGCCGCCGGAACCGGGAAAGGTGAGAATCACAATCCGTCTCGATGAAGACCTGGTTGACTACTTCGGCTCAATCGCCGACCGGTCCGGCGGTAAGGCCGGCTACCAGACGCTCATTAACTCGGCATTGCGCGAATACGTCGAAGGCAAAACGCCGAAGTGGGAAGCGACGCTCCGCCGCATTATCCGGGAAGAAATCAGGCGGAACAGCGCCGCCTGATCCATCGGCGCCGGGCTACACTAACACAGAAGTGAGTCCGGCCCCATGGAACACATGACTTCGGCAACCATCAAGCTTTTCCTCCCGCGCGGAGATGCGAAGGGCTTGCGCACCGCCGAAATTTCGAACTGGACCGGCAAGGCCATCGCCGCGCCCCGGACCGAACTCGACGAACTCCTGGCTCGCGAGGAACTCGACAGAACCGCCGTATACATTCTCATCGGTAGCAATCCTCTCACCGGCGAACCCCGCGCCTACATCGGCGAGACCGACATCCTTCGCGAGCGGCTGAAGCAACACCGCGCGAAGGAGCTCTGGGTCTCGGTTATCGATTTCGTCAGCAAAGACGAAAACCTGACCAAAGCTCACGTCAAATACCTGGAAAGCCGGCTTCTTGACGAAGCGGCCAGGACCAACAGGGTTACCCTCGAACAGAACCAGGCTGGCGGCGCGAAGCTACCCGAATCCGACCGCCAGGACATGGAAGTCTTCTTCGCTCGTATCCGGCAACTCCTCCCCGTCCTCGGCTCCGACATTCTCACGCCGGTCATCCAACCCGGCGCCAAAACGCAGCCCGGAGGGGAACTCTTCTGCCGCATGAAGGGAGCCGAGGCGCGGGGCATGCGCACCCCGAACGGCTTTGTCGTGCGCAGCGGCTCGACTGCCGTTCTCGAGCAACGTGCATCCGCGGAAAAATACCCGGGCGTGCTGGCCCGGCGCCAGCAACTCATCTCCGATGGCACCCTCGCCAGGAAAGGCGAATTCTACGTTTTTACGCGGGACGTGGAGTTCTCGAGCCCCTCCGCGGCCGCCGTAGTGATCCGTGGCGCACGCTCCAACGGCCTTCTCGAATGGAAGTCCAAGGACGGAAAATCGCTCAAACAGCTCGACGCTCAGCCCTAGCGCTCCGCCTCTCGCCTTCCGCGTGCTCTACTAAAACAAATCACGGCATGCGCCTCGCACTCCTCGCCCTCGCGACCTCCCTCGCCGCGCAGACCACCGTCTCGCTCACCCTCCACGCCAACACCGCCCGCGGCCCCCTTCGGCCCATCACCGCCTTCTTCGGCTACGACGAGCCCAACTACACCTACTCACCCTCAGGCGCTGCTCTCATCGCCCGCCTAGCCTCCTTCTACCGCGCCCCGGTGAGCTTCCGCACCCACTTTCTCCTCGCCACCGGCGACGGCGTCCCCTCACCCAAATGGGGCTCCACCAACGTCTACACCGAGGACCCGTCCGGCCGCCCGGTCTACAACTGGACCATCCTCGACCGAATCTTCTCCACCTGGCTCGACGCCGGCGCCCAGCCCTTCGTCGAAGTCGGCTTCATGCCCCAGGCGCTCTCCTCCCATCCCGAGCCCTACCGCCCCATCTGGTCGCCCGGCGCCTCCTTTGACCATTACTTCACCGGCTGGACCTACCCTCCTTCCAACGACGCCAAATGGTCCGCCCTCATCCGCGAATGGGTGCTCCATGAAGTCTCGCTCTATGGCCGCGCCCGCGTCGCCACCTGGAGTTGGGAAGTCTGGAACGAGCCCGACATCGCCTACTGGCACGGCACGCCCGCCGAATACAACCATCTCTATGACCTCACCGCCGCCGCCATCCGCGCCGCGCTCCCCGAAGCCCGAGTCGGCGGCCCCGCCTCCACCGGACCCTCCAGCCCCCGCGCCGGCGCCTTCCTCCGCCAGTTCCTCGAACACGTCTCCGCCACCGGCGCTCCTCTCGACTTCGTCTCCTTCCACGCCAAGGGCCGCACCTCGATGGAGGGCCCGTCGCCCCGCATGGACCTTGCCAAACAACTCGCCGACGTCGAGGCCGGCCTCAAAATCCTCGCCGCCTTCCCCCGCCTCTGCTCGCTTCCCATCGTTCTCTCCGAGTCCGACCCCGAAGGCTGCGCCGCCTGCTCGGCCCGCTTCTACCCGCAGAATGCCTACCGCAACTCCTCCCGCTTCGCCGCCTACACAGCCGCCGCCTGGGGCGGCATCCTCGACCTCGCTTCCCGCTATCACGCCAATGTCGAGGGCATGCTCACCTGGGCCTTCGAGTTCGAAAACCAGCCCTGGTTCTCCGGCTTCCGCACCCTCTCCACCCACGGCGTCGACAAGCCGGTGATCAATTTCTTCCGCATGGCCGGCCTCATGGGCCCGAAAGCCCTCGCCCTCGACAAAGCCTGCGCCCCACCCTCCGCGCCTCCGGCCTGCGCCGGAATCTCGGCCGTCGCCTCCCGCTCCGAATCCACCCTATCCATCCTGGTCTGGAACTACCGCGACACCTCGTCCACGCCATCTCCGGCCCGCGTCTCGCTCACCGCCGCCGGCCTCCCCGAAGGCCTCACCCGCGTCCTCCTCCGCCACTATCGCGTCGACGCCCGCCTCAGCAACAGCTACTCCGCCTGGCTCGCCCTCGGCTCCCCGCAATACCCAACCCCCGCCCAATATTCAGCCCTCGCCGAAGCCGGCCGCCTCCACGAACTCCATCCCCCCGTCTGGCTCCCCAGCCGCCCCGACGCCACCCTCGCCTTCGACCTTCCCGAGGACGCCGTCAGCCTCCTCCAGCTCAGTTGGTAGCCACCGCGGCGCCCTTTCGCCGCGATATTGGTTGATCAGTGCTAGCATGGTGCTAGCATGGCGCGCGTTCCCACCAGCAAACTCAGCAAACTCCTCGTCCGCCTGCCGTCTCGCCTCCGCGACGACCTGAAGGCCCTGGCAGCCTCACGCGAGACAACCCTCAACGCCGTGTGCCGCGAAAGCCTCGAGAACGCTCTCGCGCCGCCGCCTGCCTCTTCGCCCGCCGTCAGTCCTGCCATCGCCGCCCTCGGCCCCATCCTTTCGAGCGCTCTTGAACCAGACCTCGATGCCGTCATCCTGTTCGGCTCCCAAGCCCGCGGTCAGGTCCGCCCCGGCTCGGACACCGACCTCCTGCTGTGTCTGGCTCGCGGCACGAAGCTCACTCGCGAGCTCTACCATCGCTGGGACGCCATCGCGCGCTCGCATCCGCGCGAAATCTCCGACCGGATTTCCCCACACTTCGCCCTCCTGCCCTCCTCGCCCGAACAGGCCGGCGCGCTGTGGTTCGAAGTCGCCATCGACGGTATCGTGCTCTGGGATCGCCGCCTCGCCGTTTCCCGATTCCTCGTTCACCTCCGGCGCCACCTGCTCTCCGACCGCGCCGTTCGAAAATCCAGTTACGGGATCCCTTATTGGGTCAAGGCCAATGCAAAATCCGCGGCTCGCTGAAGACTACTACCGGCGCGCCTGCGTGCGGCTGAAGGCGATCGACCTTCTCTATGCCGAAAAGAGCTGGGCCGACGTCGTCCGGGAATCTCAGGAAGCCGTCGAACTCGCGTTGAAAGGCCTTCTCCAAGCCGCCGGCATCGAGAGCCCCCGCGTCCACGACGTCAGCCAGATTCTGCTCGACAATCAGGACCGCGTTCCCCCGGCCTTGCGCCCCCACCTCTCTCGCATCGCCGGCCACTCCCGCACGCTTCGCCGCGACCGCGAACTGTCCTTCTACGGCAGTGAAGACCTCACGCCCACCGATTTCTATCGCCGGCAGGACGCCGACTCCGCCCGCCAAATGGCCCGGGACACTGTCGAAGCCATCGCCCCCGCGTTTTCTTAGCTTACTGCCGCCGCTTCAGCCACCCACCGCCTGCCCGATCGCCTTCGCTAATCCGTCCGGATGAAATCCGAACGGCCCCGCCTCGCTCTTATACTTCACCTTCCCGTCCACGCCGACCAGATACAGCCGGTCCGGCCACCCCGTATACTCCGCCTCCACCCGGTTCTCGATCCCGTCGAGCAGCGCCGGAATCCGGATCTTCAACCCCCGCACGCAACTCGCCGCCACCGATTCCCGCTCCATCAGCGTCCGCGGATTCCGGAATACAACTCCCTGCTTCACGTTCGACTCCATCTGCCACAGGTCGCTCGAATGCGCTTCCTGTATGTAAACGATGTAGAACGCCACCTTGCTTCCATACTTCTCATACAGCCCGTTGAGCGCGGGAACCTCCCGGCGAAAGGGCGGTCAAGTGTAGCTCCCGAAAATCAGCGCCACCGGCCGCGCGCCGCGGAACGAGCTCAGCCGCACCGGCTCTCCGCCGGCCACCGGCGCCAGCTCAAAGTCCGGCGCCTCCGCTCCCACATCGAGCGTCCCCGCGCGCGCCCGGTCCCACAGCGTCTCAAACGGAAACGCCAGGTACAGCGGCCCCGGCATCTTCGCCATAAACGCCGCAAACTCGCCCGGCGGGCCCACCATCTTCGAATAAACCAGCCCGATGAATCCAACCCACGCCACCGCTACCGCCGCCACTGCCCATTTCCACATCGCCATTTCCTCTCTCTCTCTACCGTCCCCGCTTCCGTCCCCTGGGCCGCTCCGGCTCGGCGAGGGCAAACTGCAGCTTCCGCTCCATCGTATCCACACGGTCCAGCCGCACTTTCACATTGTCCCCGATCCCGAACTGCCGCCTGGTCCTCATCCCCGTAATCCGTCGCGTGTTCTCGTGATAGTGATACCGGTCCCCGGGCAATGTTTCAATCGGCACCAGCCCCTCGATGAACAAATCCTCCAGCTCCACGAAAAATCCAAACTTCGCCGTGCTGATGATCAGCGCCGCGAACTCCTCCCCCACGCGGTCCTCCATGAACCGCGCCTTCTTCCACTCCACCAGTTCCCGCTCCGCCTCCGCCGCCCTCCGCTCGGTCTCCGACGCCTCTTCCGCAATCCTGCGCAGCTCGATCACCTCCGCCGGCTCCGCCGCCCCGTCCAGCCACGCCCCCAGCGCCCGGTGCACCATCAGGTCCGGATACCGCCGGATCGGCGACGTGAAGTGCGTGTAGCTGGAAGCCGCCAGCGCGAAGTGCCCCTGGTTCTCCGCGCTGTATCGGGCCTGCTTCAGCGACCGCAGCATCAGATAACTCAGGATCCGCTCCTCCGGCTTACCCTGTATCTTCTCCACCAGCCTCTGATAATGCCGCGACGTGATCCGCCCGGCTCCGCCCGCCGCCCGCACCACCTCCCGCCGCCCCTTCGTCCCGTCCCTCCTCCGGATCGCCATCGCGTGCCGCTCCACCGGAATCGCCCCCACGCCCAGCGAATAGCCGAAGTGCGCCGCCACATCCTCAAACTCCATCACCCTCCGCGTCTCCGGCTGCTCGTGGATCCGGAAGATCAGCGCCCGCCCCAGCGCCTCCAGATGCCCCGCCACCGCCTCGTTGGCCGCCAGCATGAACTCCTCGATGATCCGGTGCGCAATGTTTCTCGGCCCCCGCACCACGCTCTTCATCTGCCCGTATTCGTCAAACTCGATCAGCGGCTCCGGCATGTCGAAGTCGATCGAACCCCGCCGCTCCCGCTTCCGCTGCAATATCTTCGCCAGCTCCCGCATCAGCTCAAATCGCGGCGCCATCTCGGCGTACTCCCGCCTCGTCTCCTCGTCCCCCTCCAGCAGCGCGTGTACCGACGTGTACGTCATCCGCGCCGCGCTCCGGATCACGCCCCGCGTAAACTCCTGCCCCACCACCTCCCCGCGATGGTCGATCTCCATGAGCGCCGACATCACCAGCCGGTCCACCTCCGGTTTCAGCGAGCAGATCCCGGTCGACAGCTCAACAGGCAGCATCGGCACCGCACGGTCCGGAAAATATACGCTCGTCCCCCGCAGCCGCGCCTCTTCGTCGATCGCCGAGCCCGGCCGCACGTAATGCCCCACGTCGGCAATGTGCACCTGCAGCGCGTAGTTCCCGTTCTTCAGCTTCTCCACCCAGACCGCGTCGTCGAAGTCCCGCGCCGTCTCCCCGTCAATCGTCACAATGTCCAGCCCGCGGAAGTCCCTCCGCCCCGCGGTCTCCGCCTCCGCCACCGCGCCCGGCGCCCGCCGCGCCTCCTCCACCGCCGCCTCCGGGAATCGATGCGGGATGTGGTGCTTGCGGATCATGATCTCCACGTCCACGCCGAAATCTCCCGTCCGCCCCAATACCTCGATCACCCGCCCCACCGCCCGCTCGCCGTCCTCGGGAAACTCCAGGATCTCGACGTTCACAATCATCCCGTCCAGATCCTCAATCGCCTCCGCCGCCTCCCCCGCCGCCCCGATCCGGTCCACGCCCGCCTCCCGCGCCGGTCTCTCCATCCCTTCCGGTATCTCGATCCACTGCCGCACTCTCTCGTCGTGCGGCTCCACAAAATTGCCCCGCCCCCGCACCCGGAACTCCCCCACCACCGTCGCCTGCGCCCGCGTCAACACCTTCACAATCTCGCCCGACACCCGCCCCCCCGAGTCCATCCGCCCCATCCGCGCCACCACCCGGTCCCCGTGCATCGCCCGCCCCGCTTCTTCCCGCGGAATGAAAATGTCCCCCTCCACGTTGGCCAGCGGCCGGTCCGGAATCACGAATCCATACCCGTCCCGGTGCATCCGCAGCCGCCCCACCGCATACTCCCCGCTCAGCGCCGCCAAAACATAATGCCCCGCCTGCGTTTCTATCAACTCCCCCCGCGCCGCCAGCCGCCGCAGTGCCTCCTCCAGCCGCTCCCGCTCGTCCCCCTTCGCCCCCATCTCCCGCGCCAGCTGCTTGTACGTTGCCCTCCCGCGCGGCAGCTTCGCCATCCGCGCCACAATCGCCCGCTCCATCTCCCCAGGTTCGGTCTTCAAATTAGTCTGAGGCTATCACGCCCCACGCCTGCCCGCTTCCGGCCCCCGCGCTCCGCAACGGCGATATCATATGGAGCGCCAGCCCGATCGCTCCCCATGGCCGCCCCGCATCTCACTCACGACCCTCTTCCCGTCCCCGCTCCCCGGACTGCGCTCTCCGAGCCCGCCGCGCACTCACTCCGCCAGGCGGTGCAGGAAGTCCTTGCCAGTCCCTCCTTTCAGCGTTCCCCGCGCCTCCGCCAGTTACTCACCTACATCGCCGAGAACACCATCAAGGGTGACGCCGATTCGTTGAAAGAGCCGGCCATCGGCCAGCATGTCTTTTCCCGGCCCGCCAGCTACAGTGCCGCCGAGGACAATATTGTTCGCTCCAACGTGCGCCAGCTTCGCGCCAAGCTCGACGAATACTACGCCCTGCCCGGCGCCGGCGGAACCCACCGCCTTCTGATTCCCAAAGGCTCCTACTCCGTTTCGCTCGTCGCCGCAGGAGAACCTGCCTCCCCGCTCCCGCCCGCCGGCCGCCGCAACTTCACCCGGCCCGCCACTCTGGCCGGCCTGTCCGCCGCTGTCCTCGCGCTCCTCGCCTTCGCCTTCTTTCTCGGCCGCCGCGCCGCTCCTTCCGGGCCCCCTCTCAGCCCGCCTCCCTGCCTGTTAACCCTTCTCGCTCCCAGTCCCGGCCAGCGCCTCCTCGTGGTTGTCCCCGACTCCGGCCTCCAGCTTTATCAAACCCTCACCGGCCATCCGATTCAACTCGAGGACTACATCGACCGCCGCTTTCTCACCCCCGAAGGCCTCCGCGGTCTCCCACCCGCCATCGCCGGCAATGCCAGTGAACTGTTCGCCCGCGAACTCACTCAGAGCTTCGTGCTCCGCCTGATTCCCCGATTCGCCCAGGCCGTCCCTCCCGCCGAACTTTCCGTCCGCCACCCCAGAACGCTCGCCGTCAAGGATTTCGATCGCGACAACGCCCTGCTCGTCTCCGGCCCTTGGGGCGATCCCTGGGTCCAGCTCTTCGACCGCGCGCTGAACTTCCAGGTCGTCGTCGACACCGCCTCCCGGCGCACCCGCATCGTCAATCTCCATCCGCGTCCCACTGAGCGGAACGAATATTACAATTTCACCGACCCGGCGACGAAAACCGTCGTCTGTTACGCCCGCATCGCCTATCTCCCCGGCCTCTCCTCCAACAATCGCGTCCTCCTGGCCGGAGGCCCACACACCGCTTCCACCCAGGCCGCCAGCCTCTTCCTCACCCGCCCCGACTCCCTCGACACGGTCCTTCACCTGTTTCACGCCGCCGCCCCCAAGGCCCTCCCCTGGTTCGAGCTCCTGGTCGAAGCCCGCGCCATCGGCGACGCGCCTTGGAGCATGCGCATCCTCGCCTCCCGCGCCATTGCCGCTTCGGGCCGCGAGTAACATCGCTTCCACCCCAGGGCACTCCCTGTTGTTTCCCAGTGAAAACCCCTTGTTCCGCGCCTCCCGCGGACCCACACTCACCTGATAGAGATTGAGGCGTTGGTCCATCCTGTTGTTCCACCACATCGAGGAGGGTACATGTTTCCCATTTGTCTGAAGCCAAGCCGCTACGCCCGGTTCCTGCCGCCGTTCGCCGCGCTGCTCCTGTTGCTACCGCGGCTCTCCGCGCAAACCTCCACCGGCGAAATCCAAGTCACGGTAACCGACCCCACACAAGCCGTCATCCCCAACGCCCAGGTGCTCGTCCGCGGGGCTCAAACCGGGAACGTCGCCCGCACGCTCACCACCAACGGCGAAGGCATCGCCGTCGCTCCGCTGCTGAAGCCCGACATCTATAACCTGGAGATCTCCAGCCAGGGTTTCGACACGCTCATCCAAAAAGGAGTCGTTCTCCACGTCGGAGACATCCTCGATGTCCGCCTCACCCTCCATCCCGGCAGCGCCGCGCAATCGGTCACCGTCGTCGGCCAGGCCCCGCTCGTCGAAGATAAATCCGGCACCCTCACCCAGGTCATGGACCAGCGCCAGATCATCCAGCTTCCCCTCAACGGCCGCGACTATCTCCAACTCGCCAACCTCGCCCCCGGCGCCGTCCCTTCCGCCGGCAGCCGCGACGACAGCTTCTCCGCCTACGGCAACACCGGCCTCCAGAACGCTTTCCTGCTCGACGGCGCGCGAAATGTCAACTACCTCCGCGGCCTCGACAACCGCGCCCGCGACATGATCCGCCCCCCGCTCGACGCCCTCAGCGAATTCAGCGTCCAAACCAGCAACTATTCGGCCGAGTTCGGCGCCTCCGCCGGCGCCGTCGTCAACGCCATCACCAAGAGCGGCACCAACGAGCTCCACGGCTCCGCCTACGACTTCCTCCGCAACAGCGCCCTCGACGCCGCCAATTACTTCTCCTCCAACGGCCACAAACCCCTGCTCGTCCAGAACCAGTACGGCGGCTCCCTCGGCGGCCCGGTCATCAAGAACAAAGCCTGGCTCTTCGGCGCCTACGAAGGCCTCCACATCGGCAGCGAAGGGACCAACGTCTCCACCGTCCCCACTGCCGCCCTCCGCGCCGGCAATTTCGGTTCCACTCCCGTCTACAATCCCTTCTCCACCGTGCCCAATCCCAGCGGCAGCGGCTCGGTCCGCGCTCTGTTCCCCAACAACACCATCCCCGCCAGCCTGCTCAACTCCGTCGGCGCCTCGCTCATCGCCCGCTACCCTCTGCCGAACCTTCCCGGCGCCGCCAACAATTTCCTCTACAACGCCCCGCAGGTCCAAACCAGCCAGAACGCAACCCTCCGCGGCGACGTCCAGGTAACGTCCCAGGACAGCATGTTCGCCCGCTTCTCCATCACCCGCGCCGCGCTCGACGCCGGCGCCGCCCTTCCCGCTCCCGCCCAAACCCCGGTCAACCGCACCATCGACAGCGAAGGCATCGGCTACGGCTACACCCGCACCTTCAGCCCCACTCTGGTCAACGAATTCCGCTTCAGTTGGACCCGCCTCACCCTCAGCCAGGACGCAACGCTCGGCTTCGACCAGATCATCAACGGCTCGCTCGACCCGGCCATCAAAAGCAGCATCCCCACCTTCGGCGTCGCCGGCTACGCCACCATCGGCGCCCAGCCCGGCTGCTGCGGCAACGACCCGCTCACCAAAAGCTCCGGCGTCTGGGACATCTCCGATAACGTCTCCAAATCCCTCGGCCGCCACCAGATCAAGTTCGGCGTCGATTACCAGGCCATCCGCCCCACCACCTTCGCCGCTCTCGGCGGCCGCGGCAGCTTCGGCTTCAACGGCGTCTTCAGCCAGAATCCCCAGCACCGCGCCGGCACCGGCTCCGGCGTCGCCGACCTCCTGCTCGGCCTCGCCAACACCGCCAACACCGGCACCGTCGCCGACGTCGTCGAGCGCGGCTATTACCTCGGCGAATATTTCCAGGACGATTGGGCCGTCACGTCCCGCCTCACCCTCAACCTCGGCATCCGCTACGAGTCCTTCTTCCCCTATACCGAAACGAAAAATCAGATGGGCAATTTCATCATCGATCCCCAGGACCCTCTCTACGGCCATCTCATCTTCGCCGGCAACTCCGCCAAGCCCGCCTCCCTCGTCTACCAGGACAACAAGAACTGGGCTCCGCGCCTCGGCTTCGCCTACCGCGTCCCCGGTACTAGTGACCTCGTCGTCCGCGGCTCCTACGGCATCTTCTACGCGCAGGACGAAGGCCTCGGCATCACCAGCCGCATGACCAGCAACCCTCCCTTCTTCGGCTACGGCGGCATCGCCCTCATCAGCGATCAGCTCAACCCCTCCACCGCCTTCGCCCTCGCGCCCGATGCCTCCATTCCGCGCCCCACGCCCGTCCCTCCGTCGCAGTTCGTCCTCAATCCCAAAGCCACCACCCCGCTCGTAAGCTGGAACCAGCAGTTGCTCACTCCTTACGTCCAGGAGTGGAACTTCACCGTCGAAAAACAACTTCCCGGCGATATGGTTTGGTCGATGAATTACGTCGGCAACGCCGGAACCCATCTCTGGGGCCAGTACGACGCCAACCAGCCCCTCACCAACGGCCCCGGCTCCCCCAACACCCGCCGTCCCTTCGCCCAGTACACCGACGCCTCCATCAAGCGCTTCGCTCCCTGGGACACCAGCAACTACGAAGGCCTCTCCACCCGCGTTGAAAAACGCTTCGGCTCCGGCCTCGCCTTTCTGGCCAGCTTCACCTACGGCCGCGCCATCGACTTACAGGACCCCGCCCTCGATGTCTGCGACGGCTGCAGCTCCGGCGACACCGTCCAGAACGGCTACAACCTCAACGCCAACCGCGGCCCCGCCGACAACAACGTCCCCCTCCGCTTCGTCCTCAGCGGCCTCTGGGACATCCCCCTGGGCCAGGGCCACGCTCTGCTCAGCCACGGCGTCGCCTCCGCCCTCACCAGCCACTGGGAAATCAGCGGCGTCTACCAGGTCCAAAGCGGCCTGCCCTACACCGTCACCCTCCCCTTCGATAACGCCAACGCCGGCACCGTCAGCCGCCCCAACCGCACCTGCAACGGCTCCCTGTCCAACCCCACTCTGTACCAGTACTTCGACCTCGGCTGCTTTTCCACTCCCGCCCCCTACGCCTTCGGCAACTCCGGCCGCAACATCCTCACCGGCCCCGGCCAGAACGACGTCGATCTCGGCATCCACCGCGCCTTCGTCCTCCCCATCGAAAAGCCCACCCAGATCGAGTTCCGCGCCGAAGCCTTCAACCTTTTTAACCACCCCATGTTCTCCAATCCGGTTTCCACCCTCGATCTGGTCAACTCCGGCGCCATCAACTCCACATCGGTCCCCAACCGCGAGGTCCAGTTCGCCCTGCGCCTGTCCTTTTAAGAAACGAATTCATCAACGAACCCAATCATCGAAAGGTCCTTCATGAGCGATCACAATTTTTCCCGCCGCGCACTCCTCGCCGCCTCCGCCCTCCCGCTGCTCAGCCGCCCCGCCCCCGTGCGCGCAACGCCCTCCGGCAAACCCAACGTACTCGTCATCCTCATGGACGACCTCGGCTGCCACGATACCGGCTTCCGCGGCGCCACCGACCTCCGCACTCCCCACATCGACTCCATCGCCGAATCCGGCGTCCACTTCCCCAACTGGTACTCCAACGCCCCCGTCTGCGCCCCGGCCCGCACCGCTCTGCTCACCGGCCGCGCACCGCTGCGCACCGGCATGCAGAACGGCCTCAACCTCAACACCTCCGAGATCCTCATCCCCGCCCTGCTCAAACCCGCCGGCTACGCCACCGGCGCCATCGGCAAGTGGCACCTCGGCGACAGCCCCGACACCGTCCCCAACGCCAAGGGCTTCGATTATTTCTACGGCTTCCACGCCGGCTGCACCGATTATTTCTCCCACCGCTTCTATTGGGGCGAGCCTCGCCACGTCAACTATCACGACCTCTGGCGCAACCGAGACGAAATTTTCGAAGACGGCCAATACATCACCGAGCGCATCGCTTCCGAAGCCGTCCAGTTCATCGAGGCGCACCAATCGCAGCCCTTCTTCCTCTACACCGCCTTCAACGCCGTTCACTACCCCATGCACGCCCCGCGCCAATACGTCGAGCGCTTCCCCCACCTCAACCCCGAGCGCCAGATGTACGCCGCCATGTTGTCGGCCGCCGACGACGGCATCGGGCGCATCCTCGACGCCCTCACCCGCGCCGGCCAGCGCGAGAACACTCTCATCTTCTTCCTCGGCGACAACGGAGCCACCACCGAAGCCCGCGCCGGCCTCGACCAGAAACCCGCAACCGCCGGCGAAAACACCCCCTTCCGCGGCCACAAATTCAGCGTCTTCGACGGCGGCATGCACGTGCCCGGCGCCATGAGCTGGCCCGGCGTCATCCCCCCGGGCCAGAAAGTCGACGAGCTTGTCATGACCGCCGACATCCTCCCCACCGTCTGCGGCGTCGCCGGCGTCCAGCCTCCGCGGGACCGCGTCATCGACGGCCGCGACGCCCTCCCCGTCGCCTCCCACCACGCCAAATCCGCCCACGACGCCATCTACTGGGCCAACGGCAATCAACTCGCCGTCCGCCGCGGCCAATGGAAACTCGTCATCAACGGCATCACCTACGACGGCGCTCCGGACGGCCACAAGCCTCTCACCGGCGACGACGCCCTGTTCCTCTCCGATCTCAGCCAAGACCCCGGCGAGTCCACCAATCTCCGGCACGACCACCCCGAACTGGCCGATCAACTCGCCACCATGGCCCACCAGTGGCACGCCGAATGTACCGCTAAATAGCCCCTCCCGCCCCTGTCCAGAAGCGGACACCGCACCCCGCTTCCGGACACCGCGCCCCCACGCCCGCCCCGCAAACCCAATCCTTCCCGCTCCCGCGCCCTGGACTTCCAATTGCTTCCCGCCAATCAATGCTCGACGACGTCCGCTTCGCCCTCCGCCTCTTCCGCCGCTCTCCCGCCTTCACTGCCGTCGCCGTCCTCTCCCTCGCCCTCGGAATCGGCGCCAACACCACCATCTTCAGCCT
>DAIDHC010000086.1 GCA_027452065.1 Bryobacterales bacterium
GGCGGGGATGGGGTAGGTGGTGTAGTGGTTGTTTTTGGCGTCGTAGGTGAAAACGATCAGGGCCTTGGACTCGCCATTGACGAACTGATTGCAGGCGACGAAGCCGGCGCTTTTCCAACAGTCGTTGCGGAGCGTAGTGGCTTCGTGCCCGGCCTTGCTGAAGGGGGTGGCCAGGTGTTCGGTCTGGACCTTCCACGTGCCGGCGTAGGCCTGGATGCGGTCGATGGGGTTGGGCGGAGCGGCGGCTGCGGCGAGGGCGGCGGTAAGAAAGTAGAGGACGAACGCGGTGGGCTTGGTCATGAACGATCCATTTCGGGGCGTGGCTGAGGGCCAGTATGACAGAGCAATAGGGGGCGAGGGAGGGTGGTGACGGATGGGCGAATGTGATATATCTCTAGCCGCGGGACGACGTTTTCGGGAGGTGTGACGATGGTGGCAAGCCGCAGGAGTTTCATCCGGACGGGAGCGGGCGTGATCGCGGCGTCGATATTGGGTTTCGACGTGCGGCCGGCATACGCGCAGGCGAAGGAGTTGAAGATTGCGCGGACGACGGAGACGCGCTCGACGTGCCCGTACTGCTCGGTGAGCTGCGGAGTGATCATTCACACGCTGGGGGACAAGGCGAAGAACGTGACGGCGCAGGTGGTGCACGTGGAGGGCGACCCGGACCATCCGATCAATCGGGGGACGCTGTGCCCGAAGGGCTCGTCGCTGATGCAGGACATCATGAACGAGCGGCGGCTGCTGAAGCCGCAGGTGCGGCGGCCGGGCTCGGACAAGTGGGAAGACATCGGCTGGGACCAGGCCTACGATGAGATCGCGCGGCACATCAAGAAGACGCGCGACGAGGGGTTCATCGAGACCGACGCGCAGGGGCGCAAAGTGAACCGCTGCGAGAGCATCGCCTGGAACGGCGGATGCACGGACACTAACGAGTTCAATTACCTGGTGGTGAAGACGATGCGGAGCCTGGGGCTCTGCTACGTCGAAAATCAGGCCCGCGTTTGACACGGCCCCACGGTCTCCAGTTTGGGGCCAACGTTCGGGCGCGGTGCGATGACAAACGGCTGGGTGGATATCAAGAACGCCGACATGATGCTGATCATGGGCGGGAATCCGGCCGAGAACCATCCGTGCGGATTCAAGTGGGCGATTGAGGCCAAGCGGCAGCGCAACGCGCGGATGATTGTGGTGGATCCGCGGTTCACGCGGACGGCGGCGACGGCGGACCTGTTCGTGCAAATCCGCGCCGGCTCCGACATCGCGTTTCTGGGCGGGATGGTGAACTACGCCATCGCCAATGGGAGGGTGGCGAAAGAATACCTGGCCAATTACACCAACGCGGCGTTTCTGATTCCGGAGGGTTTTGCGCTGCCGGAGGAGGGGCTGTACTCGGGCTTCAACACGGAGACGCGCAGTTACGACCGGTCGAGCTGGAACTACGAAGCCGGCGGCAAGGTGACCGGGACCGGAGACACCCACGGCCCGGCGGCGAAGGCCGGTGCGCCGGCGGCGCTGCCCGCCGATGTCGCCTACGACCCGGCGCTCGAGCATCCGCGCTGCGTGTACCAGCTTCTGAAGAAGCACTATTCGCGCTACACGCCGGAGATGGTGGAGCGGATCACCGGGATTCCGAAGGATCAGTTTTTGAAGGCCGCCGAAATGTACACCTCGATCCGGAAGGACGGGGACATGAGCCGCGTGGGGACGGTGATCTACGCGGTCGGCTGGACGCATCACAGCTTCGGGACGCAGATCATCCGCACGGCGGCGATCCTGCAGTTGCTGATGGGAAACGTGGGGCGGGCCGGCGGCGGGGTGAACGCTCTGCGGGGGCACTCCAACATTCAGGGAGCCACTGACGTGGCGGGAATTTTCGACAACCTGCCCGGCTACATCAAAGTGCCGACGCCGGCCGATGGAAACTTCGAGGGATGGATGGCGCGTATCACGCCGAAGCCGTCCAAGCCCAAGGAGTGGGACTCGTTCAACTACTGGTCGAACACGCCGCGGTTCGCGGTGTCGCTGATGAAGTCGATGTACGGCGAGGCGGCGAAGAAGGAGAACGGCTGGGCCTACGATTATCTGCCGAAGGTGGACCGCGAGTATTCGTGGGTGCACATTTTCGACGACATGCTGCGGGGGAAGGTGAAGGGACTGATCGCGTTTGGCATGAACAGCGTGGCGATCGGGCCGAATTCCAGCAAGAATATCGACGCGCTGAAGAAGGCCGATTTTCTGGTGGTGTGCGACATTTATCCGGAGGAGACGAGCGATTTCTGGCGCGCGCCGGGAATCACGGCGGAGGAGACCAGGCAGATCAAGACGGAGGTGTACCGGCTGCCCGGCGCGGGGTTCGCCGAGAAGGACGGGACGTTTGTGAATTCGGCGCGGTGGCTGCAGTGGAAGTGGGCCGCGGTGCCGACGCCGGGCGATGCGCGGCTGGACCAGGCCGTGCTGGCGGGGATTTTCTTGAAAGTGCGCGAGCTGTACCGGACCGAAGGCGGGAAGTTTCCGGACCCGATTCTGAACCTGACGTGGAACTACACGGTGCCCGGAAATCCGCCGCTCGAAGAAGTGGCCAAGGAGCTGAACGGGCGGGCGCTGGGAGAGGTGGAGGACAAGGCGAGCGGAGCGGTGGTGAAGGCCGGGCAGCAGTTGCCGGGCTTTGCGATGCTGAGGGACGACGGCTCGACGGCGTGCGGGAACTGGATCTGGTGCGGGTCGTGGACGGAGGCGGGGGCTTTAACGAAGCGCCGGGACCCGGCCGATCCCTCGGGCCTGGGGATTCATCCCAACTGGGCGTGGTCCTGGCCGATGAACCGGAGAGTGCTCTACAACCGCGCCTCGTGCGACGTTTCCGGCAAGCCCTGGGACAAGACGCGGGCGCAGGTGTGGTGGAACGAGGCGCAGAAAAAGTGGGTGGGCAACGACGTGCCGGACTTCAAGCCGGACTCGCAGCCCAAAGATCACATGGGGCCGTTCATCATGAATCCGGACGGCGTCGGGCGGCTGTTCGGGCCGCTGGCTGCCTTTGCCGACGGGCCGTTCCCGGAGTTCTATGAGCCGATCGAGAGCCCGATCGCCAATCCGCTGCATCCGCAGCAGTCCAGCAATCCGGTGGTGAAGAAGTACACCACGCCGATGGATAAGTACGGAACGGCGGCGGAGGGTTACAACATCATCTGCACCACCTATCGTCTCACCGAGCACTATCATTACTGGACGAAGAACAATCCGATGAACGTGCAGCTTGTGCCGGAGCCGTTTGTGGAGGTGCCGGCGGAGCTGGCCGATGAGATGGGCATCCGCGGCGGGGAGAAAGTGAAAGTGTCGAGCGTGCGGGCGACTTACATTGCCAAGGCGATGGTGACGAAACGGATCAAGCCGATGGTGGTGGACGGGAAGAAGATGTATCAGATCGGCATCCCGATTCATTTCGGCTACCGGGGCATACAGGAAGACGCGGGCAAGACGGCGCGGACGCTGACCAACCTGCTGTCGCCGACGGTGACGGATCCGAATTCGTACACGCCGGAGTTCAAGGGATTTCTGGTGAAGCTGGAGAAGGCTTGAGCGGAGCGCGCGATGAGTAACGGACCGCTGCAGATCAAAGCCGTATCCGGGCAGGCGGGGACGCCGCCGGGGCAGGGCGCCTCGCGGGACTACGACGTGTGCAAGCTGATCGACGTTACGACGTGCATCGGCTGCAAGGCGTGCGAGGTGGCGTGCGTGGAGTGGAACGGCTATCCGTTCCGCGAGACGGTGTTCGACAACACGTACCAGACGATGCCGGACCTGGCGTGGAACTACTACAACCTGATCCGGTTCAACGAGCACACCACGCCGGAGGGCGAGTTCCAGTGGCTGTTCCGCAAGGACGGGTGCCTTCACTGCGCCGACCCGGGATGCCTGCGGGCGTGCCCGGCCGAAGGGGCGATCGTGCAGTACAGCAACGGCATTGTGGACTTCCAGCAGGAGTACTGCATCGGGTGCCAGTACTGCGTCACCGGGTGCCCGTTCAACATACCGAAGTTCAATCCGGAGACGAAGAAGGTTCACAAGTGCACGCTGTGCTCGGACCGCGTGGGCGCCGGGCTGGAGCCGGCCTGCATCAAGGCGTGTCCGACCGGGTGCCTGCATTTCGGCAGCAAGGACGACATGCTGGATCTGGCGGAGAAGCGCGCGGCGCAGTTGCGCGAGCACACCTCGCACAAGAACGCGGGCGTGTACAACCCGGCGGGCGTCGGCGGCACTCACGTGATGTACGTGCTGCACGACATTGAGAATCCGGAGGCCTACGGCGGGCTGCCGAAGGATCCGCGGATTCCGCTGCTGGTGAAGATCTGGAAAGGTCCGCTGAAGTGGCTGGGGAACCTGGCGATGACTGCGGGCATTGTGGGCGTGGCGGTGCATTATCTGCGGTTCGGTCCGAAGAAAACGGAAGGGGGCGAAGACAAATGAGCGCGGACGCGGCGGTTGAACGCTACAACTTCGCCGAGCGGATGTGCCACTGGTCGGCGGCGGCGACGTATCTGTACTGCATGTTTTCGGGGCTGGCGCTGTATTCGCCGTACCTGTTCTGGATGGCGGCGGTGATGGGCGGAGCCCCGCAGGCGCGGTACTGGCATCCGTGGTCGGGGCTCGGTTTTGTGATCGTCGCCTTGTGGATGCACCGGATGTGGTCGCGGGCAATGAAGCTGACCGCAACGGACCGGAAGTGGATGAAGGAGATCAAGGCGTACGCCACGAACGAGGACGAAAAGCTGCCGCCGGTGGGGCGGTTCAACGCCGGGCAAAAACAATTCTACTGGGTGATGTATTATGGCGCCGGGCTGCTGCTGCTGACGGGAATTGTGATGTGGTTTCCCGAAGCGATTCCGTTCCGGTGGCGCCTGGTGCGCTCGATCGCGGTGGTGATCCACGAATGCGCGGCGCTGGCGACGATCGGAGGGTTGATCGTCCACGTCTACATGGGGCTGTTCGTCGTGCCGGGGAGCCTGCATGCGATTGTGAGGGGGACGGTGAGCCGGAACTGGGCGATGACGCACCACCGCAACTGGTACCGGCGGCTGGCGGGCGAGCCGGTATCGGAGGAATGAAGGGGCCCTACGAGAGGCGGATCGCGCGGGCGGGGGAGCTGAGCCGGGCGATGCCGGAGAGCGCGGGGATCCTGGAGTTTTACTCCCGGCTGGCGGGGCTGCAGGCGCGGATCTACGAAGAAGCGTCGGGCGGGAGCGTCGAGAATCTGGCGCGGTATTTCGCGGCGCTGGCCGGGTTGCTGCCGGCGGCGGGGGCGCAGCCGTTGGTTGACTTCGCCGCGCGGAAACTGCGCGGGGAAACGGAGCGGCGTAAACTGCTGCGGGATTTCTGGGAGGGTGGAGCGGGGGAGCGGTTCGGGGGAACAGAGCAGGAGCGGTTTTTCGCGCGCGTGCTGGCGCAGCCGTATGCGGAGGCGCGGGCGGCGGCGGGCGCGGTGGACAGCCGGGCCGGCGCTCATGCGAACCGGTGTCCGGCGTGCGGCGCGCGGCCGGTGGCGGGCGTGCTGCGGCCGGAGGGCGACGGCGGCAAGCGCGGGCTGGTGTGCTCGATGTGCGCCACCGAGTGGGACTACCGGCGCATTCTGTGCCCAAGCTGCGGCGAGGAGAACCGCGACAAGCTGCCGGTGTTTGTGGCCGAGAGCTGCCCCTACGTTCGAGTGGAGGCGTGCGACACCTGCAAGACGTATCTGAAATCGATCGACCTGACGAAGAACGGGCTGGCGGTGCCGGTGGTGGATGAGCTGGCGACGGTGTCGATCGGGATCTGGGCCGAGGAGCAGGGCTACGCGAAGGGGGAGACGAACCTGCTGGGGATGTGAGCCGGGCTCAGGGGCGGGCGAGCGCGGGGAAGACGCGGGTGAGGAGGAAATCGCGGAGCTCGCGATCGAGCGTCTGCGTGTTGTCGACCGGGCCGGAGATATCGGTGTTGAAGGCGATGAGATAGGCGAAGCCCGAGGCGGGGTCGAGGTAGAAGTGGCTGACGAAGCCGCCCTGCTCGCCGCCATGGCCGATGAAAACGCGGCCGGAGGCGGGGTGGAGGAAGAAGCCGAGGCCGATGGAATCGCCGGAATCGGGCGCGGGGAGCTGCGAGGGGTCGGTGGTGGGGACCGCGAGTTCGGGGCGGAACATTTCGGCGAGCGAGGAGCGCGCCAGCACCTGGTTGTAAAGCTCCGCGCGGGCCGGGTTGCCGAGGAGGAAGTCGAGGTAGCGGGCCATGTCGGGGAAGGGTGAGTTGAGGCCGCTGTTGGAGACGGTGATGCCGGAGTCGAAATTAAAAGGAGCGGGTTTGACGGAATCGCCGGAGCCCTCATAGCCGGCGGCGCGGTGGGCGAGCAGGAAGTACGGCGCGCGGTCGAAGTAGCTGGCGTGCATGCCCAGCGGCTTGAGAATATTTTTGTCGATGAAGACCTCGTAGTCGTCGCCGGAGAGGCGCTCGATGATCTGGCCGAGGAACACGTAGCCGAGGTTGGAGTAGCTGTGGCGGCTGCCGGGCGGAAACAGGACGGCGGTGTAGGGGAGCAGCGCGGCGACCTGGGACCAGCGCGTGGGTTCGAAGGGCTCCCAGGAGCGGTCGTAGGAGGAGGGTTGAGAGGGCTCGGCGGTCCAGGGCCATGTCGGGCCGCGGAAGCCGGCGGCGTGGAGGAGGAGATGGCGGACGGTGATGTTGTCGATGGGACCGAAGGGGTCATGGACCTGGCGCAGTTCGGGGAGGTAGCGGACGGCGGGGTCGTCGAGGTGGAGGAGGCCGTGGTCGCGGAGCTGGAGGATGGCGACGGCGGTGAAGGTTTTGGTGATGGAGGCCCAGTGGAAAGCGGTGTCGCGGTCGACCGGAGCGCGGGTGGCGCGGTTGGCATCGCCGTAGAAATCTTCAAAGACGGGCTGATGATTGTGGAGGACGAGCAGCGAGGCGCCGGCGACGCGGTGTTGGACCAGCGAAGAGCGGAACAGGGATCGGAGCTGGTCGAAGATGGGGGCGGTGGAAGCGGGCGCGGGCGGCGCGGGAGCGAGGGCGGCGAGAGCGAGGAGGGCGGCGAGGCGAGGGGCGGTCACGGCGGCGTTATTTGTCGAACACGGGCTTGACCTTGGCGCCGTCGGGGAGCGGGATGTCGGTGGGGCCGGCGACGGAGTCGCCTTCTTTGAGCCCGCTTTTCACTTCGGCGCGGAGCAGCGTGGCGATGCCGAGCTCGACCGGGCGCCAGTAGACGCGCTCGTTCTGGAGGATGAGGACGCCGGTCTGGTCGTTGCGGCGGCGGATGGCTTCTTTGGGGATGGTCAGGGCGTTTTCGACGGAGCCGGACTGGATTTCGGCGTTGATGTTGGTGCCGGGAAGAAGATCGTGGCCGGGATTTTCGACGATGGTGCCGACCTCGCCGACCTGTCGTGTGTTCAGCGCGCTGATCTGCGTGGCGGGCTTGTCGACGCGGCCGCGCCAGGAGCGCCCCGGCAGGGCGTCCCAGGTGATGAGGACCGGATCGTTTTTGGCGACGCGGCCGAGGTCGGGCTCATCGACGTAGACGAGAACGCGGACCTGGTCGATGCGGCCGATGTTGGCGACCAGGGCGCCGATTTCGAGGTAGGCGCCTTCGTGGATGTCGAACTGGTAGACGGAGCCGTCGAGCGGGGAGCGGACGATGCTGAGGTCGAGGTTGCGGCGGGCGAGCGTGGCGGCGGCATCGGCTTCATGCAGCTTCGCCTCGCCGAGCGTGCGGTCGGAGGGGGCGATGAGATTCTGGCGGCGTTGTTCGAGGGTGCGGATTTCGATTTGCAGTTGCTCGACGCGCGCGTGGGCGGTGGCGACGTCGACGCGGGTGGCGGCCTGCTTGGCTTCGAGGCGTTTGAGGGAATCGAAGTCGCGCTGGGCGGTCTGGAGGTCGAGGCGGTCGCGGTCGAGCTGGTTGTCGATATCGGAAAGCTGGGCGGGCCGGCCGCCGGAGTGGAGGAGCTGAAGCTCGG
This sequence comes from Bryobacterales bacterium, assembly GCA_027452065.1. GTDB lineage: Bacteria > Acidobacteriota > Terriglobia > Bryobacterales > Bryobacteraceae > JAJYKC01. The sequence continues at coordinate 7,995 of DAIDHC010000086.1, forward strand.
CGCGGGCTTCGTTCATGCGGGCGGTGGCGGCGGCGAGGTCGGCCTCGGCCTGGCGGCTGTCAAGCTGGACAAGGGGGTCGCCCTGGCGGACGAACTGGCCGCGTTCGATGAAAACGTGCTCGACGGTGCCGGCCACGGCGGCGCGGGCCGAGGCCCAGGTGATGGGCTCGACTTTGCCGTTGGTCTGGATGGTGGAGACCAGCGTCTGCCGGGAGACGCGCAGGAAGCGGACCTCGGGCGGGGACGAGCGGCGGGCCAGGCTCCAGATGAGGAGGATGGCGACCAGGGCGGCGAGGGCGGCGACGGATTTGCGGATCACGAGCGGGGCCTCGCGCAGTGGTCAAACAGGATCTGCCATTCGAGCAACTGAAGTTCCTGGGCGAGCTGAGCCGAGGGCGAGCCGGGCGAGCGGAGAGCGAGATCGAATAGATCGAGGAAGGCGAAAGGGTCCCAGGAAGAAGCGAGACGGAAAGAGGCGGAGGAGGCGGCGGCGAGCGGGCGGGCTGCTTCGGCGAGCGCGGGGAAAACCGGATGGGCGCCGGTTTTGCGGAACCAGTAAGCGGCGTTGGAGGAGTCGGGCTCGCGGCGGTGGGCGATGGCGTGCCAGAAGCTGCCGTCGGGCGAGTGAAGATCCTGGGCGGCGCGGTGGGCGCGCTCGAAGTCGGAAAAATAGAGCCAGAGGCCGGCGAGGGCGGCTTCGGGGGCGAAGGCGTTGGGGAAGATTTGGGCGGCCGAAGCGGAAGCGATCAGGCGGGCGGCGGGCTCAGGCGCTCCGGAGGCCAGCAGGGGCATGGGCCGGGCGGCGCCGTCGAGGGCGAGGAGGCGGGCCGCGGATTCGCCGTAGCGCTGGGGATCAAACAAGAACGATTCCAATTGTCGCAAGTTCGGCTCCTCGGGTGCGCGGTCACATCTCGCGGCGGTTCTCCAGCGACTTGGACATGGTGACCTCGTCGGCGTAGTCGAGGTCGCTGCCGACCGGGACGCCCATGGCGATGCGGGTGACTTTGAGGCCGAGAGGCTTGAGCAGGCGGGAGAGGTAAACGGCCGTTGCTTCGCCTTCGACTGTCGGGTTGGTGGCGAGGATGATTTCGTGGACCTCCGTATCACGGATGCGTTCCAGCAGGCCGCCGATTTTGAGTTTTTCCGGGCCGATGCCGCGGAGCGGGGAAATGGAGCCGTGGAGCACGTGATAAACGCCGTTGAACTGGCGCGTGGTTTCGACCGGGAGGATGTTGTGGGGCTCTTCGACGACGCAGATGGAGGAGCGGTCCCGGTGGGGATCGCGGCAGAAATTGCACAGCTCGGCGTCGCTGATGTTGTTGCACAGAGAGCAGACCAGCAGGCGGTCCTTGACGTCGAGCACGGCCTGGGCAAGGCGTTCGGCGTCCTCGCGGGGAGCGCGGAGGAGGTGGAAGGCGATGCGCTGGGCCGACTTCTGCCCGATGCCGGGCAGGCGCTTGCACTCCTGGATGAGCCGGGCGAGCGGCTCGGCGAAGTCGGGCATGGGCGGGTTAGAACATTCCCGGAGGGAGGCCCATGCCGCCGAGGAGGCCGCCCATTTTTTCCTGGGCTTCGTCGTCGACTTTTTTCGAGGCTTCGTTGAAAGCGGCCATCATCATGTCCTGGAGCATTTCGACGTCGCCGGCGACTTCGGGGTCGATGCGCACGGAGAGGACGTTCTTGCGGCCATCCATTTTGACGGCCACCATGCCGCCGCCGGCGGAGGCCTCCACGCGGATGAGGGCGATGTCCTCCTGGAGCTTCTGCTGCATTTGCTGGGCCTGTTTCATCATGGCCTGCATGTTACCGGGTAGTTTCATGGGCTTTATTCTTTCAAGTTTCGCACCGCGCGGACATGGGCGCCGGGGAAGGCTTCCTGGAAGTCGCGGACCTCGGGGTGTTCGAGGACGCGCTGGCTGTCGGGACCGGTGTCGGCGGAGGGCGCGGCGGCGGCCGGCGGTGTGGCCGGGCCGGCGGCGGGCTGGCCGGCGGCGACTTTGATGCGCATGGGGCGGCCGGCGGCTTTTTCGGCGGCGCGCTTGAGATCCTTCTCACTCATCGCGGCGCTGAAGGCTTCGGGGGCGAGGAACTGGAGCTCGCCGTTGACTTCGGTGACGGTGGAATGCAGCAGCGCGTCGGCGGTGAACTTCATGTCGAGCTCGGCGAGCGCAGCGAGGAGGCGCGATTTCCAGGAGCCGTCGGCGGGAGCCGCGGGGGCCGGAGCCGGGGCAGAGGGCGGCGCGGCTGCGCGCGGCGCGGCGGGCGCCGGGGCGACGGAGGCCGGCGCTGGGCGCGGCGGGGACTGCGGCTTGGGCGCGGCGGAGGCGGGGCCGAGCGAGGCGAGCGCGTCCTCGATGGGCTGGAGGCGGCCGGCGTGGACCATGCGCAGCAGGCCGAGCTCGAGATGGAAGCGGGGCTGGAGCGAGAACTGGAGCTCGCGGAAAGTATCGAGCGAGAGCTGGAGGAAGCGCGTGAGGTCTTCTTCGGAGAAAGGCGCGGCGGCGGCCTGGAGGCGCTCCTGCTCGGCGGGGGTGGCGGCGATGAGCCGCGTGTTGGCCCCGGCCAGGCGCGCCACCAGGAGGTTGCGGAAATAGCGGCTCAGCTCGCGGGCGAAGTGCTGGAGATTGCGGCCGTTGCGTTCGAGATCGAGGACGATGTCGAGCATCGCGCGGGCGTCGGAGGCCTGGAGGGCGGTGGAGACGCGGGCCAGCGAGTCGAGCGAGAAGACGCCGAGCAGAGAGCGGATTTCGGCGGCGGCCAGTGTATTGCCGCAGCAGGCGATGGCTTGATCGAGGGCGGAGAGCGAGTCGCGCACGCTGCCTTCCCCGGCCTGGGCCAGCACGGCGAGGGCTTCGGGCTCGGCCGTGATGCCTTCCTGCGAGCAGATCCATTCCATGCGGGCGACGATTTCGGAAAACTCCACCGAGCGGAAGCTGAACTGCTGGCAGCGGCTGGCGATGGTGGAGGGGATCTTGTGCGACTCGGTGGTGCAGAGGACGAAAACGACCCATTCGGGCGGTTCTTCGAGGGTTTTCAGCAGGGCGTTGAAGGCTTCGGAGGTGATCTGGTGGGCCTCGTCGATGATGAAAACTTTGTAGCGGTCGCGCGCCGGCCGGTAGCGGACGCTCTCGCGGAGCTCGCGCATTTCGTTGATGCCGCGGTTGGAGGCGGCGTCGATTTCGATGACATCCACCGAGCCTCCGGCGGTGACTTCGAGGCAGCTTGCGCACTCCCCGCACGGCGTTGGCGTCGGGCCTTGAACGCAGTTCAGGCAGCGGGCGAGGATGCGGGCGACGGTGGTTTTACCGGTGCCGCGCTGACCGGAAAAAATGTAGCCGTGGGCGATGCGCCGCTGCGCGATGGCGTTTTCAATGGTGGCGCGGACGTGTTCCTGGCCGATCAGCTCGGCAAATGATTGGGGGCGGTATTTGCGGGCGATGACCTGGTACATGGGAGGGGCGGGAAAATTGCCAGACCCCGGGTGATCCGCGGCACACGAGCTAAACCGCTACCGTTGCTTCCTTCCGGACCTGGCGGGGTTTACGGCCGCCCATTGCACGAAGCCCGGAGCCTGACAACCTCTCATGCTATCACGACGCGCCGCGCGGAATAGGTTTTGGGGCGGGGGGCGGATCGGGCACGCGGCGGCGGGTGCGGTTCACCGGGGCGGCGCCCGTGCTTAGGCTTGAGGAAAGCCGAACGTGAGCTTGAGCAGCGTCTAAATCAGTCTGATTGAGCTAAGTTGCTCTTTCAGGCCAGTCCTGCGCGCCGTGGAAAATCCGCGAGATTTCAACCACGCCTTCCTTCACCTGATACACGGCGATGTAGGGCAGGGGCGGAAAGGCAAGCTCGCGCCGTCCGCCCATGCGGCGGCTGGCGCGTCCCATATGGGGAAAATCCTTGAGCTGGGAGCAACGGTCATAAATGATTTACGCGACACGTCGGGCGGCTTGCGGGTTGTCGCGTTCTATCCAAGCGCAAATGCGTTCAAGGTCGTCTGCCGCCGGCAGGGACCAACATATTTCCATCAGGGCTGTAGAAAGCGCCAGAGCCGCTCGCCCATCTGTTCATGCGTCAGAAATTCGCCCCGTTCCAAGGCGGCCTCGCCCCGCTTCACGGCTTCGACGAAGCGGTCTTCTTCCTCGAAGTATCGCGCCACGACATCCTGCACAACCTCGTCCGGGTTACGGCCCTGTTGCGTCGCTCGCTGCGTGAGCTTCGCTTGCAGGTCGGGGTTGAAATGAACTTCCATGCCCCCAAGATACGGGAAAACCGGCCTCTGGGCAATGCCGTTGAACTCTCCGGTGTTTGGCTATGCGTCGATGGCTGCACGTACACAGACAACGCCGGAGCATCGGCGCTTGCCGCGCTCCAGGAACGCGACGCAGCGCAGGCGCCGGTGCGGGGCGGGGTGAACGCGGATTTCCGGCTTGCGCGCTACACTGGGCTATTATGCGGAGCCAATGGGTGGGTGAACGGACGGGGGACGCGGTGCGGACGCAGATGCATTATGCGAGGCGGGGGCGGGTGACGCAGGAGATGGAGTACGTGGCGCGGAGGGAGCGTCTGGACGCGGAGACGGTGCGGGACGAGGTGGGGCGGGGGCGGATGATTATCCCGGCCAACATCCGGCACACGAACCTGGAGCCCATGTGCATCGGCGTCGCCTCCTCGTGCAAGATCAACGCCAACATCGGCAACTCGGCCACCACGTCGAACATCGACGAAGAGCTGGAGAAGCTGCGGTACTCGCTGAAATACGGCGCCGACACGGTGATGGACCTGTCCACCGGAGGCGACATCCCGCGCATCCGGAAGGCGATCATCGAGGCTTCGCCGGTGCCGATCGGAACGGTGCCGATTTATGAGGCGCTGTCGCGCGTGCGGCGCGTCGAGGATCTGACGATTGGAGTGATGCTCGAGGTGATCGAGGAGCAGGCCGAGCAGGGCGTCGATTACATGACGATCCACGCCGGGGTGCTCATTCAATATGTTCCGCTGGCGCAGCGGCGCATCACGGGGATCGTGAGCCGGGGCGGGGCGATTCTGGCCGAGTGGATGGTGAAGAACCACCGGCAGAATCTGTTGTACGAGCATTTCGACGAGATCTGCAAAATTTTCCAGAAGTACGACGTGAGTTTTTCGCTCGGCGACGGACTGCGGCCGGGGTGCCTGGCGGATGCCAGCGACGAAGCGCAGTTTGCCGAGCTGAAGACGCTGGGCGAGCTGACGCGGAAGGCATGGGACTACGACGTCCAGGTGATGATCGAGGGGCCGGGGCACATCCCGATGGACCAGATCCAGATGCAGGTGGAGAAGGAGCGGGAGATGTGCTACGAAGCTCCGTTCTACACGCTGGGTCCGCTGGTGACGGATTTCGCCCCCGGATACGACCACATCACCTCGGCCATCGGGGCGGCGATGATCGGCTGGTATGGGGCGTCGATGTTGTGCTACGTGACGCCGAAGGAGCACCTGGGCCTGCCCAACCGCGAGGACGTGAAGGCCGGGCTGATCGCCTACCGCATCGCGGCGCACGCGGCCGACATCGCGCGGCACCGGCCCGGGGCGCGGGAGCGCGACGACGAGCTTTCGCGGGCGCGGTTTCAGTTCGACTGGAAGCGCCAGTTCGCGCTCTCGCTGGACCCGGAGACGGCCGAGGCGATGCACGACGAGACGCTGCCGGAAGAAGGCTTTAAGGACGCGGCGTTCTGCTCGATGTGCGGGCCGAAGTTCTGCTCGATGAACCATTCGGCCAAGACGAAAGATTTCACCGAGGAGGAGGCGCGGCAGGTGCTGGCGCAGATCGCCAACGTGAAGTCGAACGCGGCGGCCGATTAACGGTTGCCGAGCTGAAGGACGAAGATGCCGGCGAAGATGAGTGCGAGGCCGGCGAACTTGGTGCGCGTGAGCGGTTCGTTGAAGAACATTTTCGCCCAGAACAGCGTCCAGACGTAGCCGAGCGAGACCAGCGGGTAGAGGATGGTGAGCTCGCCGCGGCGCACGCCGAGCACGAAGAAGACGCTCGAAAGAAGATAGGCGGCGGTGCCGGCGGCGATCTGCCAGCTTTTGATCATGCCCAGCCATCCGCCCTTCAGCTTATTGGCGCCGAACTTGAGCAGGACGGCTCCGAAGCTGCCGATGAAGGACCCGATCAAAACGAGGGCCATCGAAGAGAACGGCGTTTTCACGGCTAACGCCCTCCCCGGCCGAGCACGCCGACGCCGATCACGATGAGCGCGACGCCGGAAACCTTGTAGACGTTCATCGGCTCGTGAAGCCAGACGATACTCAGCAGGCACACCCAGACGAAAGTCAAAGCGATGACCGGATAAAGCTGGCTGAGCTCGCCGTGGCGGAGGGCGAGCACGAGCAGAACCATGCTGATGCCATAGAGGCAGTAGCCGGTGAACAAGGGCAGGCTGGCGAACATGCCGAGCAGGGAATCGAACACCGATTTATGGGTGATGGTGTTGGCGCCGGTTTTGATGAGCATTTGGGCGATGGCGCCGAGCAGAGTGCAGATGAAGACAAGAGCGATCGATCTCCATGATCGCTGGTATTGAGGGGCAACGCCGGACAAGGATAGAGTGGATGAGCTCAACTGGACCTCCGCTGGGGGAAAACTCTATCGTATCAGGACGGGGCTTACCAGAGAAGCCGGAGGGCGAGCTGGAGCTGACGTGAGCTGGTGGCGGTGCTGGTAATGCGGCCGGCGGTGGGCGAGGGGGCGGCGGTGGGCGAGGTGAAGACGATCAGGTTCGGCGTGTTGAAATTGGCTTGATTGAAAATGTTGAAGGCTTCGGCGCGGAACTGGAGGGTGAGGCGCTCGGCCAGGCGCGAATCTTTGATGAGGGCGAGGTCGAGCTCGGCGAGGCCGGGACCGTAAAGCGCATCGCGGCCGAGGGTGCCGAAGGTTCCATTGGAGGGCACGAGGAAGGCGGCGGGATTGAAGTAGAGGCTGGGGCTGCCGGTGACGATGGGGCCGTGGAAATTGGGGTTGAGCGAGGGGCGGACCGGGTTGGTGGTGTTGCCGTTGTTGGAGGGGTTGAAGCTGAGCTGGGGAGTGAAGGGGAAGCCGGAGCGGAGGGTTTCAATGGCGTCGGCCGACCAGCCGGAGAGCAGAAACGCGGCGGGGCGCCAGGAGGGTCCGGCGAAGCGGCGGCCGGCGCCGAACGGGATCTCCCAGGAGGCGCTGAGGGAGGCGGCATGGCGGGCGTCGAAAGTGGACGGACCCCGGTCGAGGCCCAGGTTGCGGGCGGATTCGGCGAGGCCCGGGGCGTTGGCGGCGGCGCTGGCGTTCAGCGTGCCGCCATCGTCGAGGCTCTTCGACCAGGTGTAGTTGGCGCGGAACTGAAGGCCGTCGCGGAGGCGGCGGGAGACATCGGCGCGGAGAGCGTTGTAGCTCGAGACGCCTTCGCTGAACCAGCTCCAGGCACTGCCCAGATGCGGGTTGGCGAGAGGCGAATTGGGCGGGGTGTAGATGGTTCGGGGGGCGAGCGTCGAGGGGCAGGGCGAGGCGGGGCAGGTGACGGAAAACGCCTCATTGGTGTCGACGCTGACGATTTCGTGATAGCCGTGCGAGCCGGAGTAGCCGAGGCTGAGCAGCGTGTCGGGCGTGAGAGCCTGCTGGAGGGTGAACGAGTATTGGATGACGGTGGGCGTGTAGAGATCGGGCTGGACGCCGGCGGGGGAGACGAGGGAGCCGGCCGGAGGGGGCGCGCCGGGGACGACGTTGAGAGTGGCGACGTTCTGGTTCTTGAGAGTGATGGCGGTGTTGAAGGGGGCGTTCTGATCGAGGCGGTAGCTGAGCCCGTCCTGCAGCGAATTGAAGAGACCGGCGGAGACGCGAACGATGGTTTTGCCGCCTCCGGTGGGGTCCCAGGCGAGGGCGGCGCGGGGTTGCGGAAGGAACGCGGCGCGGTTGACGGTGAGGGCGGAAGAACCGACGTGGGGGTCGGTGAGGAGGACGCCGTTCGAGCCGAAAACGAAGTTCGAGGCCCGGCCGTTGACTTCGTTCCAGCCGTTGGTCATCTCGGCGCGGAAGCCGAGCGTGAGGGTGAAGCGCGGGGTGAGGCGCATTTCGTCCTGGGCGAAGAAGGCGCCTTCGAGCGACCGCCAGCCGAGGAGACTGGGATCGGGGACGGCGCTGAAGACGGTGGCGATGCCCTGCATAAAAGACGTGAGGCTGGAGAAAGTGGCCTGACCGTACTGGCCGAGGGCTTCGCGGTCGTTGGCCTGAATGCGCTCAAGCCACACGCCGGCGCTGACGCGGTGCATGCCGGAAACCCAGGAGACGGTGTCCTGGGCGGTGTAGAGATTGCGCACGATGGCCAGATTGCTGCCGAAGTTGGAGCCGGCGAGCGTGATCTGGCTGGGGGTGTTGGGCGTGGCGCTGCCGCCGATGACCAGCGCGCTCATGGGGCGGCCCTGGACGAAGCCGGGCTGATCGATGGCCGGCTGGCCGGTGTAAAGAAACGAAGCGCGGGAGAAGCCGGCGGTGGCGGTGTTGAGCAGGGAGGGCGAGAAGACGTGGGTTTCGTGAAGGCTGGCCACCTGCTCGCGGAGGCTCTCGATGTCGAGGCTGAGGGGGTTCGCGGTCGGCGTGTTGTCGAAGCTGTCGTCGACGGTGTACGCGGCGTTGAGCGTGTCGGCGGAGGAGAAGATGTGATCGAGGCGGACGACGCCGAAGTCCTCGCGGATCTGCTGCACCGGGCTGTTGAAGGCTTCGGCGATGCCGCTGCCGAGCTCGGGTCCGTTCGCGACGGGCCAGAAATCGAGCAGGCGCGAGACGCCGGGGGCGAGGCCGAGGTGGACGAGGGCGCCGGAAGAGGTGGGCAGGTAGCCGCTGCGGACATTATTGTCGGGGACGAAGGTGACGTTGGAGAGGCCGAGGTGCTGGCGGAAGCCCTCGTAATTGGCGAAGAAGAAGGTTTTGTTCGCGGAGATGGGGCCGCCGAGGGAGGCGCCGAACTGGTTGCGGCCGAAGCCGGGGACCGAAGCGCGGTCGAAGAAGTTGCGCGCGTCGAAAGCGCGGTTTCGGAAGAACTCGTAGAGCGAGCCGTGGAAGGCGGCGCCGCCGGAACGGGTGGCGATGAGCACCTGGGCGCCGGGGCGCTTGCCGTACTCGGCCGAATAGGAATCGGTGAGGACGTTGAATTCGCGGACGGCGTCGACGCCCAGCAGTTGGCCGCTGGCGCCGCCGGGGGTGAGAGCGATTTCCGACGCTCCGCCGTATTCGACGCCGTCGAGCAGGAACAGATTTTCCTGGGGGCGGCGGCCGGAAACGGAGAACATGTTGGCGACGGCGGAATTGGAGATGCCGACACCGCCGAGTTTCTGCGATGTGTAATTGACGACGCCGGGGTTGAGGGTGAGCAGTTGGTCGTAGCTGCGGCCGTTCAGGGGCAGGCCGGCGACGGCGGCTTCGCCGGCCAGGCCGGAGGTTTGCGCCGTTGCCGTGCTGAGCAGGGGCGCGTCTTCGGTGACCGTGACGGCCTGGTTCAGCGGCCCCAGCGGGAGGGTGAGATCGACGGCGGCCTGCTGGCCGAGCACCAGGACGATGCCGGAGCGGACGATGGGTTGGAAGTTGGCCTTGGCGGCGCTGAGGCGGTAGGGACCGACGGCGAGATCGAGGAAAGCGTAGCGGCCGGCCGGGTCGGTGAGAGCGCGGCGGGAGGCGCCGGTTTCAGCCTGAACCAGCGTGACAGAGACGCCGGAAAGCGCGGCTCCGCTGGGGTCGGTGACAGTGCCGGAGAGCGAGGGCGAGGTTTGGGCGAAGGCGGCGAGGGCGCAGAAGAGGGCGGCGAGGCTGTATCGCAAAAGCGACAAGTGTTCAGTATAAAATACGATACCGGAAAAGGGGAAGGGGAAAAGCGCGGGAAACGGGAGAGAATGGAGGAAGCATGAAAAGCGGCGTGGCGTTGTTGTTGGCGGTGGCGGCATTGGCCTGGGGTGGCGAGGCGTGGCGGGGGAAGGATTTCCACGAGTGGGCCCAGGACGACGTGGATCGTGTGTTGAACGATTCGGCGTGGGCCAAGGAGACGCTGGCGTCGTTTCAGATGCCGCGGCACCCGGCGGCGGCCAAAGAGAGCGATTCGCCGGTGGATATCACGTATGCGCCGAACGATCCGAACAACGGGGGAATGCCGGCGGGGCCGGGGCGGTCGCCGGTGACCGGGGCGGGGCCGATGACGGCGGATCCGTCGGCGGGCGCGGGGATGCCGGCGATCCGGGTGATTGTGCGGTGGGAGAGCGCGCTGCCGGTGAAGGAGGCGCTGCTGCGGCTGAAGTTCGGAGCGCAGATGCCGGGGCCGGGCGATCCGGCCTACACGCTGGACCGCAGCGAGAGCTACTACGTGGTGGCGGTGGTGGGGCTGCAGATGCCGAAGGGAAAAAAGGGCGGCAAGAAGGCGGCCGACGGTGAGCAGACGGGCGAGGAAAGGATGCGCGACGAATTTCTGGCGACCACGAAGCTGACGCGGCGGGGCAAGCCGGCGCTGATGCCGGAAGAGGTGAAGGTGAATCCTCCGGAGGCGCGCACGGAGGTGCTGTTTTTGTTTCCCAAGAGCGATCCGATTGTGGCGGGGGACAAGGAAGTGACGTTCAACGCGGCGCTGGGGCCGCTGGAGATGAAGAAGAATTTCAAGTTGAAAGAGATGGTGTACCGGGGGAAGCTGGAGTTGTAGGACCTACCGATGACGGTCGAGAGGTTTTTCGAATACGCGCTGCTGTGCATGCTGGCCAGCGGGTACCTGGCGCTGGCGGGGTCGGGCTCGATTGCGCCGCTGGCGATCGGGCTGACCGGGGCGGCGCTGGTGGCGCGGGCGCTCATGGTGGCCGGCATTGTGAGGGTGCGCATCCCGCCGCAGGTGACCACCGGGCTGACGCTGGCCTACATGGGATTTTACGCGGCCGACTATTTCGTCATTTCGCGTAGCTTTCCCACCGCTACCGTGCACCTGATCTTCTTCCTGGCGGTGACCAAGATTCTGACGGCGTCCACCAACCGGGATTATTTTTACGTGAAGGCGATCGCTCTTCTGGAGCTGTTGGCGGCGAGTCTGTTTTCCGAGCGGTCGAGCTTTCTGCTGTATCTGGGGATGTTTCTGGTGTCGGGTGTGGCGGCCTTCGCCAGCGATGAGATCCGGAAGTCGTCGCGGACGAGCGGGGCGCGGGTGGTGGCGCAGAGGGCGCCGGTGGGGAGGCTGGCGCTGTTTACCGGGGCGGTGTCGGTGGGGATTCTGGTGATCACCGCCGGATTTTTCTTCCTGCTGCCACGGACGGCGCGGGCGGCGCTGCAGCGGTTCGCGCCGGGGCATTACCGGATGGCGGGCTTCTCGAGCGAGGTGGACCTGGGCACCATCGGAGAGTTGCAGCAGCGGGGAACGCCGGTGATGCACGTGAGGACGGAGGACGGGAGGCCGATGCCGGCGGGCCTGAAGTGGAGAGGCGCGGCGCTGGCGGCTTTCGACGGGAAGCGGTGGTACAACCCGCCGGGGCTGGGCCTGACCGGCGTGGTGACTTCGCAAAGGCACGGGCTGTTTGTGCTGGCCACCGGCGAGCAGCAGCGGCGGGCGGCGCCGCGCATCACCTACGTCGTGCACCTGAGCGAGATGGCGGGCGACGCACTGTTTTTTGCGGGGCGGCCGGAGTTTTTGTGGATCGACGCGCCCTATGTGGAAAGGACCGCGCCGGGGACATTCCGGAGGCAGTTCGGGCCGCCGCTGGAGGTGACCTACCAGGCGCGGAGCCTGGTGGAAGGCGACGACGGCGGGACGGCGGAAGACACGGTGACGGAGAAGGCGTTGCAGGAGGGAGTGTATCTGCGGCTTCCGCCGACGGACCGGCGTGTGTGGGCGCTGGCGCGGAAAATCACCGCGGGCATCGAGGACCCGCTGTGGCAGGCGCGGGCCATCGAGCGGTATCTGCCGGAGCATTACGCCTACACTCTGCGGCTGCCCGAGCGGGAGGCGCGGGACCCGATCGCCAATTTTCTGTTCGTGCGGCGCAAGGGGCACTGCGAGTATTTCGCCTCGACGATGGCGGTGATGCTGCGGACGCTGGGGATACCCTCGCGGCTGGTGACCGGGTTTCAGGGCGGGGTTTACAATCCGATCGACCACCAGCAGTTGATCCGGGCCTCGGACGCGCACAGTTGGGTGGAGGCCTGGCTGCCGGACAGGGGATGGACGACGTTCGATCCCACGCCGTTCGCGCCGGGGACGGAGATGGCGTCGTTGCTGGACCGTCTGGAGTTGTACGCCGACGCGGCGGACGTGTTCTGGCAGGAGTGGGTGCTCGATTATTCGCTGGACCATCAGCTCCTGCTCGCCGCGAGAATGGAGGACTCGGGGCGGCGGTTGCGGATGGGCTGGCTGGACCACGCGGCCGCGGCGGCGGGCGAGGACTGGCGGGCGATGGAGCGGCTGGGGCGGAGCTACGGGCTGCCGGCGGCGCTGGCGGCGATCGCGCTGGGGCTGGCACTCGGCTTTGGCGGGGAGGCGGTGCGATGGGCGAAGGAATGGGCGCAGGTGCGGCGGGCGCGCGAGGGGCGGGCGCGGCCTTCCGACGCCGCGGTGCTCTATCAAAGGATGCTGCGCTTGATGGAGCGGCGCGGCGTGGCGCGGCCGGTGTGGCTGACGCCGCGCGAGTTCGCCGCCGTGGTGCGGGAGCCGCGGCTGGCGGAGCTGGCGCGCGAGATGGCCGAAGGGTATAACGAGCTGCGGTTCGGCGGGCGGGCCGAAGGCGCCGAGACCATGGCGCGAGTGCTCGAGGAGTTGGAGGAGGCCTGAGGCTCAGGACTCCTGGATGGTGACGGATTTGAGCTGATCGCCCTGCTGGACGGCGTCGACGACGTCCTGGCCGGTGAGCACCTGGCCGAAGACGGTGTGCTTGGGGTCGAGCCAGTCGGTGGCCACGTGGGTGATGAAGAACTGGCTGCCGTTGGTGTTGGGGCCGGCGTTGGCCATGGAGAGCGAGCCCACGTTGTGGGTGTTGTCGCGGCCGGCGATTTCGTCTTCGAAGCGATAGCCGGGACCGCCGCGGCCGGTGCCGGTCGGGTCGCCGCCCTGGATCATGAAATTGGAAATGACGCGGTGGAAGACGGTGCCGTCGTAAAAACCTTCGCGGGCAAGGAAGACGAAGTTGTTGACGGTTTTCGGCGCCTGGGAGGCGAACAGCTCGCAGACCACGGACCCGCGCGAGGTGTCAAACGTCGCGGTGTATTTCTTTGCAGGGTCGATGCTCATGGGCGGCGGCGCCGGGTATTGTTTAGCCATGATTTCAGTGTAGCGGCAGGAGGCGCGGCCCCGCGCGGGAGCGGGCCTCAGACGTCTCCGGCCTTCATGCGGCCGGCCATGTAATCGGTGGCGCGCCAGGCGTTGGCCAGGATGGTGAGCGTCGGATTTTTCTCGGTGCTGGTAGGGAAAGCGGCGCCGTCGACGACGAACAGATTCTTCACTTCGTGGGACTGGCAGTATTTGTTCAGCGCCGAGCGTTTCGGATCGTCGCCCATGCGGCAGGTGCCGTGCTCGTGAATGGCGCCGCCGCTGACGTCGAGCGAGCCGCGCTGGTAGGGGAGGATTTCGGCGTTGGCGTTGTGGAGGATCTCCTCGCAGGTGGAGTACATCGCCTCGGCCATCTTGCGCTCGTTGTCGCCGATGGAATATTCGATGCGGGCCAGCGGGACGCCATAGGCGTCTTTCGGCGTGCCTTCGACGGTGATGCGGTTGGTGGCGCGGGGAAGCACCTCGCCGTAGGGATGAAGGGCGACCAGGGCGGGGTAGCGTTTCTTGATGGCCTGCTTGAGATCGGCGCCGAAGCCGGGGAGTTGTTTGCTGAACGAGGCGCCTTCCTGCGCGCCGAAGCCCCAGAACTGCATGCCGTAGCCGCGCAGATAGTCTTTTTTCGCGCCGGCGGGAGGGTCGAAGCGGGGCATGTAAATATGCTCGCCGGAGATGCCGTCGTCGTTGTGCGTGGGGCCGCCCATGAGCTCGGGCAGGAAGGCGTACATGTGGAAGCGGATCTGTTCGCAGAGATAGCGGCCGATGACGTCGCTCGAGTTGCCGATGCCGTTGGGGTAGCGTGGGCTGCGGCTGTTGAGCAGGATGCGGGTGGAGTCGACGCAGGAGGCGGCGACTACGACGCGTTTGGCGCGGATGACGCGCTCCTGTTTGTCGGCGCGGCCGAAATACTGCACGCCGCTGGCCAGGCCCTGGTCGTCCACCAGGATGCGGGCGGCGACGGCGTTGTCGAGGATAGTGAGGCGGTTGGTGAGCAGGGCGGGCTCGAGCAGGTAGTCGGAGGAATTGAAGAAGGCGCCGATGTCGCAGCCGCGGCCGCAGCCTCCGCAGTAGTGGCAGGGGGGATGGTTGCCGAGTTGGCGGGTGAGGACGGCGCGGCGGCCGGCGACGATGTTGACGCCGGATTGATGGGCGGCGCGGCGGATCAGGTATTCGCCGCACCGGGGATTAGGCGGCGGTTGGTGGAAGCGGCTGCCCGGGAGCCAGGGCTGGTCGTCTGTGCCTCCGTTGACGCCGATCAACTGTTCGACTTTGTCGTAGTAGGGGGCGAGGTCGGAGTAGCGGATGGGCCAGGGGATCTCCCAACCGTCGCGGGCGGGCTCGGTGAGGTTGAGGTCGGAGTAGCGGAGGCTGACGCGGCCCCAGACATTGGTTTTGCCGCCGCGGCCCCAGACGCGGATGAGCTCGAAGGGTTGATTGGGAGGCGTGAAGTAGGGCTGCTCTTTCGCGCTCAGGTAGAACTCGGGCGGGTGAAGGCCGCGGGCTTCCCTCTGCCGCCACTCCCAGGGGCGGACGTGGGACCAGTAGCGGGCGCTGTTGAAGCGCGTGCCGGCGTCGAGCAGGACAACGCGAGCGCCCTGGCGGGTGAGGTTCCAGGCGGCCATGCCGCCGGCGGCGCCGCTGCCGATGATGACCACGTCGTGAATTTCGGGTGCGGGTTGGATCTTCATGGCGGTTAGTCGAGGCGCTGGTGCTCGGGATGGGTGCAGCCGGGGAAGGAGGCCAGCGGGACGCTGCCCTGATAGCCGAGTTCGGTGACCAGGCCTTCGCGAGTGGAGTAGTAGGCGTCGATGACGTGATCCTTGAGGGTTTGAAAGAAGCCGCCAGGCGTGGAGGCGAGGCGGGTGAGGGCCGCGGTTTGCTCATCGGGGGCGAGTTTCAGAAAGTCGGAGCCGCCGAGCGAGGCGATGCCTTCGCGAAGCTCGGAGGCGAGCGCCTGCTTTTTGGAGGCGGCGGCGTCGATGAGCGCGGGGACGCCGGCGTCGGCGGCGCCGGGGGTGTCGGTTCTCGGGATGATGAGGTCGGAGAGGCGGGCGAGGACGGCAAGTTCCTCCGGGCTCAAGGCCCCCGTCGCGGCGGCCGGCGGGGCGGCGGAAACGGGGAGAATCGGCAGGGCGACCGAGGCGGTGAGGACGCGGAGGGCGTCGCGGCGGGTTTTCATAAGGAGGGATGGTATCTCAGATGGCCGCAGAAATCCATTAGACGGCCTGAGACTGCGTCACTATGCGTCACAGGCGGTTGACTACCCGGACACGGGCAGCGGGGGCCGATTTCTCCGCCGGATCGATTTCGAGGTTTCGCGAAATGTTCGCCATGCGGATACCGCGCCGAAGCCGGTGGGCGCGGTGCTTGCGCCACTTCACCGCGCCGTGGCCAGGCGCGCGGAAGGTTCCGGGAGTTGGAAAGACTCCTCCCAGGGGAGGAGTCAGGTTAGCGGCCAAGAACGGCCGTAGGCACGCTGGTTCGCCCGCCGGCGCTCCAGATCGGATGGCCGTGTCCGTCGAAAAGCTGGAACGACGGTCTCCCTTCCTCGGCGGACAAAGTGCCGAGGACGGTTCCGTTCCTGTCGACCAGAACAAATCGCTCGGCGCGGAATTCCGTCGGCGCCGGCGATTGGGCGTGGACAAGCTGCGGCGATGCGTAATGGGACAACACGCCACCCAGGAGACCGGCGGCGAATGAAAGAACGATGGTTCGTTTGTTCACTGAGCTTCTCCGTTTCCAGTAATGAGACTTGCTGCCGGCGGTCGTGGCGGGCGGGGCACTTCGGGGTGTTGGCGTGAGTATCTCACATCGTGCAATAGCTGCGCTTATAAAGTTCTGACACAATCTTGATTACTTTTTTAGGCATACCGGCATATGCTGGGCCGTGCGACTACTCAAAAGCCCCGTCTGCTACGCCGCCTGCTCCGCCCTGATGGTTTCCGGTCTTCAGATCCGGGCCCAGGAGCCAACCCGCCCGCAACCGCCGTTGACCGAGCGGGAACGCCGCCTTCTGGAGGAGGTGAATCAACTGAAAGCGCGGCTCGCCGCCATCGAGCAGGAGCTGTTGAGCGGAGGCTCGGAAACGCCGGCTCCCGCCTCCCCCTCCTCCGCGCCGGCCGCCGGTACCGCGGCCGTGGCGGAGGCGCGCTCGTTTGTTCCGGCGTCCACGACAGCGCCGGCGCCGGCGAAGACGGCAGCCGGAGTGCCCGCCTCCTCCACGCCGGCGGCGGACGGCGCGGGCGCACAGACGCCGCCCGGCCCTCAGACAGCTTCCGCGCCTCCGCCCGCGCCGGCGGCTCCGAAGCCCGATCCGTTTTCCTTCGCCGACTTCACCTGGCTGACGGGCAATCCGCGCACCACCGAGTCGCCTCTCGATACCAAGGTCTTTACACCCGAAGTCAGAGTGGACACCGATTACGTCTACGATTTCAACCATCCGGCCGACCACACCATCGGCGGATCGAGCGAGGTGTTTCGATCCGGCGAAGTGCAACTGACACAGTTCGGGGTGGGCGGCGATTTTCACTGGGATAACGTCCGCGCCCGCCTGATGACGCAGTTTGGCATGTACTCCTCGACAACGCCGCGCAACGACGCGAGCCCGGGGCTCGGCCAGTGGAATATGGACACGGCCTACCGCTACATCTCGGAAGCTTATGGCGGGTATCACTTTAATAAGTGGTACGGCATCAATGTCGACGCCGGAATCTTCATGTCCTATGTCGGGCTGTTCAGTTACTACCAGTTTGATAATTGGGCCTACCAACCGTCTTACGTGTCGTCGAACACGCCGTGGTTTTTCAACGGCGTCCGGGTTCAGATCTTTCCCACCGAGAAGCTGAAAATCGAGCCGTGGTTTGTCAACGGATGGCAATCCTACGGAAAGTTCAATAAAGCGCCGGGGTTCGGCGTTCAGGTTTTGTATCGTCCCAACGGTTGGCTCTCCGTTCTCGGCAACCAGTATTACGGCACCGATACGCTGGGCATCCCCGGACGAATGCGCTTCCACAGCGACGACAGCATACAGATCAAGTATTACGACGATCCGGGTCGCTTGCTGGATAAGGCGGCCATGACGATGACCGTCGACGCCGGATGCGAATTCGGCGCCCAAAGCGGGGTCAGTTGTTATGGAGGAAACGCCGCGAAACCGTCGCAGTATTTCCTCGGCTTCATGACCTATCAGCGGTTCTGGTTTCACCGGGACCTGTTCGCGGTGACCATCGGCGGCGGAGCGATCGATAACCCGGGCCGCTACCTGGTGCTGCTGCCGCCGATCAACGGCGCCACCGCCTTCAGCGGAACGCCGTACTTTCCGGAATCGCCGGGCCTGCCGTACAAAGCCTGGGACGCTTCGGCCACCTTCGACTACATGCCGCAGCAGTTCATCACCTGGCGCTTTGAGTACAACCACCGGGCGTCGAACGTGCCCTACTTTTCCGGCAACGGAGGCATCACGCCGCCGGGCGGGAATACGGGCGATCCGGCTCTGCTGATTCCGGGCTGGTATCCGGATCTCCGCAAGCGGGAGAATCGCATTACGATCGCCGTGCTGGTGAAGCTGTAGCCGGGCCGCGTCACAGGCGGTTGACTACCCGGACGCGGTACATCGGGGCCGATTTCTCCGCCGGATCGATTTCGAAATTTTCCGAGGTTTTCCCCGGGTCGTAGCCGCGCCACAGCCAGATCAGCTCGGCCGGGGATTCGGCGAAGCCGGCGGTGCGGGTGTGGCTGTTGTTGCCGAAGCTCAGGTGAAAATCGTAGCCGCGGTATTTGAGCGAGTTGGCCATCTGGATATTTTGCAGCGGCCAGCTTCCGAACTGGTTTTCCAGATCGTTGAATCCATCCTGAAGCCAGACGCGGATGTTGCGCTTGGGCTCCTTGCGGATCTTAAAAGGATAGTCGTTGCCGCCGTCGGGCTGGCCGGTTTTCCATTGAATGCTGGTAAAGCTGCCGACGCGGCTGATGACGCGGCTGAACTGATCGGGCATGAACCAGGCGGCGTTGAAGGCGCAGATGCCGCCGGAGGATTCGCCGGCCAGGGCGCGGCTGTAGCCGTCGGTGCGGAGGCTATACTTTTTCGCCACCTCGGGCAGGATCTCGGCGAGCAGGAATCGGGCGTAGGTATCCGAGACCGTGTCGTACTCGATGGAGCGCATGCGCTTGCCTCCGGACATGCCGGGCGAGAGGAAGACGTGGATGATGACCGGGATTTGTTTGTGGAAGGTGAGGTTGTCGATGACGTTGAGCGTGCGCGAGGGGCCGTCGCGCTCGACTTGCGCTTCGCCGTCCTGCCAGACCATCACCGCGGCGGGCGTTCCCGGATCGTAGCCGGCCGGCACGTAGATCCAGTAGTTGCTCTCCATGCCGGCGTAGATCGAGCTCGAGTGGGTGAGCCTGCCCGACAGCACCCCCTGGGGGACGCCGGGCTCGAGATACGATTCGGGCGCGTAGGCGGGGACGTTTTCCTTGCCGCCGAAGGAGGAGCCGGCGAGATCGTAATGATAGTTGTGCGTACGGCCGGTGGTGAGCTGGGCGATGTAGTAATGAAGGGAAGTGCCGGCGACAGAGGCCATGGGTACGGGGTCGTTTTCGTCGATGACGATGCGCGGGTCGCCGGGCGTGTCGACGGCGAAGAAGAAATCGGGGCCGTGGGAGGCGGCGGCGAGGCCTTTGGTGAGATCGGGGGCGGGGAAGGCGTTGGCGATAGCCTGGCGGAGTTCGGGGGAATCGGGATGGGCGCGGGCGGCGGCGATGAGATCGTCGGCGGGGAAGGAAGCGGCGGAAATCAGAAGCGCGGAGGCGACGGCGGCGAGGGGGAAACGCGAGCGGGCGGTCATGGGCTGACGGATATCGTATCGCCCTGGAGCGTCTCGATGCGCTTGAGCTGGCCGCAGGCGGCGAAGATGTCGCGGCCGCGGGGTTTTCTCAGGAAGCAGGGCAGCGAGCGGCGGAGGATGGCTTGAAACGCGGCCACGCGGGCGGGCTCGGGGGTGTCGAAGGGGATGCCGGGGCCGGGGTTGAGAGCGATCAGGTTGACCATGCAGTTCAGGTTAGCCAGCAGGCGTACGACGCGGCGGGCGTCGGCGTCGGTGTCGTTGACGCCTTTTAAGAGGACGTATTCAAAGGTGAGCTTCTCCCAGGGCCGGAGCGGATAATCGCGGCAGGCCTCCATCAGGTCGGCGAGATGGTATTTGCGGGTGATGGGCATCAGCTCGCTGCGCTGCTCCTCGTGGGAGGCGTTGAGGGAGATGGCGAGTTTCGGGCGGACGGGCTCGCGGCCAAGCTCTTCCATGCGCGGGATGATGCCGCTTGTGGAGACGGTGATGCGGCGCTGGGGGATGCCGACGCCTTCCGGGTCGGTGAGGATGCGGGTGGCTTTGACGACGTTGGGGAGGTTGAGAAGCGGCTCGCCCATGCCCATCATGACGACGTTGACGCGGCCGGAGCGGGAATCGAGGCCGTGGGCGCGGAGCACGTAGAGCACCTGGCCGACGATTTCACCGGCCGTGAGATTGCGCTCCAGCCCCATGAGGGCGGTGAGGCAGAAGCGGCAGTTGACGGGGCATCCGACCTGGCTGGAGATGCAGAGGGTGTCGCGGCCGGGCTCGGGCATGAGGACCGTTTCGACGGTGCGGAGGTCGGCGAGGCGGAGCAGGTAGCGGCGGGTGCCGTCGGTGGAGTCGTAATGGGCGGCTTCGGCGGGCAGGCCGAGCGGATGGGAGGCGGCGAGCGTCAGGCGGAGGGGCTTGGGAAAATTGGAGACCTGGGCGAGGTCGGGGACGCGGAGTTGATAGACAGCCTCGTAGAGCTGGCGGGCGCGGTAGGAGGGGTGGGCCGCGCCGAGGGCCTCCTGGATTTCGGTAAGTTCCATTCCTACAATGGGTTGCGCCACGATTCCTATTATAAACCTGAATGGTCTCGCGCCGCGCCGGCCGGAAACCGGATTGGAGAGGCCGAGGGGGAAGGGTCCGGGGAGTACCAGGCTGTGAGGGGCGTTTCGGGCGGCGGGAGGAGCATGGGAGAACGGTACAATTGAGACAGCGGTACGAATGACCACCTTAGTGACGAATACGGGAAAGAGCGGCTCGGAGCTTCACGAGCGTGATATAGAAGCGACGACGCTGGCCAATGGCGTGCGGGTGATTTCGGAAAAAATGGCCCACGTGCGTTCGGTGTCGATGGGGGTGTGGATCACCACCGGATCGCGGCGCGAAAGGATCGAGGAGACCGGGATCAGCCATTTCATCGAGCACATGGTGTTCAAGGGGACCAAGCACCGTTCGGCGGAGGACATCGCGCGGTCGGTGGACTCGATCGGGGGCGGGCTGGACGCGTTCACGGCCAAGGAGATGGTGAGTTACCAGACCAAGGTGCTGGACGAGCACATGCCGCTGGCCTTCGACGTGTTGTCGGACCTGGTGTTGAATCCGCTTTTTCGCGAAGAGGACATCGAAAAAGAAAAAGGCGTGATTCTCGAGGAATTGAAGATGGAGGTCGACAACCCGGAGTACTTGCTGAGCGATATTTTTTCGAGCAATTTCTGGAAAGACCACCAGCTCGGGCGGCCGATTCTCGGGACCAAGGATACGGTGAAAAAGTTCCGGCGGGAGATGATTCACGAGTATTACGGGCGGATTTACCAGCCGTCGAATATTCTGATCACCGCGGCGGGGAACCTGGCGCACGAGCGGCTGGTGGAGCTGGCGGGAGAGAAATTCGCGGGCCTTCCGGCGGCCGGCGCGCTGAGCGAGGACGCGGCGCCGGTGGCGCATTCGCGGCTGGTGTTCCGGAACAAGAGCTCGCTCGAGCAACTGCATCTGTATCTGGGCGTGCCGTGCGATCCGCTGCCGCACCAGGACCGGTTCGTGTGGTATGCGCTGAACACTCTGCTGGGCGGGGGGATGAGCTCGCGGCTGTTTCAGAACGTGCGGGAAAAGCGGGGGCTGGCGTATGCCGTGTTCTCCGAGCTGAGCATGTACCGGGATACGGGATGCCTGGCGGTGTATGCGGGAACGTCGCTCGAGTCGGCGCGGAAAGTGGTGGAGCTGATCCTGGAGGAGTTCCGGTCTCTAAAGTCGGAGGAAGTTCCGGCCGATGAACTGCGGAGAGCCAAGGATCATCTGAAGGGGTCTTTCATGCTGGGGCTGGAGTCGACCTCGAGCCGGATGGGGAACCTGGCGAGGCAGGAGATGTACTACAAGAAATTCTTCAGCCTGGATGAGATGCTGGCGAGCATCGAGGCGGTGACGGCGGCCGACATCCGGAGGCTGGCGGAGGAATTTTTCGTAGCGAAGAATATCACGCTGGCGATGCTGGGGAATCTGGGCGAGTTCCGGATGAAGCGCGAGGAATTGGCCTGCTAGGGACGCGCCGAGGCTGAAAGAGACCGATTGTTTTCCCGAAATCAGAAACGGATAGCGCGGGGCGCGGCGGCTGCGGTCTGCCTGTGGCTGGGCTGCGCGGCGGCGCGGGCCGAGGACGTAAAGACGCTGAAGCCGCAGGGCTATGTGAGCGACTTCGCGGGCGTCGTCGCGGCCGGCGAGCGGGCGCAACTGGAACAGTACTGCGGGGTGGTGGAGCGGGCCACCGGCGCGCAGATGGCGCTGGTGACTATACAGACGCTGGACGGGGCGCCGATTGAGGATTTCGCCAACCAACTGTTCCGGCAGTGGGGCGTGGGCAAGAAGGGGCAGAACAACGGGGTGCTGCTGTTGCTGGCGGTGAAGGACCGGAAGATGCGGGTGGAGGTGGGCTACGAACTCGAGCCTGTGCTGCCCGACGGATTCGCCGGGGGGACGCTGCGGGCGATGAGGCCGGCGCTGAGGGCGCGCCAGTACGGGGCGGCGATGATGGAGGGCGCGCGGACGATGGGGGAGGCGATCGCCAAGGCCAAGAACGTCACGCTGGAGGCGGCGCCGGCGCCGCGGGAGCGGGCAAGGCCGGAGGGCTCCGGCGGGTTCCATGTGCCGGTCGGGGCGATTATTATCGTGATCGTGGTGCTGCTGCTGATCGGGCGGCGCGGCGGCAGCGGGGGCGGGGGATTTTTGACGGGGATGCTGCTGGGGAGTCTGTTCGGCGGAGGGCGGCGCGGCGGGGGAGACGGCGGCGGATGGGGCGGCGGAGGGTTTGGCGGAGGCTCGGGAGGCGGAGGTTTCGGCGGGTTTGGCGGGGGAGATTCGGGCGGAGGCGGGGCGTCGAGCGACTGGTGAGTGTCGCGAGGAGCGGCGGATGGAAGAGAAACTGGACGAGCTGGTAGAAACGCTGAAGGGGAAGCTGGGCGACCGGCTGCTGTCGGTGATTCTGTACGGGTCGGCGGCGGCGGGCGATTATCATGGAGGCTATTCGGACCTGAATGTGCTCTGCGTGCTGTCGAGGCTGGGCCTGGCGGAGCTGGGCCTGTGCGAGCCGGCGCTGCGGTGGTGGAAGCAGTCGGGGAATCCGGCGCCGCTGTTGATGACGCTCCAGGAAGTGAAGCAGAGCGCGGACTGTTTTCCCATCGAGTTCGAAGACATGATCGAGCGGCGGAAGGTGCTGTTCGGGGTGGACGCGATTGCGGGGATCGAGGTCCGGCGGATCTATTACCGGGCACAACTGGAGCACCAGCTGCGGTCGCACCTGTTCCGTCTGCGGCGGATGGCGGCGGGGGTGTTGAACGACCGGAAGGCGCTGCTCAAGTTGATGCTGGATTCGGTATCGACGTTTCTGGTGCTGCTGCGGCACGCGATGATGTTGAGCGGGGTGAGAGTGGCGAACCGGAAGCGGGACGTGGCGAGGAAACTGAGCGAGCTGGGCGCCGAGCCGCGGCCGTTCGAGACGCTGCTGGACGTGCGGGAAGGGAACATGGCGGCCGACGGGGTGGACGTCGCGGCCTTGTTTGCGGCGTATCTGGATCAGATCGAAGGCCTGGTGCGGGTGGTGAACGAGCTGGGCGAGAACTGATGCGGGGAGCCGGTTTGCGGCATTCTAACAGAGGAGAGGACGAGGGAAAAAGATGAAGATCACATTGATCGTGATTCTGGTGGTGCTGCTGTTCGGCGGGCTGTTAGTGTTCGGGACGGTGAAGAGCACGTACAACAACCTGGCCACCGAGAAGGTCGCTATTGACGCTCAGTGGGCCCAGGTGGACGTGGCGCTGCAGCGGCGCTCGGACCTGATCCCGAACCTGGTGGAGACGGTGAAGGGGTTTGCCAAGCACGAAGAGACGGTATTCAAAGACATCGCCGATGCGCGGGCGGCGCTGCTGGGAGCGCGGACGCCGCAGGAGAAGATCGAGGCCAACGGGCGGCTGGACGGGACACTGGGACGGCTGCTGCTGTTGCAGGAGAACTATCCGCAGCTCCGGTCAAACGAGAATTTTCTCCGGCTGCAGGATGAGCTGGCCGGGACGGAAAACCGGATCGCGGTGGAGCGGCGCAAGTACAACGAGTCGGTGCAGCGCTACAACACCGACATCGCGCTGTTTCCGAGCAACGTGATCGCGGGCATGTTCGGCTTCCGGCCCAACGATGCGTACTTCAAGACCGAGGCCGGGGCGCGGCAGAGCCCGCACGTGAAGTTTTAGCCGCCGCCGGCGGGGGCGGGATCTTTCAGCGCGCCGCCGGGGGAGGCGGAGCCTTCGAGCCCGGCGCCGCGCGCCTGTGCCAACCGGGCCTCCACGTTCGCCGGCGGGGTCAATCCGACCGGGCGCGGCAGAGCCCGCGCGTGAAGTTTTAGCCGCCGGTTTCGGCGTCGCCGGGCTCGAAGTCTTCGAGCTCTTCGGCGCGGGAAGCGAACCGTTTGAGGGCGGAGATGGAGGCGGAGGAGGAGAAGCCGGCGAGGCGGAGGCGGCGGAAGGCGGCGGCGAGGTTTTTCGGCTCGGCGAGGAATGCGGGGAGATCCTTGCCGCGGTACTTGCGCTCGATCCAGGCGCGGACCAGCGTTGGCTCGTCGGTGCCGCTGTAGGTCTCGGCGGCGGCCTTGTCGGCCAGCGTCGAGCCGATGCGGCGGCGGCGGAGATCCCGCACCACTTTATCGCGGCCGACGCCGTCGTTGGCCAGGCGCGACTGGGCGAAGGACTGGGCGAAGCGGGCGTCGTCAAGGTAGTTGAGTTCCTTGAGGCGGGCGAGCACGGCATCGATATCGGCGGGGCGGGCGGCCTTGCGGCGGAGCTTGTCGCGCAGTTCGCCCGTGGAGCAGGAGCGGGCGCCGAGGGCGCGGAGGGCGTAGGCGAGCAGACGGTCGTATTCGAGCGGGGCTGTTTTGCGGGGCGCCATCCAAAGGCACGATAGCAGAGAAGGGAGCGGTGCGGCTATAGTAGCAGGCATGAGGACGAAAACAACGATAGTGCTGGCGCTGGCGCTATGCGCCGCGGGGGTGGCCAATGACGCCGATCCGTGGAAGGCGGGCGATCTGATGCCGGCGGCGGCGCTGGCCGGGCAACTGAAAAGCGGGACCAGGCCGAAGCTGTTTCACGTGGGCTTCAACGTGTTGTACCGGAGCAAGCATATACCCGGGTCGGTATACGCGGGGCCGGCGTCGAAGGCGGAAGGGATCGAGGACCTGAAGCGGGCGGTGAGCCGTCTGCCCAAGGACGCCGAGATCGTGATTTACTGCGGCTGCTGCCCGTTCGATCATTGCCCGAACGTGCGGCCGGCCTTTCAGGCGCTGGCGCAGGCGGGATACCATCACGTAAAGGTGCTCGATATGCCGGAAAATTTCACGCACGATTGGATCGACAAAGGGTATCCGATCGAGAGCGGCTCGGCGGCGACATCGTCCGACAGCCGCCCTGCTATGCTGAAAACGGGAGCGGCACGGGCGGCGCGGGCCGACTGAAACGGGCGGCGCCGGAGCGGGCCGCCGAGCCGGGTGGAGCGCCCGAAATGGGCGCAAGAAGGAGGATAGAAAAATGGCTGACGACAATAAAGTGTCGTATTTTTTCCTGGGCCTGGGTTTGGGCGTAGCGGCGGGGCTTTTGCTGGCTCCGCAGAGCGGGGAGGAGACGCGGAATCTGCTGAAGAACAGGGCGGACGAGGGCAAGGACTATCTGAAGCGCCGCGGAGGCGAGTTGCGCGAGACGGCGGCCGACGCGGTGGAGCGGGGCAAGACGGTGATGAACGACGCGGTGGAGAAGGGCAGGACGGTGGTGTCGCGGCAGCGGGATCAGGTGGCCGCCGCGGTGGAGGCGGGTAAACAAGCCTACCGGGAGGCCATGAAGCCTACGGTCGAGGGCGCGGAAGGCATTTAACGGCGCTGGAGTTGCGGAAAAAACATGGATCAACAGACTCTGCTGGTGGTGATGACCATCTTCGTCGGGCTGGTTGCGCTCGGCATGCTGACGCAAGCGGTAATGCTGATCGGTATCTACCGGTCCAGTAAGGGCGTGCAGGCGAAGGTGGTGGAACTGCTGCCGCGGGTGGAGTCGCTGGTGGACTCGGCGCGGACAGGCGTCGAGCAGAGCCGGAAGCAGATTATGGAGATCTCGACGACGGCCAACGAGATTCTGGAGTCGGCGCGCAATCAGTTGGTGAAAGTGGAAGAAGTGGTGACGGACGCGGCCGGCCGGGCGAAGATCCAGATGGACCGTGTGGAACTGGTGATCGACGACACGGTGAGCCGGGCGCAGGAGACGGTGGCGGCGGTGCACGGAGGGATCATGTGGCCGATCCGGGAAGTGCAGGGGATCGCGACGGGAGTGAAGGCGGCGCTGGGCTTTCTGGCGCGGGGCAGCCGTTCGAACGTGACGCAGGCGACCTCGGACGAAGAGATGTTCATCTGAGGGGAAACATTTAAGCTTTTTGTGGCCGTGCCGATGAGACGGGTGAGATGTCTACGGCGGTCAATGAGGTGGTACGGTCGGCGCTGAAGAAATTCGCGCACGAGCCGCAGATTGCCGCCAAGCAATTACGGGCGCTGGTGGAATCGTGCCAGCAGGATCTGGCGCACGCGATTCTGCCGGTGCTGAACGAGCCGGAGACCGGGCCCGGGCTCAGGTATCTGCTGGCGTTGCTCGCCGGGCGGGGGATGCTGCTCGGGCGACTGTCGGACCCGCGGGAATTCTCGCTGCCGGAGGCGGTGCGGATCAGCCAGGAGATCGGGAAGCTGGACACGAACTTCGAGGCGCGGCTGACGGCTGCGGCGGCATCGCCGGGGGCGGCGCCGGGAGCGGTGGAACGGGCGATGCTGATTGTCGATCCGCGGCGGAGAGCGGACTTCGTGGAAGCATTGTGGCAGGCGCCGGCCGCGGACACGCGGGCGGTGTTTGAGCGGTTCACACAGGATCCGAACCACCGGGTGCGGGCGAACGCGCTGCTGGGGTTGTACCGGTGCGGGGATCCGGCGAGCGTGGCCGGGCTGTACGAGATGTGCCGGTCGGAAGAATTGAACTGGCGCGCGGCCGCGGCCTGGACGGTGCAGACGATCCGGGACGTGCGCTTCGCCGGGCTCGTGAAGGAACTGGCGGACGAGCCGGGGCGGGTGGGGCGAAACGCGAAGCGGGCGCTGGAGACGCTGGAGAGGGCGGAGGCGGCGATGCGGGCGCTGCCGGCTCCGAAGCTGCGGTTGAACTCGTTCCGGCCGGGCGCGAAAGAGACGCAGGTGGAGGTGACGGTGACCGGGGCCGGAGGCGCGCCGGCCGGCGGGCCGCCGCTGACCAGCTTCATCATTATCGAAAACGGAGAGCCGCTGCCGGTGTACTCGGGCGAGGCCCTGGCCCAGGACGAGGGCGGGCCGGCGTACCGGCTGAAGTTCGCCGTGGAGACGGGGCCGGACGAGCAGCCGCTGTTGCCGATCCGATTGCAGTTGGCCTCGCACACGCACGGCTGGGCGGAGGCGGAGGTGTACACGCCGGGGCAAAATGCCCAGCCGGCTGCGGAGGCTTCCCAGTCGCCGCAGCCCGCGCCACCGGCGCCGCAGCCCGCGCCACCGCCGGCAGGCTGAGCGCGCGGGGCCGGAGCGCACTACACTAAATACGTGATGCGCGTGCTATTGCTGCTGGCGGCGGCAATGCTCCCGCTGAGCGGAGCGGCGCCGCCGGGCGCTTCCGATCTGGCAGGCAGGCTGCAGGCCTCGGGTCTGGACCCGGAGGCATGCTACCGCGTGACCGGGCTGCGGCTGGCCAAAGACGATCTCAAAATCTTCTTCAACGCCGGCTATCTCATTCTGGCGCTGCCGGTGAACGGCGTACGCCCCGGGGCTTACTTTGCTTCCGACGCGGCGGGTGGGGACGGCGAGGTGCTGCTGCTGCCGCCGGACCGGGCCGAGCGGCTGTCGCTGGCGCGGTTCACCGAAGCTCCGAACATGGACGCGCATTTCCGCAACGCGCTCATGGTGTTCAGCGACGACACGGCGGACCGTCTGGAGGCGATGCTCGAGCACCCGGGCGGGGGCGAGCCGGCGCGGAAGAATCGGGAGATCGGGACGACGATCGAGGCCGAGGCGACGCCGGCGCTGCGGACCATGTATGCGACCTTCAGCATACGGCTGGTGCACGATCTTCTGTCGCCGGCCAAGGAGCGGGGCGTTTTCGTGATGGCGACGCTCGGCTCCTCGCTGGGGCCGTTCGACGTGATCTACGATCCTTCGGCGCCGCCGCGCATCACGGTGGGGCAGAATGCGGAGCGGAACGGGCGGCAGTTTTTCAACATCTGGAGCTCGTTCGCCACGCGGCATGGCGGCGAGGCGGCGATGGGGGGGCTGTTCCGGAACGCCGGCTACCGGATCGAGGCGAGCCTGGACGGGGCGCTGGCGATGAAGGTGACCACGAGGCTGAGCTTCGAGACGACGGCATCGATCGACGAGCCGATACCCTGCTTTCTGTCGCCGCGGATGACGATCACCGGCGCCGAGCTCGACGGCGCGCCGATGGAGGTGTACCAGCCTCCGGCGGCGCCGGGCGGAGTGCCGCCGTTCGAGGATGGGCAGGACGTACTGCTGATCCCGGGGGCGCCGCTGGCCGCCGGCCGGCACGAGATGGTGTTCCACCATCAGGGCAGCGTGGTGGAGCGCACCGGCGGCGACGTTTACTTTGTGGCGTCACGGGGCTCCTGGTACCCGCAGATCGGGATTCCGGTGGCCGGCTTCGACATCAGCTACCGGTATCCGAAGGCGCTGACGCTGGTGAGCACGGGCGAGGTGGTGGAGGAGGGCGTCGAGGGCGGGCAGCGATTCACGCACACCCGGACGCCGGCGCCGATCCGGTTTGCCGGATTCAACCTGGGTTCCTACGAGAGCGTGCGGCTGGAGCGCGGGCCGTACACGATCCGGGTGTACGCCAACCGGACCAGCGCCGTGGCCGGGCCCGTGAGTCCGGCGATGGCGGGTGCCGCGGGACGGCGGCCTTCGCCGGCTCCGGAGCCGGAGACGCGCGTGGCGGCGCCGAACCTGGAGCGGTTCGCATTGGAGACGGCGGCGGCGTTCGGCTTTATGGCGTCGATGCTGGGGCCGCCGCCGTTCCGGTCGATCACGGTGTCGCCGATTCCGGGCACCTTCGGGCAGGGGTTCCCGGGTCTTGTGTACCTGTCGACGCTGGCCTACGTGGACCCGGCCCAGTTTCCGGCGGACATGCGGAGCCGCGATTCGCAGACGTTCTATTCCGAGCTTCTGGAGGCGCATGAGATTGCGCACCAGTGGTGGGGAAACCTGGTGGTGCCGGACGGGCCGGAAGACGATTGGCTGGCCGAGGCGCTGGCCAATTACACGTCGCTGCTGTATCTGGAGAGCCGGAAGGGATCCAAGGCGGTATCGGAGGTGCTGGAAGACTACCGGAGGCACCTGCTGGAGAAGGACTCGCAAGGGCGGACGGTGGAGTCGAACGGGCCGATTGTGTGGGGCGCGCGGCTGAGAAACTCCGAGTCGCCGAGTGCCTGGAGGGTGATCACCTACGACAAGGGCACGTGGATCATCCACATGCTGCGGCAGCGGATGGGGGATGCGCAGTTTACGCGGTTTCTGCGGGCCCTGTGCGAAAAAAACGCCGGCGGGAGGCTTTCCACGCGGGGGTTTCGGGAGACGGCGGCCGCCTTCGTTCCGGAGGGCGGGCCCGACCGGCAACTGCGGGCGTTTTTCGACTACTGGGTTTACGGCACGGGCATTCCGGAGCTGCGGCTGAAATACGCGGTGCGGAACCTGCGGCTGAGCGGAAGCCTGCAGGAGAAGGACGCGGGCGAAGAGCCGGCGGCGTGGGTTCCGCTGGTGGTGACCGGGGGCGAGGGCGGGCCGAAGCTGCACTGGATCGAGGCGGGCGCGGAGGAGACGGCATTCTCGTTCCCGGTGCGGCGGGCGGCGGCCAAGGCGGCGCTGTCGCCGGACTGGCTGTGGCATTCGGGCAACTGAGGGCTGCCGCGCGCGCCGATGGTTGACAATTGAAGGATGACGGGTGAACCAGGACAGGAGCGTCTGCGCTTTCCGGCCGGAGAGCGGGCGGCCGTATGGGCGGCGGTGGCCGAGGAGATCGAGCGGTATCTGGGCTCGGTTTCGCAGGGACGGGTGACGCCGGAGATGAGCCCGGAGAAAGTGCGGGAGTGGCTGGAGGGGTGCGATTTCGAAAAGCCGGCGGCGCCGGTGGAGGCGGTGCGGCGGCTGGCGGAAGGCTTGAGCCGGTTCCAGACGCACACGCCGCACCGGCGCTATTTTGGGCTGTTCAATCCTTCGCCCACGACGATGGGGATTGCGGCGGACGCTCTGGTGGCGGCGTTCAATCCGCAGCTTGCGGCCTGGAGCCATAGCCCGCTGGCGGTCGAGATCGAGCAGCTTTTGATCCGGCGGCTGGGGGAGCGGTTCGGCTACCGGGGCGGGGAAACGGACGGTACGTTGGCCTCGGGCGGAGCGGAGGCGAATCACACGGCGGTGCTGGCGGCGCTGACGGCGGCGTTTCCTGAGTTCGGCCGGCGGGGGGCGCGGGCGCTGGGGGGCCAGCCGGTGATGTATGTCTCGGCCGAGAGCCATCATTCCTTTTTGAAGGCGGCGCGGCTGACCGGGATCGGGCAGGAGGCGGTGCGGGAGATCGGGACCGGGCCGGACCTGAGAATGAAGGTGAACGGGCTGGCGGCGGCGATTGCGCGGGACCGGGCGGCGGGTGAGCTTCCGTTTCTGGTGGTGGCGACGGCGGGGACGACCAACGCCGGCTCGATCGATCCGCTGGTGGAGTGCGCGGAAGTGGCGGCCGGGGAGGGAGTGTGGCTCCACGCGGACGCGGCCTGGGGCGGGGCGGCGGCGCTGGTGCCGGAGATGCGCTGGCTGCTCAACGGCATCGAGCGCGCCGACTCGATCACTTTCGACGCCCACAAATGGCTGAGCGTGCCGATGGGGGCGGGCGTGTTTCTGACGCGGCGGGCGGGGATTCTGGACCAGACGTTCCGCACGGAAACCGCCTACATGCCGCGCGAGGCCAAGGGGCTGGACGTGGTGGATCCGCACCTGCACTCGATGCAATGGTCGAGGCGATTCACGGGGGCGAAGTTGTTTTTGTCGCTGGCGGCGGCGGGCTGGGACGGGTACGCCGAGGCGATCCGCCATCAGACGCGGATGGGAGCGCTGCTGCGGAAGCGGCTGGCGGCGGACGGCTGGCGGATCGAGAACGACTCGCCGCTGCCTGTGGTCTGTTTCACGGACCCGCAGGGAGGCGACCCGCAGGCCATCGCGATGCGGGTGGTGTCTTTGGGAGAGGCGTGGATTTCGACGACCCTGCTGGGGAAGACGAAGACGGTGCTGCGGGCGTGCGTGACGAATTTCGAGACGCAGCCGGAGGATATCGCGGCGCTGGCGGAATCGCTCGGCCGGGCGCGGCGGCAGGTGCGGGAGATGACGGCGGCGCGGTGAGGACGCCGGGCCGGTGCGCCGGCGCGGTGCGGTATCCTTTTCTTTCCCATGGACGAGGCGCAAGAACCATCCAAGCCGGCGGTAACGGCGTTGATCGTGTCGCACAACCAGGCGAGAGCGCTCCGGCGGTGCCTGGCGGCGTTGAACGCCTCGCAGGCGCGGGACAAGCTGGAAATTCTGGTGGTGGACAACGGATCGCGGGATGAGAGTCCGGGTCTGGACGCGGAATTTCCGGGCACGACGTTTCTGAGGCTGCCGAAAAACTTCGGGCGCGCCAAGGCGTGGAACATCGGCATCCGGACGGCGGCGGCCGAGTATGTGCTGTTTCTGTCGCCGGCGGTGGAGGTGATGCCGGAGACGGTGGCGCGGCTGGCGGCCTTGCTGGACGGGGCGGCGGACGCGGTTGCGGTGTGCCCGCTGCTGGTGGATGAGGAAGGTAAGCCGGTGTCCGGGGCGCGGGCGCTGGCCACGCCGGCGGAGCTTTTCGAGCGCTGGAAGAAGGACGAGGAGCCGGATTGGAAGCCGGTGGCGATCGAGGGCGGCCCGGCCGAGGTGGAGTGGACGTCGATGGAGGCGATGCTGGCGCGGAAGTACTTCATTCGCGGGTTGAATTTCTTCGACGAGCGCTATGGCGACACGGGGGTGGACGCCGAGCTCTGCTACCAGATCCGGCGGGCGCAGCGGAAGGTACTGGTGGTGGGGGAGGCGCGGGCGGTGCGGCATCGGCTGGAGGAGGCTCCGAAGAGCGTGGGGGCAAGGGCGGCGCGGTCGGCGGACCGTCTGGCGGCGGTGACGGCCTATGCCGGAAAGCATTACGGGATGATGGCCGGCCTGGGTTGGCGGCTGCGCGGGATTCTTATTTGTTTCATCAACTTACTGATGTTTCGTGAAGTGGGATATCAGGTTCAGAGACTGCTGGCGGTGGGCGGGGGAGCCAAGATCGACGGGTCGCAGGGAGGGGAGTGAAGCGCTCCCCGCGGGGGAGAGACTAAGAAGGAGGGGCGGGGGGGCTAAACCTTTCGGTGGCAGGCGCCGATAGAAGGAGTGCCATGCCGCTGGACACTGTGATTTCGATCGCGCTCCCCTTCTTTGTGGCGCTGGGCTCCGCGCTCCTGGTTTGGATCTTCATGGAGGCGCGGATGGACACGCTGGTGTCCCGGGAGCGGGCGGTGGCGCACGCGGCGCAGTCGCAGGCGGCGCAACAGAACGAGACGTGGAACGAGAAGGTGAAGGCGATTGAAGAGACGGCGCGGCGGCGGGCGATGGATGAGATGCTGCGTGAGATCCGCATGGAGGAACGCCGGTACCTGAGGCGGAGCCGGTCGGGCCTGGGACCGGCGGCGCTGGTGGTACAGGAGCGGTTGTCGTTTCGCGGGATTCCGCTGTCTCCCTGGAGCGAGCGAATCCTGTCGGCCGAGCGGGGCGAGGAAATTGTCGCGCTTCTACCGGGGTCGAACCTGCCGGAGCCGGGCGGGCCAATGGGACCGGCGGAAGTGCCGCGGCCGGGGCCGATGGTGGTGTATCCGAGTCTCGAGGACCGGGGGAGGAGACCGGCGGCGGGGAATGCGGTGGCACGCACGCCGGCGGCGGGAGGCCTCAGAATGCACCGGGAGCCCAAAGTGGACCCGTATCGCGACGCGGGCATCGACATCGTTTCGCCCTTCATCTTCGACGCCACGCATCCCGGGCTTTGGGACGACGATGGGCGGTCCGGGGCTTCGGCGGCATATCCGATGTATGAAATCCGCGCGGTGGAGGAAAGCACGGACATGCGCGCGGCGATGATTCCGGCGGAGAAGGCAGGTGAGCGGAGGGCGGGTGAGCCGGGAGCCGTGGACGCCGTGATTGAGCCTCTGGAAAAGGCTGCCGAGGGCTGAGGGAGGCCCGAGCGGCAGGTCCGAGGCGCGGTCCGGGGGCGGACCAGGGAGCGGGATGGGCCCGGACAGGATGGCGGCGCGGGCCGGGTGTCAGTAAGATGGGGCGTGCGCGATGGAATGGCGGCAGGCTCGCAGGCTCTTCAAACCTTACTCATAGCGGCGGCGTTGGCGGCGGGAATCCCGTTCGCCCACGCGGCGGACTGGGATCGGAAATACACGTTTCAAGGACCGGCCAGCGTAAGGCTGGAGGCGACCGAGGCGAAGCTGCGGATTCGCGGAGGTGACGTCAAGTGGATGGAGGCGCACGTCGCCACCATCGGCTGGACGATCGGGGACGAAGGAGTGGCGGTGGTGGAAAGCCAACAGGAGGACATCGTTTCCCTGGGGGTGCGCACGCCGCCGGTGTTTTTCGGCGTTGGGGCCCGCCGGGTTCAGGTGGATCTGATTGTGCCAAGGACGCTGAGCCTGATTGCGCGGACCGGGGATGGAGAAGTGGAGGCGGAGGGGTTCGGCGGCGACGTTCATTTGAACAGCGGGCTGGGGCCCATCGCCGCGCTGCGCATGGACGGATTCCTGGACGCGCAGACTGGAGACGGGGGCATGAATGTCTCCGGGCGATTCGAGCGGCTGAATCTCAAGACCCGGGACGGCGCGATCGAGGTGAAACTGGCGGAGGGTTCGAAGGTGTCGGTTCCGTGGAAGATGCAAACCGGCGGGGGCGACATCAGAGTGGTGTTTGCGGGGCAATTGGCGTGCAACGTGGACGCGAAGACCGACGAGGGACGGGTGGCGGTGGAGGTTCCGGTGGAGCAGACGAAGCGCTCCGGCGGATCGCTGCGCGGGCAGATCGGAGGCGGAGGTCAGCGGCTGACAATGAGGACGCGCGCGGGCACGATCACGTTACGGCGGACGGGGGGCGAAGCACGTTGAACGGCGCTGAAAAATTTCAAACAAAACGGTAACATTTGACCTGTTGCCGACGCTTTAGAGTTAAGTCCCCGTTACGCGGGCGGATGGCACCAGCTTGGCTGGATTGACATCCGCCCTTTGTTTTTGGGACGGCGCCGGCGGTGTTGGTTCTGAGCGGGGCGGCGGCGCCCGGCAACCGGCGCCGGCGCGAGGGTCCGGCGGCCGGACCCGCTAGCCGCGATTTCTCACACAGGGACTAGCAAAAAGCCGCTGCTTCTGGCATAACTGAGTTTCCACACAGCAGTTAGAGCCAAGGAGGCAGCGGCTTTCGCTATGACACAGTGTAACCAAGAAGCGTTCGAGTTTGGC